>CACNDI010000004.1 GCA_902619165.1 uncultured Alphaproteobacteria bacterium
TATGCCAATTGCTGAAGTAATATATTACATTCAAGAGATTTTGGCACCAGAATTAAGTTGAATATTTTTTAGTGATCAGAGGGATAAATCTTTACCCAGATCGGCGGCATCAGCCTTATAGTTGGCATAGGATTCCTTGAGCGTTGCTGAATTTAAAATCACTTCTGCCTTCACTTTTTTAGAATTAGCACATAAAACTCTTATAAGAACCCAATTAGACTCTGTTCTGCGGCTTTCACTGAGGGCAATAATTTCTCTTTCGAGTAGATAGTCTTTCCCTATCATCAAAGGTCCATCTATCATTTTGATTTGTTGACTTGCAAACAACCCAATTGCAGGGCCTCTACTTATAAAGCCAGAAAGATAATTTGTGTAATTTGTCAAGACGCTAATCATTTCCAGAGGAATGATGGGCCCTCCCCATGGAGTTTCACTCTTGTAGAATTCATGGGTTTCCGTAATCTTCTCCAACTTTTGTTTGTTTGAAAAAGGATACATATCACCCATATTCTGATCCATATCCATTCGCACACTCTCAGGATTACCAGTTCCCTTCTGCCCCACTTTTAAATCTCTTAAAATGACCAACTGAGATGGAGGTCGGAGCTTGGCCAATCTTTTATCTACTTCAGTCTCACCATAATCTGGACCTAAAGATGCTGTCCCAGTCAAAACCGAAGTACCGTCCCGCTTCTGTGCGGAGATCCTTGCAATGCCCGAGCAGTTGGGAGCTTTCTCTATCATCGCCTGGACTTCTTCTCCTTCCACTACCATATTTTGATAGTGGACACTGATACAGCCTTTTGTAAACCAGTCATTGCCAAAAACTTTGTGAAGCAAAGGCACAAATTGGCTAAAGTGCGTGGGCCCTTCAATCGGGGCACCGGAGAATCCAAGGTCTTCAGCCATCTTTTTGTCGTGTATAGACAAATGACCGTCATATTCCTGGTCAGCTAGCATTTGCCGAGGTTTTCTAAACTCACTTATCAGTAAATCTTCACGCATCTTCTTTCCCAATAATTTCTTGCTTTAAGTTATTATGAAGTTTTATAGTAAAACAAACTTTTAAAGAAATTAACATCATATGGTTTAAGTCTCATCAATTCTTTTCTTAGTTTATAATTCTTATAATTAACTCGCCTTAATAAGGCCTCATGTATAAGTGGCTGAGAAAAACTTTTTCTTGATATCTCAAAAGACCATTTTTCGTCAAATGGAAAGTTTTTGAACTTTATAGCATCACCAGATGTTTTCTTTAAGTACCGATTCACGCAATACAACACCCCATTCCTATTTATTGCTCGATGTATATTTGAAAAATAAAAGTTTACGGTTTCAATATTCATCTCCATGAAGGACCTCGTATTAATAAAAACATCTATGAAGTTACTTTGTATTTTTTCAATTAGATATCCTGGTAATATGATGAAATCATACTCTACAAGATCAATTTTCTTTATTTGAAGATCATCAACAGACTTTATGTTTTTTATTTTTATAAGAGCGTCTAGGTTGAGAATTTTCGCACTTGGGTTCAATTTTCTTAGATAATAATTGGAAATGTAGTTTTGTTCTGGCAGGTCAAATAGCAAACAAACTGCATTAGGGAAATTTTTTTTTATGCAGTGGGCAAGCGCTCCGTAACCTCCACCTATCTCACATACAAAAAAATGGGCATTTTTGTCTTTTTCAGATAAGATTGGAGATAGAGTGTGATAAAAATAAATGATGAATAAATCATGATAGTCATAAGCTTTATCAAAAATTTTAATTGTTTTTGGATTGCCGACAAGTATCTCTTTATTTTTTTCGATAAACATTTTTCCAGTAATTCTACCCAATTGATTGAGAACTTTTTTTGTTCTTGAGAGTACTGCTTTTTCTAAAGAGTCATTTAACTTTAAACTCAGTTCATTGCTTCTAAAGCTTTTTATTTTATCTTCATTAAATAAGTCCTTGTAAAAATCGGGAGGATAAATATCCCAATGTTTACTTATTAGGTGTTTAGGGAATAACTTTTTAGCCAGTTTATAGGAATATTTCATTTCTTTACAGCACCCTTTCCGCCCAATGTAATATAAAAGCCAATATTCTCCTAATCCTATAAAGAAGGTGAGATATTGTTTTCATCGATAATATTGATGGTAAACTTATATCAATATTGAGATCCTTAATTTTTTTATTTACTGGTCATATTGAAAAAACTGAAAAAGTATCATACTCCGATTATCAAGAATTTCTAATAATTACGATTTCTTTGAAAGCCCCTAGTCGTTTACCGTGTATTGGGGAAATATCTTTTCTTGTAATTTATTGGAGTAATTGATATTTGTGACCGATACAGCTGGTGGTATTTAAATGTTTTTAGGGGTCTTCTACAGTAATCTTAAGATCTGCTACTTATCTTTAAGTTCTCCAGAATCGCAGGACATAGATTTATTAAACTTTTTACATTTGATAGCAAATTTGCTTTTGGAGTTTAATGTGATACTTACATTTTAAAACTAAAAACGAAATGTCAAATATCAAGATAACATTCAAATATAATAGAAAGTCTGATGTTGATTAGTTGGTGCACAAACCCGATCCAGAGAAAAAGGATGAGTTTGTTAAGACGTGGTGGTAATGTAAGTACTTTCTTAAGAGAAGGTTGGTACTAAAAGTTGTTAGCTCTCTACAAGTTCTTGTGTAATTTTAATTACCCTATTTGGGTTCTTATTTTGGCTGTAAGAAGGTTAAAAGGAAAAGAAGATAAAGCAAGATTTAGAGAAAAGCTAGGATATTATAAGGAACAGCGGCCAAAAAAGGATTTAATCTGGATAAACGCTTTAGGTTTAGGTGAGACTCTTTCTTTAACATTATTTTTAGAAGAGTTATCAAAAGTATTTTCGGATCATACTCTTCTACTTACTAGCTCGACACTTCAATCAAAAATTGCTTTGGAAAATATTCCATTGAGCAAAAATATTATCCACCAGTTTGCGCCCGTTGATAATTATCACGCATTGGAGAACTTTTTAGACTATTGGAAACCAGAAATGGCTTTATTTTCTGAATTAGATATTTGGCCTCTAAGAACCAGCAAGTTAAAGGAAAGAAAAATTCCGCTTCTTCTTATTAATGCGAGAATGAATAAAAAAAAGAAAATTTCAAGAAAGCGTTTAGGGACGCTATTTTCAGAAACACTTAAAGAATTTGACCATATTTTTGTACAAGATCAATCATCAAAAAAATATTTTATAGACTTTGGTGTCGCTGAAGACAAGATTACCGTTAATGGACCATTAAAAGTAGCAGGAACAATCTTTCCAGATACACGTATCATAGAAGAAAAATTAAAAATCATATTTAAAGGTAAATTGATCTGGGTTGCAGCCTCATTACATGATAGTGAGGAAAATGAAATTTTGGAAGCTTATGAGTTAGCAAAGTCCAAACTACCAAACTTAGTTTTAATTATGATACCAAGGTCCATAGAATTGAGCAAATATACAGTAAAAAAAGCCTCGCGTATTTCGAATTCAATTTTAGAGAGAAGCGATTACTGTGACCTGCCAAAAAAAAATACAGAAATTTTAGTCATAAATAGAGTTGGAGAGCTAGGGTTGTGGTACAAGTTAGCATTTATTTCGTTTATAGGTAACTCGTTAAATTTTAAGGAAATAAAGGAAGGTAAAAACCCATTTGAGGCATTGCAGGCGAGTTCTGTAGTTATTCACGGTCCCAAAATGCTTGAGCCCGGTTATGAAAAATTGTCTTCATTAGGCATATCGGATGTTGTCGTTAACAGGTATGAGATTTTCAGCGCATTGGTAAAATACTCCAGTGCTAACCATAGAGAAAAAAAGATAAAAAGAGGTTTAGATTATATCAAACAAAATAGTGTAGTGGTTCAAAAGCTGATCAAATATATTTTAGAAATATACAAAAAAAGAAGCTTAAATAAAGCTCTGCAAAAATAATACTACAATCTTACTTTGGATTAAACTTAATGGTTAAACAAAAATAATTGTAAGATATAAAGTTTACCGGCTGGGTTTTATAATGATCCTCAATACGCACTAATTTCAAAAATGCACAGATAATGTATCTAAAGGCTTTTCTATTGGAGGTTTGAATTTTGTAAGATCAATATCCTTAACAGAGTCCTTATATTCGTCCAATGTCGGTGTTCTTCCCAATATAGCTGAGAGCACTACTACTGGAGTTGAGGCAAGAAGTGACTCTCCCTTTTTTTTGGTAGAATCTTCTACCACTCTACCTTTAAAAAGACGCGTGGATGTTGCAAGAACTGTATCGCCTTTTTCAGCCTTTTCTTGGTTCCCCATGCACAGGTTGCATCCTGGTCTTTCAAGGTACAATAAATTTTCATACTCTACTCTTGGAGTTTGCTTTGGATTATTGTCGTCAAATTGGAATCCTGCATATTTCTGTAAAATTTCCCAATCTCCTTCTTCCTTGAGCTCATCTATAATATTGTATGTAGGTGCTGCCACCACTAAAGGCGCCTTAAAGTTTACTTTACCTGATTTTTTTTCAAGATTACGCAGCATTTGAGCAACAATTTTCATATCCCCTTTATGAACCATACATGAGCCAACAAAACCTAGATCAACAGTTTTTTCCGCTCTGTAATAAGATATTGGTCTTATAGTATCGTGGGTATATCTCTTAGAAATATCTACGTTGCTAACATCTGGGTCTGCAATCATTGGCTCATTGATTTCATTCAAATCCACTACAACCTCTGCAAAATAATTTGCACCTTTGTCTGGCTTTAGAGCTGGTCTCTCTCCAGATTTAATCTCTTTTATTCTTGAAGACGCTATATCTACCAATCTTTTTAAAGTTTGCCTTTTATTATCCATTCCTCTTTCAATCATCTTCTTTATTCGTTTTTTTGATATCTCCAGAGAGTCTATTAAAATATCGTCATTGGAAATGCAAATGGCGGCTTTTGCTTTCATTTCAGCAGTCCAATCAGTGAAGGTAAATGCTTGGTCGGACATCAAAGTTCCAATATGCACTTCAATAACTCTTCCTTGAAAAACATTTTCGCCAAATTGTTTTAACATTTGCGCTTGTGTAGAATGAACAACATCTCTGAAATCAACATGGCTATGCAAGTCTCCCTTAAAAGTGACCTTTACAGATTCGGGAATGGGCATTGTTGCCTCGCCAGTCGCAAGAGCGAGTGCAACGGTGCCAGAATCTGCTCCAAACGCGATACCTTTTGACATTCTAGTATGTGAGTCTCCTCCAATAATAATAGCCCAATCGTCTATTGTGAGGTCATTGAGCACTTTGTGTATTACATCTGTCATCGAGTGATAAATACCTTTTGGGTCTCGAGCAGTTATGAGACCAAAATCATGCATAAATTGCATTAATCTAGGGATATTATCTTGAGCCTTTGTATCCCAGACAGAAGCCGTATGACATCCTGACTGATATGCGCCATCAAGTGATGGAGATATAACGGTAGCGGCCATCGCTTCTAATTCTTGTGAAGTCATAAGTCCAGTAGTGTCCTGTGAACCTACAATATTTACTTTTACTCGCACATCGGAGCCTGCGACAAGCTTTTTGTCACTTGTAAGGCCAATAGCGTTTTTATTAAATATTTTTTCAACCGCTGTAAGTCCTTGATCCTCGGAATGGATTTCTCTCGGTGAAGCGAATACCGTTGCAGGATCTTTGTTCAATATATTAGCTGCAAAATTTTGAAGTTTTTTTCCAAAGACTATAGAATAGGATCCTCCAGCTTTCATAAATTCTACCTTTTGCCTGGTGAATGATGAGCTTAAATCTACTAATTCCTTAGTTTCTTCTTTATTATATAGCTTCTTTGTTTTGGTGTTAATGATAAGTTCTGTTCCTGTTTCGACAGAATATAATTGCTCTAAAATAGGCTCACCATCATTATTTAAAATAATATTTCCATCAGAATCTTTCTTTTTAACCCAATTTTTCAAATCTATTCCAATACCCCCTGTCACCCCAACAGTAGTTAGAAAAATTGGTGATATACCATTTGTTCCAGCTACTATTGGAGCTACGTTTACATAAGGAATGTAAGGACTAGCCTTCTTACCTGTCCAAAGCGCCACATTATTTACACCAGACATCCTGGATGACCCAACTCCCATTGTGCCTTTTTCAGCAACAAGCATAACACTTTTGTCAGGATGAGCTTTCTTAAGTTGTGAGATGTCATCCTGAGCCTTTTTAGATATAAAACACTGTCCGTGAAGTTCTCTATCTGAACGAGAATGTGCTTGATTACCAGGTGACAGTAGGTCAGTAGAAATGTCGCCTTCTGCAGCAACGTAGGTAACCACCTTTATCTTTTCTGGAATTGCACTTAACTTTGTAAAAAACTCCGCTTTAGAGTAACTTTCTAATATATCTTCAGCTATTTTGTTACCAGCATTATATTTTTCCTCAAGCCTGTTTGTATCTGCTTCATAAAGAAAAACCTGCGTTTTTAGCACGTTAGCGGCTTGTTCTGCAATTTTAGTATCTTCATGAAAGGCTAGGTCTAAAAGAACCTCTACAGATGGCCCACCTTTCATGTGTGATAGTAAGTCAAAAGCAAGTTTTTGATCAATCTCTACAACACTATCTTCATTTAGGACAAGTCTCTTTAAAAACTTTGCTTTGACTGAAGCGGCGCTGGTGGTACCGGGCAATACATTGTATATGAAATGCTTTACAGCATCATCTCTACCAGAAGACTTTGTCCCCAAAATTATATCTATAATTTCTTCTAATAGGTTTCCTTGATCAATAGGCTTCGGACCAAGCCCTAGTTTTGCACGCTCTATTATTTCTTGCAAATAAACTTCATATAATCCCAAAACTACCCCCTCGCACTATATTTGAAATCTAAATTAAAGCAGAGCTTCAAGAGACAAATAGTATAATTATTATCACGAATATGCAAGGTCTGGTGGGAAAAAGCATATAAAAAATTGGGCCTTCACATTGGGTTCAAAAAACTAAATTTAAATTGGTATAAATTTTACTTAATTAAAAGTCATTGAGTGAACTACCAATTTTTTTCTTTATAAAAAATTGTCATTTTAATTTATTAAAAGCACAACTGTTGAATATTGAACATCTAGTAAATATGAAGTTCAATGAGAAATTTTTGTATACTTTTTAGTGTTCTATGCGACAATGTAAATTCAATCTGGAGTAGGAGATAAAAAATGAATGAGAACTTACCAACGCTGGTAAAAAATGGGTCTGTAACAATAGAGGAATGGCGCACTCGAGTAGACCTCGCAGCTTGCTATAGACTAATGGCACACTTTGGTATGGATGACTTAATTTACAACCATATTTCTGCTAGAGTTCCAGGTCCTGACGAACATTTTCTTCTCAATCCATTTGGATTACTTTATGAAGAAATTACCGCTTCAAATCTTGTGAAAGTTGACTTAGATGGAAAAATCATTTCAGAAACAGACGATAAAATAAATCCTGCTGGCTTCGTTATACATTCTTGTATCCATCGTGAAAGACCAAATATGCATTGTGTAATTCACACACACACGCCTGCTGGTGTTGGAGTGTCTTGTCAAGAAGAAGGGTTATTACCTCTTAGCCAAACTGGATTGTTATACAAAGATTTGATAGGATATCATGAGTACGAAGGACTAGCTTTAAACTTAGACGAACAAAAAAGGTTGGTAAAAGATCTTGGAGACAAAAAACAATTACTTATTTTAAAAAATCATGGATTACTCACGTGTGGTCGCACGATACCTGAAGCATTTATTATGATGTATTATTTAGAGCAGGCTTGTAAGATACAGATATCTGCACAGGCAGCAAGTAAAGTTAGTTTACCTAAGACTGAAGTACAGGATTTGGTACATCAACAGGCGATGAAAGGTTTTGGATCTAAGTTAGGTGAGATGGAGTTTGCAGCTCTGAAACGAAGATTATCACGATTAGGATCTGATTATGAATCTTAAGAAAAGTTTTAAATAAATATAAATATTATTTGAGAAAGGTTGCAAAATCGTTTAGTGGCACGCGCTCACTCACTAGTGTATTTTCAAGAGCTTTTGCGGCATAACCCATAGACATCCCTGATATAATTATTTCGTCATCAGGAATATTCAGCACGTTGTGAACAACAGGTCCGAATTCACACCACGCTTGTTGGGGACACGTTTCTAGACCCTTACCTCTAGCGAGTATCATAACATTTTGCATAAACATTCCAACGTCTAGCCAAGATCCATATAAAAGTTCTCTATCCATCCGAAAAAAAAGCCCAACTGGAGCTCCAAAAAATTCGAAGTTACGTAACATCGCGGCTTTTCTTGCAGGGTAGTCATCTCTTCTTATTCCATAAAGTTCATACAGTGCATAACCAACCGCTCTTTTTCTAGATATATACGGTTCTTTCAGTTTAGATGGCATATATTCATATTCTAAATTGGCGTTACCTGTCTCCGCAGCTTCTAAAACGGCATTTGTTAATTTTTTCTTTGTTTCTCCTGTGACACATGTCACTTTCCACGGTTGAGTATTGGTCCCAGAAGGTGCCCGTGAAGCATCTTGAATTATATCTTTAACAAGTTCGATACTTACTGGATCAGGTAGAAAATTTCTTTTCGAGGATCTCTCAACAACAATTTTTCTGATTAAATGATCTAAGCCCTTTTGGTCAATAATATTATCCATTATTCTGTTCCCTTAAAATTTCATTTTTTCGTTGCTCTCTAAGAACAAAGCGCTGAATTTTCCCACTCGGCGTTTTCGGTAATTCGCCAACGTAAGTTATATTTCTTGGATATGCATGAGCAGCAAAATTTGTTTTTACCCACCGTTGAAGGTCCTCAGTAAGTTGATCGCTTTTCTCTGTTCCAGGCATTAAAACTACAAAAGCCTCTATTACTTCACCCCTTACCTTATCTGGGGTAGCAATTACAGCACATTCTGCAACTGCATTATGGGTGCTCAGAGCAGACTCAACTTCGAAAGGCCCAATTCTATAGCCTGCCATAATAATTATATCGTCATCCCTTGTGGAGAAGTAGAAATATCCATCTTTATCTACTGACCCAGTATCTCCGGTTAAATAATACTTTTTATTTGTTGAAAATTTCTCAGCACTTTTTTTAGGATTACCAATATAACCTGTAAACCAGGAAAAGGGACTCTTATCAATAATAAAGGCAACACGCCCTGGGACACCCGGTTTTTCTGGTATATCTTCAGTATTTTTCAGGACAGTAGCTGACCAACCTGGCATTACTTTACCCATGGAACCATCCCGCAATTCTGTTTTGAGTTCTGGGTGGTGATGGTTATTTATAACCATACTAGTTTCTGTCTGACCATAATGGTCATGTACAAAGAGGCCAAAGAAAGACTTTGCCCATTCATTGATTTCTGGGGTTAAAGGCTCTCCTGCACTTGATAAACATCGGAGTTTATGTCTATTTGAGATTTCTATTCCATCAGCCCGAAGTGAGCGATAGACTGTAGGTGCAGCGGCAAAATTTGTAATTTTTTGCTTTTCTATTATGTCAATAGTTGCTTGTGCACTGAAACCACCTTCAAACAAAATAGCTGGGGTCCCCGTGGTTAAAGTCGCAAGAATACCACAGTAAAGCCCATAAGCCCAACCTGGATCAGCTGCATTCCAAAAGATATCGGTCTGTCTTAAATCATAAGCAAATTCTGCATAGGCTTCTATACATGAAAGAGCTTTCACAGGAAGACTAACACCTTTTGGCTCACCTGTTGTTCCAGATGTAAAAATATGAATAATGGGTGCCTCTGGATCTAAACTTACCTCTTCCTTAAGGAACTTATCAGTCGCTAATAAATCTTCCCATCTAGAAGCCCAATTGGGTGTTTGATCAAAACTAGCAGTTGTAATAACTTCGACTTTACCAATTGGTGCAAAATCATCTGATGGTTTTAGTTTTGACTGCTGTTTTTGGTCACAGAAGACTATTTTAGTATTACTTCCATTTACTCTAAGTGTTATGGCTGGCGTAGAGAAAGCCGTGAATAAGGGTACGTGAACGGCACCTATTCTCCAGATTGCTAATAACGTGATAATGTACTCTTTGCTTTTCCCCATGAGAGTGGCAATTCTATCACCTTTTTTGACGCCTCTTTGTTTCAATCCATTTGCTAATAAAATAGACTGAGTTTTTAACTCTCCATATGAAAGAGCATATTCTTCCATATTTTCGTTTATTATTTTATACGCAAGTTTAGTCGCAGGATATTGATCGCAGAGCAGATAATGAACACTCTTTGAGGAAGTTGAATATTTAGCTATCAACTCGCTAACCCGTAGGGTGATTTTTTCACTGGTATCCATATATTTAACCTATTTATGTTTCATAAAAAATGCTTAGGGTATGATATATAAATTGATTTTATAATGAAAGAAAAACGCAGACTAACCGTGGTCTGCACGAGCTTATTTAGGAGCTAACCTTTTGACGTAAGAGAAAATACGTTCTATTAACATATCAAAAATAGCAAAAATTATGCCTAACATGATATACAAAGAATAATTTCTAAATGAAGGTGATAAGCAAATATTTATATGTTGAGTTACTCAAACCATATTTGATATTCTCATTTACATTTATCACTATACTGTGGTTGGTCCAAATTCTACCAAAACTTGAAGGATTGGTCTTAAATAAGCAACCTTTAGCCACATTTCTTTCTGTAGCAATACATACTATCCCCCAGGTAGCCTATTTTGTGATACCAGTTGCAGCTTTTTTTTCAACCCTCTATGCCATGAACAAACTTGTGTCAGAAACTGAAATTGTAGCAATTACAAGCTCAGGTTTTTCAATTTTTTCTTTTGCAAAAATAATTTTTATATTTGGGTTAACTGTAAGTTTAATCCTATTTCTAATTACGTTTTTTGTTCTACCAAAAAGTGCTTTTAAACTTCAGTCTATCTTTTTTGATATAGAGCAAAATTTCTCCACAAAATTTATTGATAGTGGGCAGTTTTTACATCCAATATCAGGCGTGACTATTTATGTAAGAGATAAATTGGAAGAGAATCAAATGACTGGAGTATTTGTCTTTGATGATCGGAATGATAATTATTCACTGTTATATTCTGCGAAAGAGGCTGCAATTAGAGATAACAATAATATTAGAGATTTAATTATGCAGGATGGCGAACTACAGATCGCTTCGAAAAACGAAAAGAGTATAGTGTCTGTAAGATTTGATAGATTTGGAATTAACTTAAATTCCTTTATACCTGAAACCATGTATTACGCGGCTTCACCATCCGACGTTTCACCATTCACAGGAATTATGAGATCTAAAGAACTTGCTGAATTAAGTGACTATTCCTACTCTGAATATTTGGCAGAGAGCCATATGAAGTTAGCTTCGCTTTTGTCTCCGATATCTTTATGTATGCTTGGAGGTTTGGGTCTTATAGTTTTCAACAGTGAAAGATATAGAACAACTGTGATTGTAATTTTCCTATCACTGGTTGCCTTGGTGATGCAAGTTGCCATTATTTCGCTGAAATCACTTCTCGTTCTTAATCCAGATACATTTTTAATTATTTATCTTCCACCTCTAGTTGTTTTTGTGGTGATATTATTAGTTGTAAATCTAAATGATACATTTGCTTAGGGTAACTATCTAGAGGTAAAATCAAATATATAAAGTAGCATCTGTAAAAAAATTTATAGCTATATCAATTATTGTAATTTTTTGAAAATTCAAATAAGTTCTATCGATGCTATTAAAAGAAGTTAGGTCAGCTGGACTAATTGTCGCATATGTAGGATTATTTTTTTCCTTTTTAATGTTAATTCCGTGGATCACATCTGTGCTCACTGGTTGGGAGGGTGGCAAATCTTTTCTTTGGTCAGGAGTAATTGCTGCTATAGCCTGTGTTTTAGTGGTTATTGCATGTTTTGGTGATCAACCAAAGATTACCCCAAGATTTGGCATATTAGTAGTGAACATGTTGTGGTTTTTGTTGCCAATTTTATGTGCAATCCCATTAGCCAGTTCCTCTGCAAACTTAAGTTTTGTAGATGCTCTGTTTGAAGCAACCTCCGGACTTACGACCACTGGGTCAACCATAATGACAGACATTTTAAGCTATGATCGGCCAATTCTTTTATGGAGAGCTTTGATGCAATGGGTTGGAGGCCTTGGCATACTTTCATTAGGGCTAATCTTACTTCCTTTTTTGCGGATTGGAGGAATGCAGTTGTTTAAAATGGAAAGTTCCGATCGATCTGACAAGCCCCTTCCTAGATTAGTAGAAATTTCACGATCAATCATTATTATTTATGTTATTTTATCTATGGCCTGTGTTGTCGCGTATCTTTTTGTTGGATTGACACCATTCGATGCATTAACTCACGGTATGACTACCGTGGCCACCGGTGGTTTTTCAACGCATGACGAGTCTCTTGGCTATTATGATAGTTCGTCTGTTCTGTGGGTTGCTATCCTTTTTATGATAGTGGGTGGGTTACCATTTAGTGTATTTGTTGCAATTTTTTTTACCCGAAATATTCCCAAGTTAGACCCACAGGTATTAACCTTCATACTAATTATTTTCTCTTCTTGTACACTATTGATACTTTACCAAAATGGTG
This sequence comes from uncultured Alphaproteobacteria bacterium, assembly GCA_902619165.1. Lineage (GTDB taxonomy): Bacteria > Pseudomonadota > Alphaproteobacteria > Rhodobacterales > Rhodobacteraceae > CACIJG01. Next base: position 12,645 of record CACNDI010000004.1, read on the forward strand.
GGGAAGCAAGATCAATATATGCTAACTCCGAATATATTTTTAATGTAGTTTCTATAATAACAACTACCGGATATTCTAGTGGAGATTTTATGAATTATGGTTCCTTAGGTCCGGTGTTATTTTTCTTTTTAATCTTCATTGGAGGTTGTGCGGGTTCTACTGCTGGTGGAATTAAGGTCTATAGATTTATCGTATTGGGACAAGTAATTAAGACATCCTTAAGGCAACTAATTTATTCGAAGGGAGTGTTTCTATTGAGATATGGCAACAAACTTGTTGATCAAGATATTTATCGCTCAACAGTAACAATGATCTGTTGTTTTTTTGCCTGCCTTATTTTAGTAACGTTAAGTCTAGCTTTTTGTGGGCTAGATTTTATTACTGCTATATCTGGAGCAACTACCGCATTAGCAAATGTTGGCCCTGGGCTAGGTGAAATAATTGGTCCATCGGGAAGCTTCAAAAGCCTTGATGACGTCGAAAAATATATTTTAATATTGGCAATGATTTTAGGAAGGCTAGAACTTCTAGTGGCAATGGCATTTTTCCTGCCTATCTTTTGGAAGCAATAAATTATTAACCTGTATTTAAGTCAGGTATGTTAGCAAAATGGATCAGAGCCTCTGGGTTAGCCAAAGCTTCTTTATTTTTAATTTCTTTTCCATGTACAATGTCTCTAACTGCTAGCTCAGTTATTTTCCCAGAACGCGTTCGAGGAATATCTGGAACAGCAACTACTTTAGCTGGTACATGTCTTGGGGTGAGATTTGTTCTTATCTGATTAACTACTTTTTCTTTAAGATTTTCAGTTAGCTCATGGTCATTTTGTAACTTTAGAAATAGAACTATCCTGACATCATTGTTCCAATTTTGTGCTATTACGATGGACTCAGCAATTTCATTGAGTTTCTCAACCGTATTATATATTTCAGCAGTACCAATTCTTACTCCGCCAGGATTTAGGGTGGCATCTGATCTGCCGTAAATTACCACCGTACCCCGCTCAGTTATTTTGGCCCAATCTCCGTGACGCCATATCCCTTTAAACTTTTCAAAATATGCTTCTTTGTATTTTGTATCATTTTGGTCATTCCAAAACTTTATGGGCATTGATGGGAATGGAACCTTGCATACAAGCTCACCTTCCATGTTAATTAGACTTTCTCCATGCTCGTTAAATATATCCACGGCCATTGCTAGTGCTCTGCATTGGATTTGTCCTTTGAAAACAGGGCTCAAAGGGTTACTTAAAACAAAACAGCTGAGAAGATCTGTTCCACCAGAAATCGATGCAATCTGCACATCTGGTTTTATATTGTTCAAAATGAAATCATAACTATCCGGGCTAAGTGGAGAGCCAGTTGAACAAATAGTTCGTAGATCACTCAACGTGAAGTGTTTCTTGGGAACTACATTAGATTTTGAAAGTGCATCGATATACTTTGCTGATGTACCGAATATGCTCACTTTTGATTTATCAGCTATTTTCCATAACTGTTCGGGATTTGGATAAAATGGACTCCCTTCGTAGAGGACTACAGAGCTTTTACAAAATAGGGAGCCAACCAACCAGTTCCACATCATCCAACCACATGTGGTAAAATAAAACATTTTCTGCTTTTCACCTAAATTTATATGAAGCAGGTGTTCTTTTGCGTGTTGAATTAGAACGCCGCCTATGCTGTGTGTTATGCATTTAGGTTTGCCAGTAGTACCCGATGAAAAAACGATATATAAAGGGTCATTAAATTTACACAAAACATATTTCTCTAATCTGTCTGACTGAAAAACAGTTTTAAAATTTGTAAAATTATCAAGTTCTTTGTTAGAACTTATGTATTCAACAACAATGATATGTTCTAAAGAGGGAAGGCGGTTAGATATTGTTTTAATTTCCTTTGATCTATCAATCACCTTTCCATTATAAAGGTAGCCATCGGTGGCAATCATAATTTTGGGCTCTATTTGTTCAAAGCGATCTATGACCCCCTCAATACCAAAGTCGCACGAACAGGAAGAAAAAATAGCTCCTAAGGCAGAAGCAGCGAGCATCGATATAACTGTTTCAGAACAGTTGGGCATGTAAGCGCAGACACGATCCCCTTTTTTGACTCCCTTGCTTTTCATCCAACCAGCCATTCTAAGGGCTTTACTTTCAAGTTCTTTTCTGGTTAGGGAATTGGAGAACCCATCTTCTCTAAATTCCTCTATAGCTATTGCATTATCTGCAGCCCGGAGTAGGTTTTCTGCATAGTTTAGCTTTGCATCTGGAAAAAACCTAGCGCCAGGCATCCGCCCAATATTTTCAGAAACTTTTGTACCCTTGATTCCTTTTATTTCACAAAAATCCCACATCAAAGACCAAAACTTTTCGATATTATTAACTGACCAATCCCAAATATCTTGATATTCTGTTTTTATTGATTGTGAGTATCTTTGATTTGTAGATTCAATAAACCGAGATAGGTTGCTTGACTTTTTACTTTCACTACTTGGTTGCCAAATGATTTCAGGATTATCCATTTAAAGGCCTCTTAATATTTAAACTAATTCACTCGGGTCATTAATTATACAGTCCGCACTCGCTTGTTTCAGTCCTTCTTTGGCATTATAGCCCCATGTAATTGCAATTGTATTTATTTTAGCATTCTTAACCATCTCAATATCATGAACTGTATGACCGATCTATATGCTTTTGAACTTTTTACTCTAAGCATTTTCAGGGAGCTTCACTCTTATATTGATAGTTAAAAATAATAAGGAAGCAAATACCGAAAATGCAGCAAAAAATTTGAACTGATGATCAATGAGATAGCCTAAGTCTATGAAATAACCACTCAAAACAGGTCCAATAGCAGAACTGAAAACCATAATGGTTACTCCAACCGTACGTACTGATCCCAGATATAAAGATCCGAAGAATTCGGGGAAAAAAGTTCCATATACTACAATGTATGCCCCAGCGCTCAAACCTAACAGGAAAAAGATAAGGAGTAATTCCAAGTAACTTGTAGCGATCGATAAAAGTAATAAGCCTGAGATGAGAGGAAAAAGAAAAACAGGTAGAATAATTTTTGTGGAAAGCTTATCCACCAAATAACCGATTAAATACAAAGAAAAAAGAGTTGCGGCTGAATAGGCTGGAATAAATAGTACATATGTTGAAAGATCCCAACTTTTTATTTCCACTAAATGCACTTGGTGGAAGAACAGGGTTGTTGTAATCATGGGAGAAGTCATTAGCCCCGGCACTGCTGCCCAAAAAACCCAACTCCTTAACATCTCGGATCGCTTCCATGATTTTTTCAACATACCTACCTGTTGATTTTCTTTCTGTGGCTTGGTGCCTTTGTTTCGCTCTGTTTTTGCAAGAAACCTAACTGAGGCCAATATTAGTATGCTCATTATTATCGATACATACCAGCTGACCTGCCAACTAAGAAGGCCTATTAAAGCAACAAAAATTGTGGGCATTATTGCTTCTGCAAGAGTGTAACCAGAGTTTGCAACGGCGACTGCCTTCCCCTTATTTTTGAAAAACCATTTGCCACAAAAGACCATTGATATGTGTCCAAGCATTCCTTGACCAAAAAAACGGAGGCCTAGAATGATAAAAACTAGCGCCCATGTTGAAGTATTGTTTGCCATTAAAAATACAAAAACTATCAATCCAAAAATGACCAATGTGCTGAGCCTTCTAGCTGAAATCCTATCTGCATAACCACCCACAAAGAGGATTAGAATTGCTGAAGATAAAGTCGCGCATGAGTAGATCAGTCCCCATTGACCATGGGTTAACTCGAAAGCAGTCCTAATTTCTCCCGAGTATAATGAAATGAAGAAAGTCTGACCAAAAGCAGAACAAAAAGTAAGAATAAATACTATATAGAGCCAGCGAAAATTTTTTATATAAAAATCTATATTCATCATTGAACTTGTCAGTTAAAAGCTTGTATTCTTAAATAACAATAGTCGTATAAGTGAAACTATAATAGGAAAGAATTTTATGTCGGAAATTATAAAAGTAGAGCATTTAACGAACCACGTAGTCGAGGTTTTAATTAATAGACCAGAAAATTATAATACATTTAATACAGAACTTCGGTTAAGTCTTGCTGAAAACTTGAGGAAAATTGATCAGAATAAAGATACGAGAATAGTGATATTAAGGGGAGAGGGTCCTGGTTTTTGTGCTGGCGCCGATTTAAATGACGGAGGTCAAATGCCTCCTTCAAAACAGCTCTTAGATGAATATTTTCCCATATTTGAAATAATCTCAAAAAGTCAAAAACTTTTCATAGCTGCCGTACATGGATCAGCAGCTGGAATAGGAACGGCTCTAGCTATGAATTGTGATTTTACGGTGATGGCGGCCTCCTCTCGTATTTCAATGGTGTTTTCTAATATTGGCTTGGTACCTGATGGAGGAGCAACGTATCTTCTTCAAAAATCTCTAGGCTATAGAAAAGCTTTAGAGGTCATTGTTTCGGGTAGCCATCTATCTTCTGAGGAATGTATAAACTATGGATTGGCAAACAAAATATTTCAGGATGCTAGCTTTATTGATGACGTAAGAATATGGGCTGAAGAATTATCGCAAAGATCGCCGTTAGCGGCATCTGCTGCAAAGCAAGTAATGCGTGAAGATACTTTTAAAGCTTACTGTGATAGATTCAACCACGAAGCGAGAGAACAAGATAATTTGATGCTGAGCAACGATTTCAAATCTGCTGTAGAGTCATTTTTTAAAAAAGAAAAACCAATTTTTACAGGGACTTAGTGTGACTTCGGTCTCAAAGAGAATTAATTTCTTTGGCAATTTTTGCACTTGAAACTTCGTGGATCAAATGGCCCTCACTTTCAAAAAGCTTTATTTTAGCGTTAAATGCTTTTTTGTGAGCTCTTACAGATGTTTTATAATTTACAATCCCATCGCGCATGCCTGCTAAAAAAAGAGTTGGAACACTGACTTTTTTAAGTTTTTTTTCAATATCGCCGATATTCCAATTAGAAATGAATGCCAGAGTGCCGGTAACATGGTCTTCATCAGTCATGAGTTTCATATAGTAGCCAATATTTTTAATATTAAGATTGCTCCCAGATATTGAAAGAAATTTTCTAAGACTTGTTTCGGCACTGTTAAAAAGTCTTATCCAATATTTAGTTAAAGGGCTTGCATAAAACACTCGTGCCATTAATGGAAAAATCGTTCCAGCTGGACCTTCAAATCTCTCTAGAGCACCATTTATAAGAACTATGGATGACAATGGTCCCTCGTAGATGACGGATAAGGACAAAACGATTACAGCACCGATAGAGTGACCTACAAAGATGTTTGGTTTAATCTTTAAGGACTCAAAAAGAATTATCAAATCCCTAACAATAGTATCGTGTTGAGGTCGTATTCCTTTTTTTATCTTTGAGAATCTATGTCCAGGTAGGTCAACCACCAAAACTTGAAACTCATGAAGTTTTGGTATTAGATTGGCCCAAGAATGAGAAGAAGCTCCAGCTCCATGGATAAGGAGTATAACTGGGTTACCCGGTTTCCCAATTAATTGATAATGCCAAACAAAATTATCGGTCTCAAGGAACTTGCTATATTCAGAGTATGGCCAAAAATTATTTGAAGCGTTATTAACCATCTCTATGCTCTATATCGATTGCTGAATTGCTTTTGAAATGCTGTTGGAATTAGCCATTGGCAATTGGAAATAATGACCGTTTAGTTCTCTTGCAAGTTCATCACCCATTGGTGTTTTTCTTCTAGAAGTATCAATAAAGATATTGTTGATGGCGTTTCGTTTTATTAATGATGCTATATAGGTAGTGTCCTCAATAGCCTTAACACGGTCTCCCACTCCATCAAGCGACATGTTTCCCCTACCGTCAGATAACAGGATAATAATAGGTTTTATACTTCGGGATCTAGCAGTATCAGCCATATTAAATGCTTCGAGTAGACCATTAGCCAAAGGTGTAGCACCACCTCCAGGCAGTGAACTCAATTTTTTCTTAGCTGTCACAAGAGATTTTGTAGGTAACAGTAAAGGATCAGCTTTTAATCCACTGAAAGAAATGAGAGCAACATTGTCTCGTTTGGCATAAGCATCGGATAATAATATCTCTATAGCTCCCTTTGCTTCATTTAACCGCCCAATAGCATTAGAGCCAGAGGCATCAACTAAAAATATTAGGAGTCTTTCAGACTGCTTCTCAAATCTTTTTATCATAATGTCTTGTGGATAAATGCTTATTTTTCTATTTTTTGTAATTGAAGACGATCTTAGTTTTTGCCAAGGGATAGCTTTCGTAAGTGTTCCTATCAAATCAACTCTTTTGTCAGAAGAATATTTTCTATTAATTGAAGGGATAGGACGGCCTGCAAAGAAATTAATGTTTCTTTCTCCAGATCCTGCTGCTTCCCCAAAACTAATAGATTGAGAGTTTTTTGACAAAAGACTCTCAATGAGGTTGCTTGGGAGAGAGATTTTAAGAGCATCTATGAGCATTTTCTTGTCTTCACTATTTAGTTCTGAGTTGGTTGCTTTACTTTCATTATCATTCCTTAATTGTTCTTCCTTGGACGCTTCTTCTTGTTTCTCTTGCCTAAATTCTGGGATTTGTTTTGCTTGATGTATCATGGAAAGAGAAATAGCTAGGTTTATGTCTTCTCTGGAAACAGTTTTTTCCCCTTTGTAAGCACATATCGCCTTAGCAACTTTTAGGGTGCTGAAAATCGTGTGCATATTGGAAATAGAAAACATATCAGCGGACCCGATTAAGTAATTATGAATTTTTTTATTCACTTCTACTGTCGCTAGATTTTCTCTAGCCTGGGCAATTTTCTTTCTATTTAGAGAAATTGTTTTCAAATCCTTATATCTTGTTCCATTTAGATTTATAAAAAAAATAAGATAGTCAGAAAGATTTGCTCTGGGCACTTCATCATTTTCGCTTTCGTCTAATGCAATAAAGAACTTGTCTTTGTTGTTCTTAATTTTGTCTCTCAAAAATGTAGCTATACCTTTTTCCATTTTTTCAGTGTTGGTCAAAATTAAAGCGAGGTTGTCGGATGAGAATATATCTTCGTTATATTTTGGCATACCGAAGGTTAGCGTATCGATCATGTTAATGTTCTTGGCAAAGTCGGTTGGATTTTGGAAGGGATAAATTTTTTTCAATCGTTTTGGTTTTAATAGGGATAAGAGGTTCGACAGAAAAACCTCTCTTACGATTGAATAGTTGGCTTTTACAGATAAAGAACCAAGAGAGGGATCGATACTACTAATTGTTAATATGCCCTGTATGAGAGCATTTGCATCGAGCTTATGCTCAAGAAAGTCAATTTTATTTGCCATCTATAAGTTCATTGACTTTTCGTTTCACGCGTACCTCTGAACTTGTATCATCCAATGGATCTCTTCTCAGTCTGTGGCTAAGAGTGTACACAGCTATCTCTCTGATATCCTCTAAAGTTGGCTTTGTTGTCTCATTAAATGCACAGAGTGCTCTTAAAGCCCTCAAAAGTGTTAGTTCTCCCCTCAATCCATCAGAGCCCACCGCGATACAAATTTCAGCACACTTTGATAAAATACTATCGTCAAGTTTAATATTATCTAGAGTATTTTTTGCGTGAATTATTTTTTTTTGAACTGTTAAATCTTTCCGTCTCCACTTCCGTAAAAAAGCTTGAGGATCTCTTTCAAACTCATCTCTTCTTTTTATCACCTCAATTCTTTGCGATATTTCAGAGGGGGAACCCACATTTACTGAGAAACCAAATCTATCGAGTAGCTGCGGTCTGAGTTCACCCTCTTCGGGATTCCCAGAACCAATTAAGACGAACTTTGATGAGTGTCTTATCGATATTCCATCCCTTTCGACTAGGTTTTCTCCTGATGCGGCGACGTCTAAAAGCAGATCAACGATATGATCCTCAAGCAAGTTGACCTCATCTATATAAAGGAAGCCACTATTTGCTTTGGCTAACAAGCCTGGTTCAAACACTTTCCTGCCCTCAGTTAACGCAATTTCTAAATTTAGTGCTCCAACAACTCTGTCTTCTGTAGACCCCAATGGAAGATCTATAACAGGGGTTGAACGTTCTTCAAACTCAAGAGACTTCTTTTTTTTACACTGATCGCATAGACTAAATGAATTCTGGCAATTAAAGGAGCAATCTATTACAAAATTTTGCTTTGGTAATAATCCCGCGAGCGATCTAACAATGGTTGATTTCCCAGTGCCTCGATCTCCAAAAACAAGTACGCCTCCAATTGATGGATCAATTGCTGTCAAAATTAGAGCAAGTTTCATTTGTTCTTGTCCAACTATTGCTGAGAATGGAAAATACTTATTCACTTACTTCCTTATTTATATTTGTTTCTGGCCATTGGCCAATTTGTTTGTCTATTGCAAATCGTGCATAGAGTTCCTCTTTAAACCAATTATTTTCCCTTACAGCTTTGATGGCTTCCTTGTGAGGCCCATGAGTTCTAGCAAATTGATCCATGCTTTCCTGACTAGGCCATATTGAGAAGGTGACTTGGTGAAACCAAGGAATTTCTCCCAGCCCGATTTTAAATAAAACATTTCTATTGAGCCCAATTGTTTTTGATATATCTGGCACTCTTTTCCAAAACTTTAAAAGGATACTCGTTTTTATTGTTGCTCTAGTAAGCGCTACTACAGGAAATGTTTGATCGAGGCTATCAGTTATTTCAAACGGGTTTCTCTTATCCCAACTACCCCGAGATCTGGTAGGTTTTAGATATAGCGTCCAGTTTTCTTTCGATCTATTTTTATATTGTTTGAAAATTGATGAGTTGGCTATGTTTTGATCCGCATCGGTCACACTATCCCATACTGCCATGATAGCATAAACATTAGGGTTTAATACAGGGGTAAAGCCTTCCCCCACACCACTTCCGAAAAGTTTATAAAATTGCAGGCCTTTCATCCTTCTCATATATAAATGTGAAAACCCCATATGGGAAAAAGCCCATAGTTTGCCAAATATGGACTGGAACCTAAAAAAACTTATGGTAATTGTTTTAATTATCTACTCCAAAATGGCTTATTCAATTCAAAGCATATTTTTTATTAAAAATATTGTCAAAAAAAACTGACATGTTTAAGATCAGATATGTTGAAAAAGACCGACGAAACGTACTTTGATGGTGAGAAAGAAGTGGAAAAGCCTTCTGTTGCCATTATTGGTGCAGGATTTGGAGGCTTGTCTGCGGCAATGCTTCTCTCTGAAAAAGGGTACCATGTTCACGTTTTTGATAGATTGCAAACTGTTGGTGGTCGCGGGTCATCTAAAACTCAAGAGGGGCATAGATTTGATCTAGGTCCAACAATTTTGACTTTACCAAAAAACTTTGAAGAACTTTGGAAGAGATGTGGGGATGATCTAAGTCAACATGTAAAAATAGAAAAGCTAAACCCATATTATGATTTGATATTTGAAGATAATGATGTTCTTTCAGTTTCTGGCAACAAATCAAATTTTGAGGCTCAAATTAAAAAAGTTGCACCGAATGATCTCAAAGGATATCGAAAGTTCATGCGTTTGTCAGAAAGGCAATATAATTTCGCGTTTTCAAAAAAGGGCTCAATGGGAAGAAGTCCTATGCATAGACTATGGGATACTCTAAAGGTTCTTCCAATTTTTGCTCTTCTAAGAGCAGATAGGTCAGTTTATAGAAGTGCTGCTAGCTATGTATCCAACTCAAAGCTAAGGTTTGCGTTAAGTTTCCATCCACTTTTTGTAGGTGGAAATCCCTTCACTGTTACGTCCATGTGGGGATTAGTGAATTATTTGGAGCATAGATTTGGTGTCTACTATATTCACGGAGGAGCTCAAGCCATGGCGAATAAAATGGCAGAAAAAATTAAATCCTCAGGGGGTCAAGTGACACTTAATACAACAGTTAACAAAATTTTAACAAAAGATAACAGAGCAATTGGAGTTCAATTACATTCTGGAGAAAAAATTAGCTCAGATTATGTAGTGTCAAACGCAGATCTTCAGAATACATACGATAGTTTATTGGGTGACCACAGGAAGAAAAGGTGGACCAAACATAAATTAGACGCGAAGAATTGGTCAATGAGTCTCTTTGTTTGGCATTTTGGCACCTCAAAAACAAGATCAAAGTGGAAGAATGTTGGGCATCATACAATTCTGGTGGGACCCAATTATAAAAAAGAGGTTAATGATATTTTTATAAAAGGGAAGTTGCCTCAGGAAATGAGCTTATATGTACATAGACCTTCTGTCACTGACAGAACTTGTGCTCCAAGAGGAGACGATACTTTTTATGTATTGGCTTGCGTTCCAAACCTAAGTTTTAAGAATGATATTCACTGGCGTAACATTGAAAAAAGCTATAAGAAAAAAATACTTGATGTTTTAGAGAGAAGACTTTTGCCTGGGCTGGGTCAAGCAATAAAAACCGAGTATGTTATGACCCCCCTTGATTTTAAAGAAAGATATTTAAGTCATTTCGGAAGTGGTTTTTCCTTGGAACCTCAAATGTTTCAAAGCGCCTGGTTTAGACCTCACAATAGATCAGAAGAGCTTGATAATCTCTTTCTTGTTGGAGCTGGTACTCATCCTGGGCCAGGATTGCCGGGTGTCCTTGCATCTGCAGAAATATTAGATGAGCTTCTTCCGGATTTGAAAGAGGTTGCGAATAAAACAAGCTATTCCACCAATAAGAAAGCAATGCAGGTTTAATCAAATGTATGACAAAGAGGATCTGGAAACTTGTTACGAAATAATTAAAAAGGGATCCCACTCTTTTTACGCTGCTTCACAAATTCTTCCCAAAAAAGTACGCGACTCTGCAATTGTTTTGTATTCATTTTGTCGAATTGTTGACGATGCAATTGATGATAGTCAGGCAAAATTGCTATCTCTAAAAAAGCTCATTGTTAGACTTGAAAAAGTCTATTTGGGAAAACCTGAAAATCATGCCTCTGATAGATGTTTTGCAGAACTTGTTAGGTTTTATGAAATGCCAAAAGCACTCCCAATGGCTTTATTAGAGGGAATGCAATGGGACGCTGAAGGGAGAAGGTATAAATCTCTTTCAGAGTTACGCTCTTATTGTGCACGCGTTGCATCAACAGTCGGCGTGATGATGTGTGTCCTAATGCGAGTAAGAGATAAAGATATATTAGCACGTGCTTGTGATCTAGGTGTGGCTATGCAACTTACTAACATTGTGAGAGACATAGGCGAAGATGCAAGAAGTAACCGTATATACATTCCTACTGATTGGCTGAAGGAAAAAAATATAGATTTGAAACATTTTCTGACAAGCCCTAAACCTTCCAAAGAGTTAGCTTCAATCGCAAAACGTTTATTAGAAGAAGCGAGACGATTATATAAGCGTTCAGAATCTGGTCTTTTTGGCCTCCCAACTTCCTGTCAGCCAGGAATATATGCAGCCCGCTACATTTATGAAGGTATCGGAGCACATATTGAGTCTGTTCAATACGATAGCATTAACCAGAGAGCAATAACCTCAAAATCTGAAAAGATAACTTTGCTTGCTTTTTCTTTTTTAAAAACTCTTAGTTCTAAAATTTTGCCAGTTTCAGCTGTTGTACATGCTCCTGCTTTAAGAGAAGTGAAATTTCTTGTAAATAGCGCACAGAGGAAAAATCATGGCAATGATATGGTTCTTTTTTCTGGCAAAAGATTGATGGACGTTTTAATGGAACTTGAAAAAAATGATAAGAAAAGCATTTATTTATCAACATAGAGAATTTGAGTTATGACAGAGTCGATATTGATTTTTTTGCTAGGTTTTTTGGCATGTCTCGCAGCTGGGTCTACCGGTTCTTTATTCCCAACAGGAGACTGGTATAAATCCCTTAACAAACCTAGTTGGACACCTCCAGATTGGGTTTTTCCTATTGCATGGTTATATTTATACATAGCTATGTCATATTCTTTAGTTAGAGTTTACGGAGCTCCTAACAATGACTTATTCTTGATTTTTTGGGCTCTTCAACTTGTATTCAATACTTTATGGACTCCCGTATTCTTTGGACTCCACAGGATAAAGTTAGGTTTTATAATTCTACTATGCCTTTGGGTTTCGGTTATTATTATGGTTGTCCTAGCTTTTTATACTGATTTAATAGCAGGTCTTCTACTTACTCCTTATATAGTTTGGGGTTCCTACGCAGGGGTATTAAATTTTTCTATTATTCAATTGAATAAGGAGAATTCCTAAAAAATTCGAGGTATCTTTGCGCATAGCAAAGGTTTTATCAGTGGGTTTGTAAACCTTTTCATATCCAAGGTTTCATGAACACCGGTAGTTTTTTCTTTATCAATTTGGGTAACTAACTCACTTCTGGAATAAAATGGTGCATCCAGAAATGCTCGGCTTTGATAGGGTGAAAATTCTCTATCCGATCTGGCAACCCGTTTAATGAGCCATTTTGTTTTTGATATAGGTTTAAGAGGAGGTGCTTCTACCTCTTCAACTGAGCCATTTTTATTAAAGCGCAGTGCTATGTTGGTACTGCTGCCGTCAACTAGATCAGCGTCGTAAAATGTGAGGCATTTATCTTTAAAAGGTAGACGACTCCAGGTCCAATAATTGAAATCTTGTTCTAGTGCCCTTGTTCCAAAATTTCCATCGAGGTAACCGTTCCCTTGCCAACTCCATCCTTTCTTATTTGTTTTAATCTCTATACGTGAAATTGGAGAGAATGGTCTCCATATGTGTGTCCCGTCAGGTTTCAACAATACTTCCAAATCATTTACATTTTCTGGTGTAACAGTGATGCAACCTTCAATTTTATCGAAATGTGGAATTGTTATTTCGCTAAACTCTAGAACAAGCTTCTTGCCATTCCACTCTAATTTGCTGGGCCCTACCTTAAAAGAATTTTTGTTAATTTTAACATCGCGTTCCCTTCGCTCAGTCATTGTCCATCTTCCCCCTTTACCATATGTCACAATATTTATTGAACAAAAGTCATGAGGGTTTTTTCTACCAGACCAACTATACCATGGAGAGAAGACCGAACCTATGAAGGCAATAATTGAAACTGCTTTTGTGCCGTCATCTGAAAGGCCATCCATGTACCACCATCCGTACCCGTTGGGTGGGATATTCAGATCAAAACAAGGTCCCGTTTTATCATTTCTGCCGCATGCTTGCCTGATAGAGCTGCCATTGGCAAACCCGGTCCTGGATGAGCTCCCCCTCCCGCCAGATAAAGGCCCCTTATTTTTGTTTTTGTGGAGGGTCTTTGGAAGGTTGAAAGTAGTCTCTCGGGGCTCAGCCCGTAGATTGATCCGTCCGCGCCCGGTGCTAGTCTTTCGAATGCTCTCGGAGTTGCCAGATTGTGTGAATTCGGTTTGTTTTTGAAGTATATTCCCATTTTGCTGAGTTTTTGAAATGTTCTTTCTTTGCATAAATCATACTCCTTGGTAGCAGTAATTTTGTTTTGAGTGAGTGAGGGCGCGTTGATGATTATCTCAAAGCGATTTTTTGAGCTACTTTTTAAGCCCTTTTCTTGCTTGCATATATATAAAGTGGGGTCTTTAGCTATTTGTCCGGCTGATATACTATCAAATTCATTCTTATAGTTCGCATTAAAAAAGACATTGTGGTGAGCTAGTTCCACCCCCGTAGTTTCAGAAGCAAATGACCAAACATAGGCAGATAAAGATCGTGGTTCAGTGGCTGTTTTTTTCATTATATTTTTTAAGTTACTACCCAAGTTACCTTCTCTAAAGTTTCGTGGATCTCCATTAAACAATACAGTTTTGGATTGGTACCTTTGTCCGTCATTGAGATCTACGCTACACACCTTGTTATCTTTAATATTAATTTTAGTAACAGACTTATTGAAAATGAACTTAACACCATTTTCTGTAGATAATTGTTTCAATTTATTCGCTAGAGTATGAAGACCTCCTCTTACGCGCCATACTCCCAGAAACTCAACATACCATATGAGTTGTAGCAGGGATGGAGAATTGAAAGGTGAACCCCCAACATATGTCGCATATCTTCCAAAAAGTTGTCTGAGCTTAGGTTCGCTGAAATATCTTTCTAGCTTGCTCCAGTAGTCGGTTGGAAAGCCCAAAATGCTAACTAATCGAGGAATACTTTTTAAAAAATCTTTTTTTATGAAAAAGCTCCCAGGGTAGTCATTTCTTAACAACGTGTTATTAAAAGCAAAAAAAAGGGTCTCACAATCTCCATGAAATTTGTCAAATTCAGCTGCTGATTTTTTCCCAAATACTTGCTCTATTGAAAAAAGATTTTTTTCATGGGTTGAGAAAAGATCTAAACATTTTCCATCGGGCCAGTAATGTCTAGCTAATACCTCTTCTTTATACAAATCTAATTCCTTAAAAATATTTAGATTTGCTTGAGTGAATATTTCCTGAAAAACGTCAATTAATGTCAAAACTGTAGGCCCTGCATCAATAGGACCCTCTTGACTTGAAAAGGCTCTTAACTTTCCTCCAGGGTATCCATTTCTTTCAACCACAGTTACTTTTAATCCCTTTTGGGACAGCAAAAGGGCAGAAACAAGCCCACCAATTCCTGCGCCTACAATGATTATATGTTCGTTTTCTTTTTTCATAAAAGGTATTTTATTGACTTATTTTAAAAAGCGTCCAAAATTATTTACACAAATTTCTAATGATGTCTAATTTTTACTACAGGAAAAGATATGAAAGAAAAGTTAGAAGAGGCACTGAAAAAAGCAATTAAGAAGGCGAGTAAATCGCCTGCCCCTCCAAAATTGGCTGCGGCGATGGATTATGCAATCTTTCCAGGCGGTGCTAGAGTACGGCCTCAGCTTAGCCTCGCTGTTTCTAATGCGTGTGGGTTAGATAATTTTGATCTTTCAATGGCTTCTGCGGTTTCAGTCGAGATGATGCATTGCGCCAGTTTAGTGCATGATGATTTGCCAGCATTTGATAATGCGGAGGTTAGGCGGGGTAAGCCTACTGTTCATAAGGCCTTTGATGAGCCTTTAGCTGTTCTATGTGGCGACTCTTTAATTATCTTAGCAATTCAAGTGCTAACTGCTAGCGGTTTGAGCGCTCCCGAAAGGCTTGGTAAGTTAATAAATGTTTTAACAACGTCAACGGGTATGCCTTACGGTATCTGTTCAGGTCAAGGTTGGGAAAGTGAAAAAACTATTGATCTTAGTTCATATCATAAACTCAAAACGGCTTCATTGTTCGTAGCGGCTACTAAAATGGGGGCAATTTCCGCTGGAGAGGATCCAGAACCATGGGCAGAACTTGGCCAGAGAATAGGTGAGGCATTTCAAGTTGCTGATGATTTAAAGGACTTTTCTGACTCTCAAAAAAGTGGTAAATCGAATAACAGAGATAGGGAAAATGAGCGCCCGAACGCTGTTTTAAAGCTAGGAGAGCAAGGTGCGATTAAAAGGCTTCAAGATATTTTGGCGGGAGCTATAGCTTCTATTCCCTCGTGCCCTGGTGAAGTTGAATTGATTAAAATCGTCAGAAGTCAGGCAGAACGTCTAACCCCAGTAGAGCCACTTCAAAAGACTTTGTAAGCCACTTATATGTTTAACAGGTGTTTAAGACTGCTCCGATCGGATGATTTTGAAAGAAAAAATTAATTCGCTTTATATAAGCTATTACCGATTGAAGATTAATGTCTTTTCATCAACCAAAGTGCATGAAGCTATCGCTAAAGTTCCAATTCTTAGGGCCCTCATCAGTTATGAGGGCAATAAGATTCATGAGGTTATGTCAGGTTTTGTCTATTCACAAATACTCCATTTATTGATCAATTTGGGTATCTTTCAATTTCTCAAAAAAGAAGGGCGATCTCTGGATGAAGTTAGCCAATTTCTGGAGATTGCGAATGAAAGGTGTTTGTTGTTACTGCGTGGTGGATGTGCTTTAAACTTGATTTGCCACAAAAAAAATAAATACTGGCTAACAAGGTTAGGCGCGCAAATAGTTGGAGTTCCTGGTCTAATGGATATGATCCAACATAATCAAATTTTATATCGAGATCTCATAGATCCAGTCAAGATATTGTACGGGAGGACCGAAACAGAGCTGGGTCAATTTTGGCCCTATGTTAGAAAAGAAGCAAAAAAAAAGAATATTTCCACTAAGGTGTCTTCCGAATACAGTAAGCTCATGCAAACTTCCCAAAGGTTGGTTTCGGAGCAAACTTTACAGGCATATAGCTTTAAAGGTGTCAAAAGAATTTTAGACATTGGCGGTGGCACTGGCGCATTTTTATTAGCGGTAAAGAGCAAGTATCCTAGTATCGAAGCTACTGTTTTCGACTTGCCTAATGTAATAAATGTTGCAAAGAGCAATCACCAAAAAATTGATGATATAGTAGGGCTCTTGAATTTTTGTCCTGGTGATTTTTTAAGAGATGATATTCCTTCGAATCAAGATGTTATAAGCTTAGTAAGGGTTTTGTATGATCATGAAGACAGCACTGTAGAGTTCTTGCTAAAACGAATCTACGAAGCTCTTCCGAAAGGTGGTTCTTTGTTAATAACAGAGCCAATGTCTGGTGGAAGCAAGCCGATGCGTTCCAGTGATTGCTATTTTTCATTTTATACTATGGCGATGACAACCGGAAAAGTGCGCTCTTTTAAGGAGCATAAGGCGATTCTTCTCAGGACTGGCTTTTCAAATATTGTTAAGCATGTAGTAAGTGCGCCGTTCATTACCCAAGTTATGAGTGCGAAAAAGTAGTTTTTTTTTGCATAAAAGCCATATGTCAGAAATTTATTACAGTTTTTGTCTAAATTTATTGACATTCATTTTTGAGTTGGCTTTAATTATGGGATATTTACGTAAATAAAGGGGAACAGCTTTTTGATTGGGTATGTAAGAAAGCTTGACAATAAAATCGGTTTAACAAGGGGGGCCATAGGTTTCCACTTAGTTTCTGTCTCGTTAATTCATGAAAATCACAATAATTGTCATTATTTAATATGGAAACATTAGCAATAGTCATTGATAACCCAGGTAAATTGGACCTGCGTAAAGTTGCCCTTAGGGAACCAAATACAGGCGAGGTCATTATTGAAACTCAGTTCTCTGGGGTTTCTACAGGTACTGAACGCTTGTTTTGGAATGGTGAGATGCCATTTTTTCCTGGAATGGGTTATCCTCTAGTCCCAGGTTATGAAACGGTTGGGGTGGTAGTCGACAACAGAGCATCCAGGAAACTTAAGGTTGGCGATCATGTATTTGTCCCAGGGGCAAATTGCTATAAAAACGAAAAGGGTCTTTTCGGTGCATCTTCTAGCCTTCTAATTGCTTCCGATGAAAAGCTCATAAAAATAGACCCTGATTTGAAAGCTCAAGGGACACTGTTTGCACTGGCAGCAACTGCTAGGCACGCAATCGCAGGGCTTGGGAACAAACTTCCCTCACTTATTATTGGTCATGGTGTTTTAGGAAGGTTGCTAGCTCGATTAACAATAGCAGCAGGTGGTGAAGCCCCGATTGTATGGGAAAGTAATCCTCTTAGAGTGGGTAATGAAACAGATTACGACGTTATCGATCCGGAAAATGATAATTCTTCCGATCATGAATCGATCTATGAGGCTAGTGGAGATATCAGCGTTTTGGATAAGATAATTCCAAAGTTGAAAAAAAATGGCGAAATAGTTTTTGCAGGATTTTATTCATCTCCTATCTCTTTTTCTTTCCCGCCCGCATTTATAAAAGAGGCTAGGTTTAGGATTTCAGCCGAATTTAATACTGAAGACATAAATATTACACGATCACTATTAGAAACCGGTGCTCTATCTTTAGAAGGTTTAATATCGCATGAGAGTAATGTAAATTTCTCGAAAGCCGCTTATCGACAATCTTTTGAAGATTCAGAATGCTTGAAAATGGTTATTGATTGGAGGGATGTAGCATGAGCTTAGATAACCCGACTCATACTTTAGATAAGAAAGACTTAGAAAAACACCACAAGGACCTTCGAGAAGAAGCAAATCAACCTATCGACGAAGTTCCAGTTGGTGAGCCAACAAAAAAAACTCAGATAATAGCGATCTACGGTAAAGGAGGCATCGGTAAAAGTTTCACTCTTGCAAATCTTAGTCATATGATGGCAGAGCAAGGAAAAAGAGTTCTACTGATAGGATGTGACCCAAAATCTGATACAACTTCTCTCTTATTCGGGGGAAAGGCTTGCCCAACTATACTTGAAACATCGACTAATAAGAAACTTGCTGGTGAAGAAGTCACCATTGGAGATGTGTGTTTTAAAAGAAACGGCGTATTTGCGATGGAACTCGGTGGGCCAGAAGTGGGAAGAGGATGTGGAGGACGCGGCATAATCCATGGCTTTGAGCTACTGGAAAAGTTAGGGTTTCACGATTGGGATTTTGATTACGTATTATTGGATTTTTTGGGTGATGTAGTTTGCGGCGGATTTGGATTGCCAATAGCAAGGGATATGGCTCAAAAGGTTATATTGGTAGCCTCAAATGATCTTCAATCTCTATATGTAGCAAATAATGTTTGTTCAGCAGTGGAGTATTTCAGAAAACTAGGTGGAAACGTCGGTGTGGCAGGCTTAGTAATTAACAAAGACGATGGGTCGGGTGAAGCGGCAGCTTTTGCTGAGACGGTAAAAATACCTATTCTTGCAAGTATACCTCAGGATGATGATCTGAGAAAGAAGTCCGCAAATTATCATATTGTTGGGACAAAAGATTCGCAGTGGGGAGACTTGTTTGCTGAACTAGGAACAAATACAGCTGAGGCTCAACCACTTAGACCAAAGCCGCTTGACCAAGATGGTCTTCTCAATTTGTTTGCCGCCAGTGAGACGGGAGCTGACTTTGTGTTGCAACCAGCTACTGATGCTGACATGAGAGGAAAATTTGCGAAACCCAAAGAGTCGTTAGAAGTTGTATATGACGAAGTGTAAAGAGAAAAATTAATAAGAATGGGCACAAAGAGAGAAATAAAATATGATGCAGCAGATCACGTCAAGTTGAATGATGAGGTCAATGTTGATTTAGAAGACAGGCATCATGGGGGTGTAGGCACCCAATCTGATGGCCTTTGTGGGTCCTCATCTCTTAAAGGTAGTGCGGAAAAAGGCGCAAACAAAGAGCTCATACAAAATATGCGAAAAGATTACCCCTTGGGTCCTCATGATAAGCCACAAAGCATGTGTCCCGCTTTTGGCTCTCTAAGGGTTGGTTTGAGAATGAAGCGAGTAGCAACTGTGCTGTCAGGCTCTGCATGCTGTGTCTATGGGTTAACTTTTGTCTCACATTTTTATGGAGCGCGAAGATCTGTAGGTTATGTACCTTTTTCCTCTGAGACGCTGGTAACTGGAAAACTATATGAAGATATTTTAGCGTCTGCACATGAAATGGCTGATCCCGATAGGTTTGATGCTGTTGTCTTTACAAATCTATGTGTTCCTAGCGCGTCTGGCGTCCCTTTGAGGCTTCTCCCAAAAGAAATTAACGGGGTTAGGATAATTGGTATTGACGTGCCTGGGTTTGGAATTCCCACACACGCGGAGGCAAAAGACGTCTTGGCTGGTGCATTACTGAATTATGCGAAAAACGAAATTGAGTCTGGCCCAGTATCTGCCCCAGCTTCAAAGAAATCAGATAGACCGACCGTCACATTGTTGGGAGAAATGTTTCCGGCAGATCCTATGAATATTGGAGCAATTTTAGAGCCACTAGGGTTGGCCGCGGGACAAGTTATACCTTGCAGAGAGTGGCGTGAATTGTATGCAGCGCTTGATTGCGACGCCGTTGCAGCTATCCATCCCTTTTATACCGCTGCTGTGAGAGAGTTTGAAGACGCTGGTAAGCCAATTATTGGATCTGCCCCGGTGGGTGTTGAAGGTACTAATTCTTGGATTGATAGTGTAGGTGATACTTTTAACATTGCGAAAAAGGTCATTGGGGACGCAAAAAAGAAGATACTGCCGCAAATACAAAAATCTCTTGATGACAAAAAAATTAATAACAAAATTACGGTATCGGGCTATGAGGGCTCGGAACTTATAGTAGCAAGAACGCTCATAGAGGCAGGCGCTGAAGTCCCTTATGTAGGAACTGCCTGTCCTAAGACTAAATGGTCTACTGAAGACAAAGATTGGTTGGAGAGTAGAGGCGTTTTTGTAAAATTTAGGGCGAGTTTGGAGGATGATATCTCAGCAGTGAAGAGCGTTAATCCTGATTTGGCTATTGGAACGACCCCGGTAGTGCAAAAAGCTAAAGAGTTAGGTATTCCCTCTCTTTATTACACAAATTTAATTTCAGCTCGGCCAATTATGGGTGTTGCTGGGGCTGGAAGCTTAGCCGAAGTAATATTGCAGGCTATAAGCAATGGTTCAAGAATGGAAAAAATGAAGAGTTTCTTCGAGGGTGTCGGGGAAGGTGATACAGCAGGAGTTTGGGAGGGTAAGCCAAACCTTAATCCCCAGTTCCGAGCCCATCAAGCAAAAAAAATAGAGAAAAGAAAGATCGCTGCAAAGGCGGAGGAGATGATTTAGTGTTAATTCAGGATCACGATAGAGCGGGAGGATATTGGGGGTCAGTTTATGCTTTTTGTGGCGTAAAAGGCCTTCAAGTTGTTGTAGACGGTCCAGTAGGGTGTGAAAACCTTCCAGTGACATCAGTTCTTCACTACACAGATGCTTTGCCTCCACATGAGTTACCAATTGTGGTTACTGGCTTAGGTGAGGAGGAGTTAGGAAGGGAAGGAACAGAAGGAGCCATGAAACGTGCCTGGGATACCTTAGATCCTGTATTGCCGGCTGTTGTAGTAACAGGGTCAATTGCAGAAATGATCGGAGGAGGTGTGACACCTCAAGGCACTAATATACAAAGGTTCTTACCAAGAACTATTGATGAAGACCAATGGCAGGCTGCAGATAGATCTATGACATGGCTTTTCACTAACTTTGGAATGACCAAGGGAAGAATGCCAAAAGAAGCAAAAAGGGATGAAAATTCTAAACCCAGGGTAAATATTTTGGGTCCTATGTACGGCACTTTCAATATGCCCTCCGACTTAGCAGAGATTCGAAGACTTGTAGAAGCTATTGGTGCAGAAGTGAACTTGGTTATGCCTATGGGTGCTCATATAGCAGAGATGTCGAAGCTTGTGAATGCTGATGCAAATATTGTGATGTATAGAGAGTTCGGTAGAGGTTTAGCTGAGTTATTGGGCAAGCCTTATTTGCAGGCCCCGATTGGTATCGATAGTACAACTAAATTCTTAAGGAAATTGGGTGAGATACTGAATATTGATGTTGAAGGCTTCATCGAAAAAGAGAAGCATTCAACTATCAAACCAGTATGGGATCTTTGGCGATCTGTGACCCAGGATTTTTTCGCAACGGCTAGTTTCGGGATTGTAGCTAATGAAACATATACAAGAGGTATAAGGAACTTTTTGGAGAATGAATTAGGTCTTCCCTGTAAATTTGCGGTGGCAAGAGTAGCTGGGAAGAAGACCGATAATGAAAAAATTAGAAATCTCATAAAGCAAACTAGACCTTTAGTGTTGATGGGATCCATAAATGAAAAAATGTATCTTGCGGAGGCAGGCCAAGGTTTCGGACCAAAAGCATCATTCATTCCCGCTAGTTTTCCAGGAGCAGCAATTAGACGTGCTGTTGGCACGCCGATGATGGGGTACTCGGGATCAACTTATTTATTGCAAGAAATTTGTAATGGATTATTTGATGCGCTCTTTCACATATTGCCTCTTGGATCTGATTTGGACAAAACAGATGCGACATTAACCAAATTGAGAAAAGAGCTACCGTGGGATCAGGAAGCTAAAGATATTTTGGAAGAACTTGTGGCCAAGCATTCACCGCTAACTAGAATCTCTGCCACTAAAACGCTTCGTGATCAAGCCGAAAAAATAGCGCTTGAAAATGGAGATAAGAAAGTAGCGAAAGAGATTTTAAAAATGCTTAATCCAGAGGGTGAAGAAATTAACAAAAGTAATAAGGTTGCATAAGGAGGGACTGCGATGAGAAGAACAAGAAAAAAGCCAATTTGGGAGTATAGAATTTATTTCTCAGTGATTTTTATATTTTCATTACCAGGAGCACTGCTCACCTGTATGAAAAGCCTTGTAAAAGGAAAAATTGAAAAAGATATGTTTAGTAAGGCATGGGCAAATGCCAAAACAATAACGCCCATGATTTTTTCATGAGGGTTTTAAAGAATTCTTACCGTCTTTTGGCGGAAGGATCGTTGCTCGCGCATAAGGTGCTTGCAGCGCAACAGTCACTTAATCCGGAGGATGTATAATGGCTGGAAATAATGACCTGTCTTTATCAGGTCTAACAGATGAACAGGCGCAAGAATTACATAGCGTATATATGAGTGGACTATGGACATTTACTATAATGTGCATATTGGCTCATATAGCGACATGGATCTGGCGTCCTTGGTTCTATTTCGGTTGAGGAGAGAGAAATGAGTCACTTTTATAAAATATGGCTGATATTTGATCCTAGACGAGTGTTTGTCGCACAGGGCGTCTTTCTCTTCTTGCTAGCAGCAATGATTCATTTAGTGTTGCTCAGCACCGATCACTTCAATTGGTTTGAGGCCGCAGCAAGAGCAGCTGGCTAAAAACCTACGAGTCGCTGTGGGCGAGAACCAGTCCCCCCTTAGGATCTCGCCCGTGGCATTCTGACTGACTGTTTGTCAGTCAGCAGAGTAATTTGAATGGAGGTCATAGGATGGCATTACTCAGTTTTGAAAAAAAGTATCGTGTTCCAGGCGGTACTCTTATAGGTCGGGACTTATTTGACTTTTGGGTCGGGCCGTTTTACGTGGGCTTCTTTGGAGTCTCGACAATTTTCTTTGCTGCCCTTGGTAGTATTATGATTTTTTGGGGCGCTGCTCAACAGGGGGTCTGGAACCCCTGGTTAATAAGCATAGAGCCTCCGCCTCTTGAATATGGGCTAAAAATGGCTCCTATGAATGATGGTGGTTTATGGCAAGTTATAACTTTGTGCGCTATTGGAGCATTCGGTAGTTGGATGTTAAGGCAGGTAGAAATCACGAGAAAGTTAGGGATGGACTATCATATTCCATTTGCCTTTTCTTTTGCAATTTTTGCCTATGTTTCTTTGGTTGTTATCAGACCAGTATTAATGGGTGCATGGGCTCATGGATTTCCATATGGTATTTTTTCCCATTTGGACTGGGTGTCTTACACCGGATATCAATATGGTAATTTCCATTACAATCCAATTCATATGCTTGCAATTGCGTGTTTCTTCACTACTACTATGTTGCTTGCATTACACGGTTCATTAATCTTGTCGGCTGCTAACCCTGAAAAAGGAGAAGATGCAAAAACACCCGACCATGAAGATACGTACTTCAGAGATTTTATTGGTTACTCTATTGGTACATTGGGTATTCATAGAATTGGATTATTCGTTGCCCTTAGTGCCGGCTGGTGGTCTGGAATTTGTATCATTATATCTGGACCTTCTTGGCTAATGCCAGATGGTGAAAGCTGGATTGAATGGTGGGATTGGTGGCCAAATTTCTTCACATTCGCAAGTATAGGAGGTTAAGATGGCAGAGTACCATAATATTTTAACACAGGTTCAGGTTCGTGGCCCGGCAGAAATGGGTCTTGACGAAAAAGGAATAGTGGCAAAAGAGAGAGGTGTCGAGCCACGATTCTCCTCATTACTGGGGTATATTGGAAATGCCCAGCTGGGGCCGATTCATTTGGGCATGTTTGGAACGATAGCGTTGTTCTTGGGAACGGCGTGGTTCTTTCTAACAGGAGTAGGTATGCTCCAATCAGTTGATTGGTCATGGCAAGCCTTATGGAGGGATTTATGGTGGATTTCTCTTGATCCTCCTGGTGAGGAATATGGCCTTGGCTTTCCACCCATTTGGGAAGGCGGATTATACTTAATTGCAAGTACTTGTCTCTTAATAGCGGTTTTAAGTTGGTGGATTAGATCATACCTGCGAGCCAATGAATTGGGAATGGGAAAACATGTTTGTTGGGCTTTTGCTGCAGCAATATGGCTATTTCTCGTAATTGGTCTTTTTAGACCCGTGGCTATGGGCACTTGGTCGGAAATGGTTCCTTATGGGATTTTTCCACATCTAGATTGGACAAATTACCTTTCTTTAAATCATGGCAATTTATTCTATAATCCCTTTCACGCGCTGAGTATCGTCTTTCTATATGGCTCTGCTCTACTTTTCGCAATGCATGGAGCAACGATATTAGCTACCTCAAGAATGGGAGGAGACAGGGAACTTGAACAAATCTATGATCGTGGCACAGCCTCTGAGCGTGCTGCTCTGTTCTGGAGATGGACCATGGGCTTTAACGCTTCTATGGAAGGAATTCATAGATGGGCTTGGTGGTTTGCAATTCTTTGTCCTATCACCGGTGGAATAGGCATATTACTAACTGGAACGGTTGTGGACGACTGGTTTAGTTGGGCAGTTCTTCACGGTTTTGCTGTCGAAGGCGGCTTGTATAACGGGCCCAGTTAGATTATTCTATATTCACGTGGGGGAAATGTTTCCTCCACGTGAAAAATAAGTTACACATCTCAATTATGAAACCTACACTTCTTGATAAAATAAATTACCCTGCTGATCTTCGGCATCTTTCAGATTTAGATCTCAAAAAACTTGCTATAGAATTGCGCAATGAAACAATTAGAGCGGTTTCTGAGACAGGAGGACATTTAGGATCAAGCCTAGGCGTTGTAGAGCTAACTGTTGCAATACATTCAGTGTTTAATACACCGCACGATAAGTTGATATGGGATGTTGGACATCAATGTTATCCACATAAAATAATTACTGGTCGCAGAGAAAAAATGAGTTCTCTTAGACAAGAGGGAGGTCTGTCAGGTTTCACAAAGAGAAGTGAAAGTGATTATGATCCCTTCGGAGCAGCTCATTCATCTACCTCGATATCTGCAGGCTTAGGATTTACGGTAGCTAGAGATATGGGAATGGCTACGGGAGATGCTGTTGCAGTTATTGGTGATGGATCTATAAGTGCTGGAATGGCTTACGAAGCACTAAATAATGCGGGTGCTGAAGGGAGAAGATTTTTTGTTATCTTGAATGACAATGAAATGTCTATCGCCCCACC
Source organism: uncultured Alphaproteobacteria bacterium (assembly GCA_902619165.1). Taxonomy (GTDB): domain Bacteria; phylum Pseudomonadota; class Alphaproteobacteria; order Rhodobacterales; family Rhodobacteraceae; genus CACIJG01. The sequence continues at coordinate 37,831 of CACNDI010000004.1, forward strand.
GGTTGGCGCTATGTCGAAATATTTATCCAGCCTATATGCAAACCAACAATTTTATACTCTTAAGGAATTAGCAGAAAATTTTGCGAAGGCGCTACCAGGGCCACTTAGAGAAGGGGCAAAACGTGCTAGAGGTTTGATAACAGGACTAGCTGGTGGAACGGGAAATACTTTTTTCGAAGACTTGGGTTTTTCATACGTCGGTCCAATAGATGGACATGATTTAGACCAACTACTACCAGTTTTAAGAACAGTCAAAACCAGATCTGAGGGACCAGTTCTAATACATTGTGTTACAAAAAAAGGAGCTGGGTATGCACCAGCAGAAACGTCTGCGGATAAATATCATGGTGTGTCGAAATTTGATGTTGCATCGGGAAAGCAGCACAAAGGCAAATCAAACGCTCCATCATATACATCAATCTTTGGTCAAACACTTGTAAAAGAAGCAGCTCTTGACGAAAAGATTGTTGCTGTTACGGCAGCAATGCCCTCAGGAACAGGATTAAATATTTTTCAAGATAGTTTCCCTGGTAGAACTTTTGATGTTGGAATCGCAGAACAACACGCTGTCACTTTCTGTGCCGGTATGGCAGCTGGAGGTTTGAAACCCTTCTGCGCAATATATTCAACTTTTCTCCAAAGAGGATATGATCAGATTGTTCATGATGTGGCTCTCCAAAAATTGCCAGTAAGATTTGCAATTGACAGAGCTGGGTTGGTTGGTGCTGATGGAGCTACTCATGCAGGTTCTTTTGACGTAGCTTACCTTTCTAATTTGCCAGGTTTTGTAGTAATGGCAGCATCAGACGAGTTAGAGCTAATGCATATGATCAGAACGTCAGCAGAGTATAATGACGGTCCCATATCATTTAGGTATCCAAGAGGTGAAGGGATAGGTGTAGAACTTCCTGAAAGAGGTGAAGTTCTTGAGCTAGGGAAAGGAAGAATTTGTAAAGAGGGCAATAGGGTTGCAATATTAAGTTTTGGAGCACATCTCAAAGAAGCACTAGACGCGTCCGAGGAGTTGGAACAGTTAGGCATTTCAGTGACTGTTGCAGATGCTAGATTTGCTAAACCATTAGATGTAGATTTAATAAAAGTGCTTTCAGAAAACCATGAGTTGTTAATTACCCTAGAAGAGGGATCCATTGGTGGGTTCGGATCTCATGTGGTTGACTGGCTACTCAAAAATAACATGATAAATAACAATCTAAAGGTAAGAAGTTTATTTTTACCGGATAAATTTATAGATCAAGCTTCACCAAACGTAATGTACAAGGAAGCAGGACTCGATGTCACAGGAATTACAGCAACAATTCTTGGTGTTTTGGGTATAGCTGATATACGAAGCAATAAAATTAAGATTTTAAAATAAGCTGGTCAGTTTATAATTTGTTCAAAATGATCTTGGACATATATCCTCAACCAAGGTGTAAACTTATCAGGCGATAGTGATATTTCTTCTTTTAACCTGTCAAAACAAATCCACCTCACCTCTGCCACTTCGTCTTTATTAAGAAGTATTTTTAAATTATCTTTTTCTTTTATTGAGCCAACAAAGACATCAACATTCTCATTTTCGATTAAGCCATTGCCAACATCCGCTTTATAGTCGATTTTGTTTTTATACACTAACTCTGGCACCTCTATTCCTAACTCTTCTTTTAGTCTTCTGTGAGCGCATTCCTTGGGATCTTCTGACCACAGGGGGTGTGTGCAGCAGGTATTAGCCCATAAACCTGGCGTATGGTATTTCATTGATGCTCTTTTTTGAATAAGTACATTATAATCTGAAATTAAGAATACCGAGACCGCTTTATGCCTTAGACCTTTTTTATGAACTTCCAGCTTTTCCAATGGTTTTAGGACTCCTTGATCCCATGCAGGAATAAAATTAATATTCATGTTGCTTTAACCATACCGGTCAGGTGGGCAATATTTTTGAACATTATTTTTAGGTGTGCTATTGGCCTCGATCGAGATAGTTTTTTGTGCATATAAGATTCAAAAGTTATTCTTTGAACGTCTATGTCTTTGCATAAAGTTACAAAGCGCTCTCTTCGGTCATCAGATCTATAATATGCGTTTTGCATAGCACCAAGAACTTGAAAAACCGCTTTATGTTCTCTCATAAAATTCTTTCTTGCTAAACTTAAATATTTCGAATGTCCTTTAAGTAAACATTTTTCAACCGCTTCCGCTGCATACTTACCTCCTATCATTGCATAGTAGATGCCCTCCCCTGATGAAGGTGCTACTACCCCAGCAGCATCACCCGCAAGTACAACGTTATCTCCATTGTCCCACCTCTCCAAGGGCTTAAGCGGGATCGGAGCTCCTTCTTTTCTTATGGTTGAACATTTGTCTAGTCCTGCTTGAGTCCTGAGATCGCTGGTAGCCTTCTTCAGGTTAACGCTATTTATCCCTGTTCCCATTCCTACACTCGCCGATTTTCCATGAGGAAAAACCCATCCATAAAAATCAGGCGATATATCTCCATTATAAATAACATCACATCTGTCTGGATTATATTCACTAGTTGCTTTCGGAGCCTCTATTATCTCATGATATGCTATAACATAGGGGATTTTATGTGCGTCCTTGATTGTATTTCTTGCAACATTAGATTTAGCACCATCCGCGCCTATTACATATCTTGTGAGGAGTGTGGAAATATTTTTTGTTGAGTGATTATTAAAATCAACCCTAGTGTATTGTGAACTTTTAGATAATTTTACAAATGTGCCGGTAAACCGTTTTGCCCCACATTTTGCTGCTCTTTCCCGAAGGTATTCATCAAAGAATTCTCTATCTACCATCCCGACGTAACCATTTTCTATTGGGATGTCTACTTTCCTATTCGTTGGTGATATCATCCTTGCTGTTTTGATTTTTGCAACTAATTGAGACTGAGGTATTTCGAAGTCTTCAATTAATCTTGGAGGGATAGCACCTCCACAAGGCTTTATTCTTCCTGCTCTATCTATTAATGCGACTTTGAAACCTTTTTTCGCCAGTTGCTCTGCAGCTGTTGCGCCGGAGGGTCCTCCTCCTATAACTGTTATATCATAGATCATATTAACTCACCGATTGTAGTATGTTTTGATTTTGATCGAGTTCATCCTTTTTAATAATTAATGAACCCAAAAATGCTGCAGCTATAAAAAAACTCGCAGCAGTTAGAAACACTATTCCATATACACTTGGGAGGGAACTCATCATAAGTCCAAGTATATCGACCAAGACTGTGCTAAAAAAAACAGCAATCATAGTTGCATAAGCTTGTGCTGCCCCCCATATCCCCATACGAGTACCCGTGTTGTTACCATCCGAACCCCTACTTGCTAAATGTAGCATAGTTCCCAATATTCCCGCAGTGAACACACCATTAGATATTCCGAAAAGAAAAACAACTGAGTTTAATATACCTGGATCTCTATATGTAAGTCCAAGAAGAGAAATCATAAATAGTGAAAATGCAGAAAAGATGCATCCAGTGATCAGCCAAAATTTTTCTGATCCTAGGCGTTCATTTTTAACAATCGATAAAGAAGCAAATCCAATTCTAAACTTTGATAGGCATAGGATAATTACAATAATTCCAATTAATGTCCCAATCTTATGGAATCCATCAAGTTTTGTAGACTCTCCAACCGCAAAGCCGAAGACTTCTCCAGCGAAGGGTTCCAATATTGGATCTTGCATTGAAAAAGCACCCATAGAGATAAAAATAAAAATTGTGAAAAGCCTTGCTTCTCTTTCCATCCATACTTTTTTGATACCTTCAAAAAATGGTTCGTTATAGTTAATAGTATTCGGTGTGCGAACATCTGCATTATTTCGCAGCGTTTTTTCTAAGTTTTTCAGGCTAAGATAGGACAAAATGTTGGTAATTATAGCAAGAGAGGTCGTGATTCTTATGAGTTTTTGATGAGAGTAGGGATCTAATATTATGCCAGCCGTTATACCAGTTATTGCAAGTCCTAATATCATCATAAGAAAGGTGATAGAGGCGGCAAAGCCCTTTTGTGATTTAGAACTATAAGAGGCAAGAAGAGCTAGAAGAGGGGTTCCTGCTGCACCTACCCCAAACCCAATTAGAGTGTATGAAAATAAAGCAAGCATTATTCCATATGCGAAATTACTTTCAATTAGAGGTATAGAAGCAGACGCTAGTACTCCACCTATCCCTAAAATTAGCATTCCAAATATTATCCACTGACTCCTGTTTTGAGTTTTATCAGATAAGTAACCCCAATTGACTCTCGTTAACTGAACTGCATAATGAAGAGCAATCAAAAAACCTGCAATCGTGGCTGGTAAAGCTAATTCTACCTTCATTAAGCGATTCAATGTAGATAAAGGAATAACAACACTTGAACCAATACAAAGTTGAATTAACCCTAACCTTAAAATCGAAAACCAATTCATTACTACCCCCTAATTTAATTCATTAAATACAATCCATTTGCAGATAACATCATTCCAGCAATATATAAAAGTACTCCGGTCATGTTAAAGAATGGTGTGTTTTTTTCTGGATCTCGAATGAGAAAAATCATTGATAAGGACTGCAGTAGAACGCAAACTGCCAGTGTAATTGCTAGAATTAAAGATCCCCAGAAGTAAAAAAGAGATATTACTATTAGCTGTGGGAAAAGCATTATAAGGCAAGCTACTAAAGTAGCGGGCTTTCTGCCTAAAATCACAGGTAAAGAATTGATGCCTAAAAGTTTATCTCCCTTGGTCGCTTTGAAGTCATTCATAGTCATTATCCCGTGCGCTCCCAAAGCATACAATGAGAGCACTATTAGAACCTCTTTATTAGGCAATGAGATTGTGAAAATAGCAGCGCCAGTAAACCATGGAAGCCCTTCATAACAAATTGCTACGACCCCTGGCCCAAAAATTGCCGATCGTTTCAGTCTTATTGGTTCTAATGAATAAAGCCAAGCGGCTAAGACACCTATAATTGTTGCAAAAAAGATAAGACTTCCGAGATAGTACGCAAAAATGATACTTGTGGCACTCATTATAATGCCGGTAAAAAACCCCCATCCAGCACTCACTCGTCCAGACGGAATGGGTCTCTCTGGTTGATTTATTGCATCGACATGACGGTCACACCAATCGTTTACAGCCTGGCTCATTCCACATACCAATGGTCCGGCAAGTAGAAGACCGGATAATATGAGTATAGTATTATTGCTGTTCAAGGCGCCAACTGACACAACACCGCATAAAAAAGCCCACATAGGTGGAAACCAGGTAACAGGTTTTATAAGTTCAAGAAGCGATATCAAGCTAGGCGTACTGGTAAAATGAGTTTGATAGCTTTTAATCACTGATTTTAGTCCTTAATATCCAAAAGATTATGTTTTCTGAGTTTAACATATAGGCTTTGACGCGACAGACTAAGTAGCTCTGCAGCTGCTACCTTGTTGTTATTTGTTAAATCAAGAGCGGTTTCTAAGCATATTCTTTCTGCGATATCTCCGGTTTGGGCTACTAACTCTTTCAACGGAGCACTTCCTACTAATTTGGTGGTTGCTTCCCAGCTATGTTTCTCATTATCGTTTTGTTTCTCAAGCTCTACATTTGAGGAATCTCTTAAAATGAACCCATAAAAATCGTCATCTTCATTTGATACCCAAGTCGAGGAAATTGTTACAGGAATTTTTGATCCGAAAGTTGTAATAAAATCAGTTGCATAGTTTCTAATTTTCCCAAGTCTTTTTGAATTATCAGTAAGAATTTTTAAATCAGTAGTGGCATTTTTAAGAAAGTCTGAAAATGACTTGCCGACAACCTCATCAATATTTGGATTTTCTGTAAGAGTTAAAAAGCTCTCATTAGTATCAACTATTTTCCCTGCTTCATCAATAAAGACAAATGCATCTGATGTTTTTTGATAAAGATCAGATAGATAAATTTTTTCTTTGGAATGGTTTGTTCTCTGACTTGATGAGATCGATAACCTTATCAAAGCATGGACACCGTCATTCGAACGAAAAAACGTACCCTTTAATTGTACTTCTTTATTGTTTTCTTTTATCTTTAGGTTTAATGCCGCTGAAGGAGTGTTTTTATTTAATGTCTCAAGTTCGCTTAATATTTCTATACTTGTTCCTTGGTAAAATAAATCCTCTAACATCACTTGGTTTAAGTTGGCCTTTTCTATTATTGCTACAGCTTTTTGATTAAAATCAATAAGCTGTCCTGCTTCATCAACAATAATGAAAGCGCTGCCACACTGTTCTAGTATTACTCGATATTTAGTGTCAAATGATCTATATCGGTCATATTCTCTCTCAAATTTTAATTGAGTTTTCATGAGTTCTTGTTGAGCCTGTGCTATCTGGGTCAGATCACGGCCAAAAAGTAGAATTTGGTTATTTACTCCAGTGGGATGGATAGAGTATTGAATTGGAAAGTCATCGCCACCATTTTTAATATGGTTTAGTTGAATAATGTCTTTCTCAATTTTCTCATTTTCGGTGGAAGATAAATTTAAAATTTCTTCAAGTTTAATCCCGCTTTCTTTTGTTATAAAATCTCGAATATTTCTTGTTCGCCAGTGCTCTATGTCACCTAAGTTTTTATTTTCAGTATTGTAAATAACTTCTAAAATAAGGCCAGCTGTGTCAATTAAGAGTGATATATCTGATGCTCGCAAAATTACATCACCGAAAATGTCGGGGTTTAGTCTGACTATCTGATCAGCAGCTCTTACTTTACTCTCTCTCTTGGTCAATGAAGGGATCTCTGACTTAGTATCAAATTTAAGTAAAAGTGTAAGCTAAATTTGACATATTGTAAACAAATTTAGACATATTTATCTTAAAAAGTTATTTAACCACTGAGCTTCAATTAACTTTCAGTAAATATTTTATTTCTTTAGGGCTCGGTTGGAATAAGTCGACGTCAAGGCATGTCTTGGATAGCGTTTTGTGATGGGTTACAAAAGATCCTCCTGCCGCGATGGGTAATGCGAAATTCTTTCTAATTCGATCGGTAATTATGTTACTTTGATTGACCATGTTTTCACTGCCAATTGAGACACCAATTAGCTGAAAATTGCCAAATTCTAGGAGTTTAAATAGATCTGATTCGCTATATCCAATAGCTATTTGGGCATTAAAGTTTTCTTTTTTCAATTTTAATGCAGCTAAGTAAGAACCAAAAGTATGATTTTCGCCTTCTAAGGTAAAAAGTAAAATTTTTGGTGCCGATTTAAGAGTATCTTCAGGCTCAAGATATAGCGACTCCAGTTCTTGGCAAAGTAGTCTCAACTTGCTTACAGCTATAGTAACTTCGGAAAATGTCATTGTGTCTTGTTTCCATGAATCACCCAATTTTTCTGCAATAATTGGCGCTATTCCTTCAAAGAAAAATTGTACAGCCAGTCCATTATCTAGCTCTTTTCTGATCAACTTAATTGTGTGTTCGGGTTCATCAGTCACAAGAGAGTTAAAAAATGATGAAGTGAGGTCGGCACTATAAAATTTTTGGTCTATGTTTCCGTTAGCAATTTCGCTAAGAGCTATTTTTGCCAGACTCTCAGGGTGTATACCTAAACCCCCTTGCCCAGAATAACTTAATCTACTGTATATATCGTTATTCATGTCATAAGTCTGAGGCCTTAAGAGATAATAGTCAAGATTTCTATGTAATTTATTATTTACACACACCTCGGTTCTTTCGATTTTTATTTTGTAGAGCAGTAAATGCGCTTGTTTTCCCTCTCGTGTAATCTTTTTTCAACAAATAAAAAGATTTATTTAAAATATGTAACTTTTTGTTGACACTTTGGAATGGTTCGCTACCATTTTTTAGTACGTAAAGCTTTATTTCAGAGGTCTCGTAAGTATGCATAAACAATCGAGCCCACAGGTAGATGGGTGGAATCTTTACACTCCTTCTCAAAGAATCATAAGAGACAGGACGGTCTGGACAAAAGTTCAGGGAGTATTGGCGCCGTTACAATTTGCAGTGTGTATTATTTCGTTATTTTTGGTGGTGAGATATCTTTCAACAGGTGAAGGATATTACGTCGCTACAGTTTCAATAATTATAAAAAGTTTTCTCCTATTTTTAATCATGATTACAGGTGCAATTTGGGAAAAAGTAGTGTTTGGACAATTTTTATTTGCAGAAGCTTTCTTTTGGGAAGATGTCGTAAGCTTTTTTGTTATTTTCTTCCATGGTCTGTATCTTTATGTCTTATTAACAGGTGATTTCATGCCAACGACTCAAATGTTTGTAGCTCTATTCGCTTACTTTCTATATTTCATAAACGCCTTTCAGTTCCTGAGGAAGCTAAGATTGGCGAGACAAACTGACCAAAAAACTGCCTTTCTAGAATATGAGGTAAGTAAGTGAACGAGCACTCAAAAATTGAAAATATGGGAGGGTGTTCGGAGATACCTGTACTGAAAGAGCGTGGTCAAAGAGAAGTTTTTTGTGGTCTTACCGGTATTATCTGGCTTCACAGAAAAATCCAGGATGCTTTTTTTCTAGTAGTAGGATCACGAACTTGTGCTCACCTCTTGCAATCAGCTGCAGGAGTAATGATTTTTGCTGAACCAAGGTTTGGAACAGCAATATTAGAAGAAAAAGACCTTGCGGGAATGGCCGATGCCCATGAGGAGTTAGATAGAGAAGTTGCAAATTTATTAGAGCGGCGCCCGGATATAAAACAGCTTTTTCTGGTTGGCTCCTGTCCCTCAGAGGTAATTAAGCTTGACTTATCTAATGCTGCTGAAAGACTTTCCAAAATATATTTCCCAAAAGTTAAAGTGTTAAACTTTTCGGGTTCCGGGATTGAAACCACATTTACTCAAGGCGAAGACGCCTGTCTTGCATCATTAGTTCCAACTTTAAAAGAAACAGATGAAGAAAATCTAATTTTAGTTGGTAGTCTGCCTGATATTGTGGAAGATCAATTAGTAGAGCTAATTAAAGAGTTAGGGATTAAAGAAGTTGCTGTGTTGCCTGGGCGAGATAGGGAAACAATGCCTTCAATTGGTAAAAAATCAAAATTTATCTTAGTGCAGCCCTTCCTTACAGATACAACCGAGGCTCTAGAAAAAAGAGGTGCCTCAAGAATAAATGCACCATTTCCGTTTGGTGAGGAGGGAACAACTCTTTGGCTAAGATCAATAAAAGAAAACTACGGTATAAGTGATGATAAATTTGAAATTGTGACCTCAGCTCCAAGAAAACGAGCCCAGTTAGGGCTAAAAAAACTTAGAACTAGTTTGCAAGGTAAAACAATTTTTTTCTTTCCTGATAGTCAACTGGAAATCCCATTAGCTCGGTTTTTATCTAGAGAATGTGGGATGAAGTTGATTGAAGTGGGATCACCATATATCAACCGCTCACTAGTTGATAAGGATCTCGAACTAATAGAAGACATGCCTGTAATTTCAGAAGGACAGGATGTTGACCTTCAATTGGATAGATGTCGAGAAAGTAATCCCGATATAACTGTTTGTGGCTTAGGTTTGGCAAATCCCCTTGAAGCAGAAGGACTTACAACAAAATGGGCAATTGAATTGGTCTTTACCCCAATTCATGGCTATGAGCAAGCACAGGATTTAGCAGAGTTGTTTGTAAGGCCCTTAAAAAGAAAAGAGGCGCTTTTAATATGAAGCTAAGTATTTGGACATACGAAGGCCCACCTCATGTAGGAGCGATGAGAGTGGCCACCGCTATGGAAAAGCTTCATTTTGTTTTGCACGCTCCACAGGGGGACACCTATGCAGACTTATTGTTTACAATGATTGAAAGGGGTAACAAAAGGCCACCTGTCACCTACACTACTTTTCAAGCAAGAGATCTAGGAGCAGATACGGCTGATCTATTCAAGAAAGCATGCAAAGAGGCGGTTGAAAGATTTAAGCCAGAGGCGTTGTTGGTAGGCGCATCATGCACCGCTGAACTTATTCAGGATGATCCAGGTGGCCTAGCAGATGCCCTTAACTTAGAAATTCCAGTGATACCACTAGAACTTCCTTCATATCAAAGAAAAGAAAACTTTGGCACAGACGAGACGTTTTACCAAATAGTGAAAGCACTTTCTTGTACTCAGGAAAAGACCAAAAAATTTAGTGTAAATATATTAGGTCCAACCGCTCTCGGTTTTAGGCATAAAGATGATGTAAGGGAATTAAAAACTATTTTAGATGATCTTAATATTGACTTAAATACTGTTGCCCCTCTCGGAGCATCGCCATCAAGTATTAAAAGTTTAACAAAAGCACATGCTAATGTAATGCTTTATCCAGAAAGCAGTGAGTTAGCCTGTAGGTGGCTTAAAGAAAATTTTGGGATGCCTTATACTGAACATACACCTATAGGTATAAACTCGACTAAGGACTTTATCCAAGAACTAAACAAAATCAGGGGAGTCAAGGATAGCTTTTCTGACACCTCACGTCTGAATTTCGACTGGTGGTCGAAATCTGTCGACTCAAATTATTTTACCGGGAAGCGTGTTTTCATTTTTGGAGATGCAACTCATGTTGCTACTGCATCAAGAATTGCAAAGGAAGAGATGGCATTTTCGATAGTAGGTATTGGATGCTATAACAGAGAGTATGCAAGAAAGATAAGAAGCCTAGCGAAAGATCTTTCTGTAGACGCTTTGATTAGTGACGATTATTTAGAGGTAGAGAGACGCATCGCTGATTTGCAACCTGAGCTTGTCTTAGGGTCTCAAATGGAGCGCCACATTGGTAAAAGACTGGGAATACCATGCGCGGTTATCTCTGCTCCCTTTCATGTACAAGATCACCCCGCTCGTTTTTCTCCTCAAGTCGGTTGGGAGGGTGCGAATGTTATCTTTGACACGTGGGTTCATCCACTGGTCATGGGGCTTGAAGAGCATTTGTTGGGAATGTTTAGAGAAGACTTCGAATTTAACGATACAGCTGGTCCCAGCCACCTATCTAATTCAAAGAGCAAATTAAATGAAGAAAAGGAAACAGGAGCAGACAATGAAATTAGATGGGCTCCCGAAGCAACAAAAGAGCTAAAGAAAATTCCATTTTTCGTGAGAGGAAAAGCTAAAAGAAATACAGAGAAATTTGCATTTGAGAATGGACACAGTGCAATTACAAAAGATTTACTATATGAGGCGAAGGCGCATTATGCTAGATAGATCATTTAAAAAAGATCCGTATACACTAGTAATGCTAACCTTAGATGCGCATTCTATTGGTTCAGTAGAACGAATAAAGAACAGGTTTAGCAAAATTTATCCTGAGCTAGAGATAATTGTGCACGCAGCAGCATCCTGGGAAGAAGATCCAAGTAGTTTGCTTAAAACAAAGGAGGATCTTGCAAGGGCAAATATGGTTCTTATCACTTTAGTTTTTTTGGAGGACCATATTTCAGCAATCCTTCCAGATTTGAAAAAAGCCAGGGAAAAGTGTGATCTTATGCTTGGACTAGTCTCATCAAAAGAAATTGTGAATCTTACAAAAATGGGTGGCTTAGATATGTCTAAACCCTCCTCAGGAGTGCTAAAGTTCTTGAAAAAACTGAGAGGAGATAAAAATAAAGTTACTGGAGGGGAAAAACAAATGGCTATTCTTCGCCAGATCCCGAAAGTCTTGAAATTTATACCTGGAAAAGCCCAGGATTTGAGAGCCTATTTCCTATCCATGCAATATTGGTTGGCAGGATCTGAAGAAAACATTGAGAGTCTTTTTTGCTTTTTATTGTCGAGATATAGCTCACTTAATAATAGTTCAAAGGTCGAGATTAAATCACCTGTTGAATACCCTGAAACAGGCCTCTATCATCCCGATATACCGAAGAGAATTACTGAAAATATTTCAGAAATCCCTTTTGCAAAACACTCAATAGGTACCGTAGGTCTTCTTTTGATGAGATCCTATGTTCTCTCTGGAGACACTGCACATTATGATCAAGTTATAAGAAGTTTAGAAGCACAGGGTTTAAAGGTTATTCCAGCGTTTGCCGCAGGTTTAGATGCTAGGCCAGCAATAAATAAATATTTTGTGCAAAATGCTAAGGCATCAATCGACACATTTCTATCTTTGACAGGGTTTAGTTTGGTTGGCGGACCGGCATACAATAGTAGTAAAGCTGCGGAGGAAGCTTTAGCTGAGTTAGATGTACCCTATATTGCAGCGCATGCTATTGAGTTCCAGAACCTTAATCAGTGGGATAAAAGTGATGGTGGACTTAATCCAATAGAGACGACGATTTTAGTGTCTTTACCAGAGTTAGACGGAGCAACTAACCCAACAGTTTTTGGAGGAAGATTGGGTGAAGAAGGAGGCTGTAGTTGTTGCGTGCAATTAAGAACTGGTAACGAGAAAGCATTCGATATGGTTCCTTGTTTTGAAAGGATAAAAAGCTTATCCGAAAAGACTCGCAGACTAGTTAAACTTAAGAGAAAAGAAAATTCGGAAAAGAAAGTAGGAGTTATTTTATATGGATTCCCTCCTAATGCTGGTTCTATTGGAACTGCTGCTTACTTGAGTGTATTCGAGAGCTTATACAATGTACTAAAGTCAATGAAAAGCGAAGGTTACGAAATTGAACTTCCTAATTCTACCAACGATTTAAGAGAAGCCGTCTTGGATGGAAATTCATGCAAGTACGGTCAAGAAGCAAATGTAATTGAGCGTGTTGACGGCGCTGAAATAGTTGAAAATGAACCATATTTGAAGGAAATAGAGGAAGTATGGGGACCAGCTCCGGGAAAGATTCAATCAGATGGCACAGGTGTTTTCATTCTTGGGAAAAAGCTTGGTAACATAGTAGTGGGTATTCAGCCGACCTTTGGGTACGAAGGAGACCCAATGAGATTATTATTTGAAAAAGGCTTTGCTCCTACTCATGCTTTTTCTACGTTTTATAGATGGATGCGAAATGGCTTTAAAGTTGATGCGTTTTTGCATTTTGGGATGCATGGTGCTTTGGAATTTATGCCAGGAAAAAAAGTTGGGTCTAGCTCAAAGTGTTGGCCCGATCGATTAATAGGTGATATTCCTAATATTTACCTATATGCAGCAAATAATCCTTCTGAGGCTTCACTAGCTAAGAGAAGAACAAATGCCGTTGTAATATCCCATCTCACTCCACCTCTTGCAAAAGCAGGTCTCTATAAAGGTCTTATTGAACTAAAAGAGAGTGTTATTCAATATCGAGAACTGGCTGATGATGACGGTAATAAGAAAAAACTAGAAAATCTTATAATTGATCAGGCTAAACTCGTCAATTTTAAAGATTTCGATACTATCGAGAATTTATGGCTAAAAATAATAGAAAGCGAGGATGCTTTAATTCCCGATGGGTTACATATTGTGGGCCGAGAGTTAAGCGAAGAAAAGCTAAAAGAGTATGATGGATATTTAAGAGAAAGCCATAATCATCAAGAAGTGGGCAAGCTTTTAGAGAAGTTAAAAAAGCAAACAGAAGTCGAAGGAATAATTAATGCCTTAAATGGCCAATTTATTAGGCCGGTTCCGGGGGGTGACTTGATTAGGTCGCCCGATATTGTTCCAACCGGACGAAATGTACATGCTTTTGATCCATTCAGAATGCCTTCTCTTTTTGCCATGAAAGAGGGAGAGCAGCAAGCAGAACTATTATTGTCGAAGCACGAAACCTATCCTAATTCGGTCGCAATGGTTTTGTGGGGTTCAGACAATATAAAATCTGACGGACTATCTATAGCACAGGCAATGGCTCTAATGGGCGCTATGCCAAAGTTTGATGATTACGGAAGATTGTGTGGCGCAGAGCTTATTCCACTATCTGATCTTGGAAGGCCGCGGATAGATGTCTTAATGACTCTCTCTGGCATTTTTAGAGACCTATTGCCATTACAGGTCAGAATGCTTGCTAGTGCTGCTTATAAGGCTTCTCTTGTAGAAGAACCCTTGGATATGAATTTTATCAGAGCAAATACTTTAAAACATCAAAAAGAGATGAACATTGATATTAAGTCAGCTGCACTCAGAGTTTTTTCAAATGCGGAGGGTGCATATGGCTCAAATGTGAGTCACCTCATTGATACTTCTTCGTGGGATGATGAGGAAGAGCTGGCCGATACTTTTAACAATAGAAAAGGATTTGCCTATGGCTTGGATGGGAAATGTACTAAACAGTCTGAACTACTTTCATCCGCTTTGAAAAAAGTCGATTTTGCTTATCAAAACTTAGAAAGTGTCGAATTGGGCGTAACAACTATAGATCACTATTTTGATACACTTGGTGGAATTAGCAGAGCTGTAAAAAAAGCAAATGGAGGAGATGCAATCCCGGTTTATATAGGGGATCAAACCAGAGGTGATGCAGCAGTAAGGACCTTATCTGAGCAAATTAATTTAGAGACTAGAACTAGGTCATTGAACCCAAAATGGTTTGAGCCGCTTCTTCAACATGGTCATGAAGGTGTTAGACAAATTGAAGCTCAAATTACCAACACATTAGGTTGGTCTGCGACCACCGGGCAAGTTAATCCTGATCTCTATGATCAACTTTCAGAAACATTTGTTTTAGATGAGGAGATGAGAAGAAAGCTTTCGGAACTAAATCCTAAGGCCAGTCTTAGGGTGGCAAATAGACTGCTTGAAGCGCATGAAAGAGAGTATTGGCAACCAGATCAAGATACGCTTGATGCGTTAAGAAAAGGTGCTGATGAATTGGAAGATAAAGTTGAAGGTGTAGGCCTTGCAGCAGAATAAAAAAGGGAGGTTAGTATGAGTCCACTAGACCAAAGAAAAGAAGTGCCTAATCTTAAAGAGGATGGAGAAGGGTCAGTTCAAGTTAAAATGGATCCTAATATGAAGATAGAGGGTGCTAAAGTTTTTGCAGTCTACGGTAAAGGGGGCATTGGCAAGTCTACAACCTCATCGAATTTATCCGCTGCTTTTTCAAAGCTAGGAAAGAATGTTTTGCAAATTGGATGTGACCCTAAGCATGACAGCACTTTTACATTGACTGGAAGGTTGGTGCCGACTGTCATTGACATTCTTAAAGAGGTAGACTTTCATGCGGAGGAACTTAGGCCTGAAGACTTTGTTTATGAGGGCTATAATGGAGTTAAATGCGTTGAAGCGGGAGGTCCGCCTGCAGGAACGGGGTGCGGAGGTTATGTTGTAGGGCAAACAGTAAAATTACTCAAACAAAACCATATGCTTGACAATACCGATGTCGTAATTTTTGATGTTTTGGGAGATGTTGTATGCGGTGGTTTCGCAGCGCCATTACAGCACGCAGATAGAGCATTGATAGTGACAGCAAATGATTTTGACTCGATCTACGCTATGAACCGAATAATCGCAGCTGTGCACGCAAAATCAAAAAATTACAATGTAAGGCTAGCTGGTTGTGTCGCGAACAGGTCAAAAGATACAGATGAGATAGACAAATATTGCAAAGAGGTGGGTTTCAATAGAGTTGCACATCTTCCAGATCTAGATGCGATAAGGCGGTCACGTCTTAAAAAGAAGACCTTATTCGAGATGGGTGATGATGAGGATATTTTAGCCGTACAAAAAGAGTATATAAGACTAGCAGATCTTCTATGGAATGGAACCGAAGGTTTAGCCCCTTCAACAATGGAAGATAGAGATATTTTTGAACTTTTAGGATTTGATTGATGCAGAATACTTATCTTGCTAAACGAGCAAGACTAGAGAATTATTTCAATGAAGTATCCAGTGATGCTTGGGATAAGCTTACGTCGAATGAACCTGTTTCCTTTGTACGCCAATTAGTTAGAGAAGGGCGTGAAAAAATGCAAGCAGCAATAATAGAAAAGCTTCCCAAGGATTTAAGAGGTACAAGAATATTGGATGCCGGATGTGGTACCGGGGTACTTTCACGGATGCTAGATGAAAAAGGAGCAGAAGTTGTTGGCGTCGATATCTCTGAAAAATTGATAGAGGTAGCTAAAAACAGAAGTAGTTTAAATAAAAATATTGAATATTTCGCAGGAGATATGAAAGAACAAAGCTTTGGTAACTTTGATTATATAATTGCAATGGATAGTTTGATTCATTATTCCACCGAAGATGTCATATCCTCGATAGCCGATTTTTCTAGTAGAGCAAATAATTCAGTTCTTTTTACTGTTATACCGAGCACCTTTTTTCTTAATTCAAAGTTGCTTTTAGGAAAATTTTTTCCAAAGTCTGAAAGATCGCCAGAAGTAGTTCCAATTGAGTGGGGTCAGTTAGAGCAATTAGAAGCCCTGAAGATAAATGCTTCTCTTACAAAAATCAAAAGAATAAAGAGCTTTTTTTATGTGTCAGAAGCATGGGAGTTGGCAAACAGATGATTATGTCAAAAAAAATGATAAAAGAGCTAAGTAGTTCATTATTACCATTTTCTGATGCTGTGTCGAGCGAGCTACCAATGTCGAGTTTGCTAAGACTTTCATTATTTCAAGTATCTGTGGGAATAGCTACTGTCTTATTAGTTGGCACCCTTAATCGAGTAATGATTGTGGAGTTAGGTGTCGTAGCTTCATTGGTAGCAACCATGGTAGCTATTCCTATATTATTGGCTCCTTTGAGAGCTGTTTTGGGGTTTAAGTCTGATAATCATAAATCGCTTATTGGATGGAAGAGAATGCCTTATATTTGGTATGGAACAATGTGGCAGTTTGGGGGGCTGGCAGTTATGCCATTTTCGATAATTGTTCTATCAGGTGATCAAACAGTGGGCCCATGGTGGGCTGGACATATTTTAGTAGCTTTTTCATTTTTGGCTACAGGTATGGGCGCACATCTGACTCAAACGGCGGGATTAGCTTTAGCAGCTGACAGGGCAACGGATAAAACAAGGTCGCAGGTTGTTGCACTTCTTTATGTTATGTTTCTTCTAGGGATGGGTCTAGCTGCCTTGACTTTTGGACTCTTGTTAGCAGATTTTACAAAGTTCAAACTAATTCAAGTTGTCCAGGGAGCAGCCGTTGTAACCCTTTTGCTGAATTTGGTTGCGATCTGGAGACAAGAAAAACTTATACCAGTAGAAAAGAAAAATATCTATAAGACTGAGGCTGGATTTATTCCCATAATGGGATTATTCCTTAAATCTCAGGGAGGGCGAGGTTTGCTATTAGTTGTATTCTTCGGAACTTTAGGTCTCTCTATGCAAGATATCTTACTAGAACCATATGGTGGGGAAATATTGGGATTGAGTGTCGCAGCTACCACAAATCTTACTGCAGTATGGGTTTTTGGAGCTCTATTTGGATTGTTTTTAGCCTCTAGGTCCCTAAAAAGAAAAAAAGGAGGGCCAATTAAATCAATAGTTTTTGCACTCTTTACAGCTATTGGTGGGCTATGTTTCGTAATTATGTCTGATCCAATGAAATTAGCCTCACTTTATTTTTTTGGATCATTTTTAATTGGTTTGGGTACTGGTTTATTTGCAGTGTCGACTTTGATAATTGCAATGACCATACCTATTTCAAAGGGGACGGGACGTGGTCTTGTTCTCGGTTCATGGGGGGCAGCTCAGGCAACGGCCGCTGGCTTGGGCATAGGTTTAGGTGGAATTTTAAATGACATTTCTAGATCAGTTGTTGGTTCGGAGGGCTTGAATTTAGTTGTCTCTTCTAACGCAGCATTTTCGTATTTAGTTGTGTATCATTTAGAAATCTTCCTTCTATTTTTAACATTAGCTTTTTTGGGGCCTCTTTCTCAATACCTATCTAGCCTTAGGCATGATGGTAAAAAATTGGGAAAATTTGGTTTTTCAGAAATGCCAACTTAACCATGAAAATCAGGAGAATATCAAATGGAACCTTATAACGTAATATTTTTTGGGAATGTGGATTTGGCACAAATTTCCCTCTATGCATTTTGGTTATTTTTTGCAGGCTTAGTTATATATTTGCAAAGAGAGAATATGAGAGAAGGGTATCCCTTAGAGAATGAGGAGGGTGATCTTAGTGCTAATCAAGGACCATATGGAGGTCCGTCAGAGACAAAGACATTTAAGCTGCCGCACGGTAGGGGTAGCATTACTGTTCCAGAAAATGGAAAAGAAAAAAGAAAATTGTCTATTAAGAGGGAAAACATTGCAGGTGGAGCACCATTTTCGCCTACCGGAAATCCTATGACGGATGGCATAGGCGCCGCAGCTTGGGCTGAGCGAAGAGATGTTCCTGAACTGGATGGACATGGTAAGCCCAAGATAGTGCCCATGCGAACATTGAAAAAATACGAAGTATCAGCAGGAAAAGATCCACGAGGAATGAACGTTATATCAGCTGACAAAAAAATTGTCGGTAAAATTTCAGATCTTTGGGTGGATGCTCCAGAACAGCTTGTAAGATATCTTGAAATAGAGTTGAAAGATAAAACGTCATGCTTATTACCCATGCCGCTAGCACTAATTCGGAGCGATGGAGTTCATGTAAACACTCTTTATGGGAAACATTTCCCAAAAGTGCCAAGAACAAAAGCTCAGACTAAAGTTACGATGTTAGAAGAGGATAAGATCTCTGCTTATTACAGTGGTGGCCAACTCTATGCCTCTTATGACAGATTGGTATCTGCATTTTAGGGAGAAGAAATGGAATATAAATCTAAATTAGAAGCGCATAAAAATATTTTGGATGCAATTCCAGAAGGCGAGAGTATTCTGTGGAAAGGAAAACCCTCTTTTTGGGGGTTTTCTTGGTATTTTTTTGGATTAAAGCTTTTAGCCTTTTATTTGATAATACTCTCAGTCGTATTCGCCGCGAGATTGACGGTTACTGATTTCTATACAGCTTTTGCAGTTGACTTCCTACCCTTTCTTTCAAGCGGTATTTTAGCTTCGTTTATACTCATGGCTCTTGCTGGAATACAATCTCAAAGTTCTGTATATATTATCACCGAAAATAGAGTAATAATAAAAAGTGGTGCCGCCTTATCTTTTTTCATTTCTATACCATTTAAAAAAATAAAAGCAGTAAATTTGCAGAAACGTAAGGGGTCTTTAGGAACAATTTCCTTTGAGTTAAGTTCTGGAAAGAGGGTTCCCTATATTTCATGTTGGCCAAGCGTGCGGCCTTGGAAACTCAAAAACACTGAGCCTGCTTTTTCTTGTATAGAAGATGTAGACGAGGTTGCTACCATTTTAAGAAAGTCGGTAATGGCAAGGACGATAAGTCTTCAGACGCCCACAAGCGATCCAGATTTCAAGTCTCAAATAGAGCAAGGCGTATAAATGCGAGATACAACAAAGCACAGAAAGGATGATTTGGTGCCAAAAGGGTTTCTATATGCCATATCTATTATGGTTGTGTTGTCCTTGTTGGTTGTATTCTCAGCATCTTTATTTCCTGGAAATAAATTTGATGTGCCTGATAAGATAGAAATTTTGGATAAAGAAAATTTGATATTGGCAAAGCTAAACGATGGGTCAGTGTCAATAGCAAATTTACAAAATGAAGAACTACTTAATTCAAACGATGGTAAGAGTGGATTTTTATCGGTGATTATGACTGGATTAGAGTATAATAGGAAAAAGGTAGGACTTGAGTTGTTAGATTCTTACCAGATCGAAATCAAAAGGTTTGCCTCTGGTAGGATATCCCTAGAGGATAGCAAAGCAAGTTGGAGTTTAAATGTAACGAGTTTTGGTAGTAAAAATAGTGAGCTATTTTTATCAATTTTTTAAAGGGGGGAAAATGAGTTTTTTTAGAAAAAGAAGAGATAGTGCGCCGTGTACCATCGAAGTATCTAATACCTTTGAGTCTTTGCATGCACATGTAAGATTTAATAATGGAGCGATCATATATCCAGGCGATGAGGTTATTGTCCATGGTGATCCTGTAAAAGCACCCTACGGAGAAGTAATTACGGAAGATAGAGAGGCTACAATTCTTAGAGCGACTCCCATTGAGAGACTTTGGACTAGGGTAGTTGGCAAATTAGAATTTATGGAAATCTGTGAGTTTTCGTTTTCAGAGGAGGTTTCTCTATGAGTACTATTATTGATGACAATACAACCGATATGGCTATGGAGGAGACACTTATTAGCCCAAGGTTTTATACAACAAATTATAAAGAATTGGATAAAATTGATGTTTCATCAATAAGAGATGAATGGGATCCATTAATTAAGGAAATGCGCTCAGACCCAAACAAAAGACATTTTCAGAAAACGTCTGAGTGGGACGATTTTGATTTTAAGGATTTAGAGCCAGGATTAAGGAAAGAGTTCATTGACTTTTTGGTTAGCTCTCTCACCTCGGAGTTTTCCGGCTGTGTTCTTTATAAAGAGATGAAACGTCAGGGAAGTAACGCAGATATCTGTGAACTATTTGCCATGATGGCTAGAGATGAGGCTCGGCATGCCGGTTTCATTAATGATGCTTTAAGAGAAGCAAATATTGCTGTTAACTTGGGCTTTTTAACGAGAAAAAAGAAGTATACATACTTTGCTCCAAAGTTTATTTACTACGCGACTTATCTGTCAGAAAAAATAGGCTACGCTAGATACATTACGATTTATCGTCATTTGGAAAAGAACCCGAGTTCTAGATTTCATCCAATATTTAAATGGTTTGAAAAATGGTGTAATGACGAATTTAGGCACGGGGAAGCCTTCGCATTGCTGATGCGATCCGATCCGAAGCTAACATCAGGTTTGAATATTTACTGGATAAAATTCTTTTTAGTTGCCGTTTATGCAACGATGTATGTAAGAGATCATGCTAGACCTGAGTTCCACAAAGCGCTGGGAGTAGAAATTGATTGGTATGATGACCAGGTTTTGAGGATGACTACTGAAATTTCAAGACAAGTGTTTCCTATCGAAATAGATCACGATAACCCCAAGTGGATGATTGGATTAAAAAGAGTCAAAAAAGCTATGTTAGCCTATGGAAAAGCTAAGCAGTCAAAAGGTGTAAATGGATTACTTAAGCGACCTATAGCAGCATTGAATCTCGGCATAGCATTTGTGAGGTTATATGCTATTCCTGCAAAGAGGAACTCTGTACCTGAGACTAGTAGACTCCAACCGAGTTATTAAAAGAAGAAAGAAGTTCATGAGCTCAATAGTCAGTATATTTTTTGTTTTATTTTTATGGTGGTTCTTAACGGGCATAATTCTATATACAGCAAAGCGATTAGATTTAGGTGATAGCAAGACACGGTTCACAGTAGTTTTAGTCACTTTGCCTCTGTTTTTTTGCGCATGGTACTTTTATTTTTATTGTTTGGATGGCATGAGCTATGCAGAAATCTTCTGTTCTTTCTTGGCAAGCTTATTTATCTGGGGATGGGTTGAATTAACATTTCTAACAGGTGTTGTTGCGGGCATTCCACTTTTAGAAAAGCAAGAAATAGACGGAGATACAGAACGTGAGCGTTTTGTAAATGGTTTCCGCTCAATAGCACTGAATGAATGTTTTCTGCTTTCCTGTTTGTTTATTATGGCTGTTATGTCAATTGGTTCAGAAAATAATTTTGGATTAACTACATTTTTAATACTTTATGTGGCTAGAGTTTCAGCAAAGCTCAATCTTTTCTTTGGAGTGCCGTATATAAATTTACATTTTTTGACAGTCCCACTAAAGCATATCGCGACATTTTGTAGAGTTGCACCTATCGGTTTTTTCTTTATCGCTTCTACTGTTATGTTGTGTCTAATGTTTCTATTCTTAGTGGGATTTACGTTTGCTGCTGAGCCCATGTCAGATATCCAGTTTGGATATTTGTTGTTGAGTACCCTCGCGGGATTGGCGGTACTTGAACATCTATTTATGGCCTTACCTGTAAAAGATGCCATGCTTTGGAATTGGGTATTACCAAACTTAAAAAAGTCATCAGACACAATTACGCTGGCAGAAACAAATTCAAATTTTCCTAAGGAGAGTAAAAATGAACTACGATAAAATTTTTCAGGAAAGACTTGAAAAGTTAAAACAAGAAGGAAATTATCGGGTTTTCGCTGATCTTGAAAGATACAAAGGATCTTTTCCTCGAGCAAAAAATTATATCGGAAACAAGGAACGTGATGTCACTGTGTGGTGCTCAAACGACTATCTGGGAATGGGTCAGAATAAAGATGTAATTGCAGCGATGAGTGATGCATTGGAAAAGTGTGGTGCAGGAGCTGGCGGAACAAGAAATATCTCAGGGACAAATCATTATCACGTTTTGCTTGAACAGGAATTGGCAGACCTTCATGGGAAAGACTCAGCTTTGCTTTTTACCTCTGGTTATGTCTCTAACTGGGCGTCGCTTTCGGTCTTAGGTGCAAATTTAGAAAATTGTGTAATTTTGTCTGATGAACTAAACCACGCATCAATGATAGAGGGAGTTCGGCATTCGCGAGCAAAAAAAATCATTTGGAAGCATAATGATGTAAATGATTTAAGAAATCATCTCAGCAGCCTTGACCCTAATGTCCCAAAAATCATTGCGTTTGAGTCTGTGTATTCAATGGATGGTGATATATCACCTATCTCAGATATATGCGATGTTGCAGATGAATTCGGAGCGCTAACGTATTTGGACGAGGTGCACGCTGTAGGTCTTTATGGCAAACGAGGAGGGGGAGTCTCCGAAAGAGATGGAGTTGCTGACCGAATTTCGATAATAGAAGGAACACTCGGGAAAGCTTTTGGGGTTCTTGGTGGTTACATCAGTGGTTCAAAAGAAGTATGTGATTTTGTAAGATCTTTCTCAAGCGGGTTTATTTTCACAACTGCACTACCCCCAGCAATTGCCGCGGGTGCACTTGCCTCAATCAGACATTTAAAAACTTCTGAAATTGAGAGAGCAGATCAAAAACGAAAAGTAAAATATCTCAGAGAAAAGCTTGATCAGCATAATATACCTCACTTATCTAATCCTAGTCATATAGTGCCAGTAATGATCAAGGATCCTATTAAATGTAAAACGATAAGCGATATTTTAATGGAAAATTATGGGATTTATGTACAACCCATAAACTACCCAACTGTTCCTAAAGGAACTGAAAGGTTAAGGATAACTCCGTCTCCTGTTCACTCTTTTTCCGATATTGACTATTTAGTTAATGCTATGAACGAGCTTTGGAGCCAGTGCGCACTTTCACGTGTTGTAGCTTGATTAGGTTTTTACTTTATCCAGAGTTCAGGCTTACAAATCTTTTTCAGAAGTAAGGAATGCTGTTTTTATATTCTTTCTATCTGCCTTTTCAAAATCGACTAATGCCTTATCGGCCTCTAGTTC
The DNA here is from genome assembly GCA_902619165.1 of uncultured Alphaproteobacteria bacterium. GTDB lineage: Bacteria > Pseudomonadota > Alphaproteobacteria > Rhodobacterales > Rhodobacteraceae > CACIJG01. Next base: position 61,044 of record CACNDI010000004.1, read on the forward strand.
CGTTATAATTCCATAGCCAAATTTTTCGTGGAATACTCGATCACCAACATTAAATATTTTATTTACGTTTGATGCACCATTGAAAAATGGAGAGGAATTATTAGCCATGTTGTTTTGAAGTCTGCTCCAGCCAGGCGATCTGTAAAATGACGGTTCTTGTTCGAGAAAATTTGACTGGTTCAATGCGTTGGAAGATTGGAACCCTGAAGGTGTCAAGTCTTCAACATAGTTATTGGGTAATTCCTTAATAAACCTACTTTCTAGATTGAAGTTGAAATCGCCAAACTTATATCTGCTCTCTGCAGAGCTAATTGTACATAATAGTTTTGCTCGAGTAATTCCTACATAAGCTAGTCTACGTTCTTCTTCTAAACCGTTTTGACCGTTATCATCCAAAGATTTTTTGTTAGGAAAAGTTTCTTCCTCCCAGCCTGGAAGGTATACTTGTTTGAATTCAAGTCCCTTAGAGGCATGTAAGGTCATTAGGGATACTTTATCTGGATTTCTGTCAACTTGGTTTTCCATGACAAGTGAGACATGATCAAGAAACGCTTGAAGATCAGAGAAATCATTCAAGCTCGATACCAATTCTTTTAGGTTTTCTAACCTGCCCTCTGACTCTGGTGTTTGTTCATTTTGCAGCATATCTGTATACCCCGATTCGTCCAGAACCTGCTCGACAAGATCAATATGATTTTTCTTATCGGATGAACCCACATCACGCCATATATCTAACATATCAATAAACCGCCCAAGGTTCTCTTGTATCTTTTTACCTACTAAGCCAGTCTTGACCGCATGACGTACAGCATCTATCAACCTAAAATTTTTTTCTCTCGCAATATTATGTAGTTGTTGTAGAGATTTCTCTCCTATCCCTCTTTTTGGTACATTTATTATTCTTTCTAAAGCTAAGCTGTCTGCGTCAGAATTTATTATCCGAAGATAAGCCACGGCATCCTTAATTTCTTGTCGATCAAAAAAACGAGTGCCGCCTATTATGATATGTGGAATATCTCTTCTTAGTAGGAGATCTTCAAAATCTCTAAACTGCCAAGTTGCTCTGAACAATATCGCAATATCAGAAAATTTTATTTTTTCCGACTTTATTTTATTGTAAATATCATCACAAATCCAAGATACTTCATCCTTCCCATCGATATGTTTGATTATTTGGACTTTGTCTCCCACATTTGACTCAGTCCATAGTGTTTTCCCGAGTCTTCCCTGGTTGCTTTCTATTAGACCACTTGCTGCGCCTAAGATATTTGAAGTTGATCGGTAGTTTTGTTCCAATCGTATAACTGTAGCGCCGGGGAAGTCTTTTTCGAATTTCAGAATGTTTCCTATCTCTGCCCCTCTCCATCCATAAATGGACTGATCATCGTCGCCTACACAACAAATATTTTTGCTTCCTTGTGCTAATAATCTTAGCAATAGGTATTGCGCCATGTTCGTGTCCTGATACTCATCAACGAGGATATACTTAAACAAGCTCTGATAATTAAAGAGGAGAGAGGTATCTGTTTTTAATATTTCTATGACATGAAGAATCAAGTCACCAAAATCAACAGCATTGAGCGTACGTAAGCGGGATTGATAAATTTCGTAGAGTTTTTTTGCTTTCCCATCAAATTGAAGGTCGTCTTCTGGAATGTTTTGATATGTTAAAGCTTTATTCTTCCATTGATCGATGATGTAAGCCAGCAATCGAGGGGGCCATTTTTTCTCATCAATTGACTCAAGCTTTATCACCTGCCTTAGTAAACGAATTTGATCATCAGTATTAATAATAGTGAAATTGGAGTTTAAGTTTACTTTTTCAGCATGTCTCCGAAGAATCTTTACACATATTGAATGAAAAGTGCCTATCCACTTTAAGCCCTCAGAAAGATGTCCAATATGTTCCTCTATTCTGAATTTCATCTCATTCGCTGCTTTGTTCGTGAACGTAACGGCTAGAATGTTGTGTGATCTTACATTAAGACTTTTTATCAAATAGGCAACTCGTGCAGTCAAAGCCTTTGTTTTCCCAGTGCCCGCTCCTGCCAATACTAGAACTGGCCCATCGGTCTGACGCACCGCCTTCTCTTGCTCACTGTTGAGATCGCCTAAATATGAAATGTCTTTCATGCTATTGTAATTAACAACCCTAAATTACTTTATCAAATGAAAGTTTAATAATTTAGCTTCCTAAAGAATATGCTAATTATTTTATTTGTTTTTCACAATTTTCCATGTATAAAAAATTTGTTGCGGGCGTAGCTCAGGGGTAGAGCGTTACCTTGCCAAGGTAAATGTCGTGAGTTCGAATCTCATCGCCCGCTCCAAAGTGCTTCACAGACAACTTTTTTATTATGAGGGCTAGTTAGACAGATAATGGCTTTTTGCATTTGACTTTCTTATTATTTTTTGTCTAAAACAACCTATCCCAAAGAGAAACTTCGGGAAAGAATTGATAATAAAAAGAAACTCAAGAGAACAGCATGATTATTGGAGCGTTAAAAGAAAATAAGAAAGACGAGAATAGAGTAGCACTAACACCAGAAAGCGCTCAACTTTTGTCAAAGTTAGGTCATAAGTGTCTGATCGAAAAAGGTGCTGGTACTAGTGCAGGTTTTGCTGACGCTGAATACAAAGCAGCTGGGGTAAAAGTTATGGCGTCTTCAAGCGATCTCATTAAAAACAGTGAAGCGCTTATAAAAGTTAATCAACCTACCACTGCTGAAATAAAAAGATTTAAAGTCGGACAGATTTTAATTACTTTCATATGGCCAGCTCAAAACCCTCAACTTGTGAAAGACTTAAATAAGAAAAAGATAACCTCTCTTTCTATGGATATGATCCCTAGAATAAGTAGAGCTCAGAAGATGGATGCTCTCTCATCGATGGCAAATATTGCCGGCTACAGAGCTGTGATAGAGGCCGCAAATAATTTCGGTCGATTTTTTACTGGACAAATAACAGCTGCTGGCCGAGTTCCACCTGCTAAGGTCCTTGTAATAGGAGCAGGGGTTGCTGGTCTCGCTGCAATTGGAGCAGCCCAAGGCCTAGGTGCTGTAGTAAGAGCATTCGACGTGAGGCCTGAAGTTGCTGAACAAATTGAGTCTATGGGAGCCGAATTTTTATTTCTTGATTTTGATGAAAGTAGCTCAACCGATGGAGGTTACGCAGCACCTTCGAGTCCCGAATTTAGGAAAAAGCAATTGGAATGTTTCCGAGAGCAAGCTCCAGATATAGATATATTGATTACAACAGCGCTAATTCCAGGAAGAGATGCACCAAAATTATGGCTGAAAGATATGGTAGCTAAGATGAAGCCAGGCTCAGTAATCGTTGACCTCGCTGCTGAAAAAGGTGGAAATTGTGATTTAACCAAGGCAGATAAAAAAGTTATTACAAAAAATGGCGTTACGATTATAGGCTACACAGATTTCCCAAGTAGGATGGCAAAACAGTCATCATCTCTCTACGCCAATAATGTAAGACATCTTTTTGATGATCTAACACCTGAAAAGAATGGAAAAGTAGCTGTAAACCTAGACGATGATATTATCAGGGGATCGCTTGTAACTCATGGTGGGAAAGTAATGTACCCACCACCTGCGCCAAAGGTGAAAGCAGTGCCAACTACAAAAAATTCAGAAGTGGTAGAAAAAACACCCGAGCAATTGAAAATAGAAGAAGCTGCTGCTTCTAGAAAGGCTGGTGCCTTTCAAGTAGGAATGTTAATTCTGGGAGGTTTGGTCATGGCTCTTTTAGGCCAATATGCTCCTCCAGCATTTATGCAACACTTCATAGTATTTGTTTTGTCTTGCTTCGTCGGCTTTCAGGTTATTTGGAATGTAAATCATGCATTGCACACACCATTAATGGCGGTGACCAATGCGATATCCGGTATTATCGTCGTAGGCGCACTTTTGCAGGTTGGGTCGCCTAATTTCGTCGTTGAAATACTTGCTAGTATTTCCGTTTTGATCGCAACAATAAACATCGTGGGAGGATTTCTTGTTACAAAAAGAATGCTCGCCATGTTTCAGAAAAGTTAAGAGGTTCTTTTATGCTAAGTACAGAGTTAGTAACAGCGGCGTATATCGGTTCAAGCGTATTATTTATCCTCTCTCTAGGTGGTTTGAGCAACCAAGAAAAAGCCAAAAGAGGTGTTTGGTTTGGTATTGTGGGTATGGCTATTGCCATTTTGGCAACTGTATTAGGCCCAGAAATGAGTGTATCTAAGTATTTAATTCCGAGCCTCATTGTAGGTTCAATAATTGGATTGTTTGTTGCCCAAAGAGTTCAAATGACGGGGATGCCAGAATTGGTAGCAGCCCTACATTCTTTTGTTGGTTTAGCAGCAGTTTTTATTGGTTTAAATCAGGAAATCAACCCTACCAAAATGTATTTTGGAGCCGATAAAGTGATACATGATACAGAAGTTTTTCTTGGTATTTTTATTGGTGCTATTACTTTCACAGGATCCGTAGTAGCGTATGGGAAGCTTGCTGGGAGTATAACTGGGAAAGCAGTTATTTTACCCGGTCGACATCTCTTAAACATATTGATGGTTGTTGTTTGTTTAGTGCTTGGTTGGATGTACCTTAACGACACAGTCTTAGCGACATATCTCAACCAAACGGGGATATGGACGCTAGTAGCTATGACTATAATTGCTTTCGTTATCGGTGCGCATTTGGTTTTGGCCATTGGTGGTGCTGATATGCCCGTTGTCGTATCAATGCTAAATAGTTACTCAGGATGGGCAGCTGCAGCTACAGGTTTTATGTTAGGCAACGACCTGTTAATTGTTACCGGCGCGCTTGTTGGGTCCTCTGGAGCCATCCTTTCTTACATTATGTGTAAAGCAATGAATAGAAACTTTGTATCCGTTATATTAGGAGGATGGGGAGGAAGTGGCGAACCATTGGCTGATATAGAGGGAGAGATGGTTGCAACTGACAATGACTCTGTTGCTAGTATGCTCGAAAATGCAAAAGAGATTATTATTGTCCCAGGTTACGGAATGGCTGTTGCTCAAGCTCAATCGTCTATTTCTGAGCTTACCAAACGCCTTCGTAATAGAGGCAAAAATGTTAGATTCGCAATCCATCCCGTTGCAGGAAGATTACCTGGACACATGAATGTACTACTTGCTGAAGCAAAGGTACCATACGACATAGTTCTCGAAATGGATGAAATAAATCAAGATTTCCCAGAAACAGATGTAGTTATAGTTATTGGTTCTAATGATATTGTAAATCCCGCTGCTCAAGATGATCCAAATAGTCCTATTGCTGGGATGCCCGTACTGGAGGTATGGAAATCTAGAGACGTCATAATCTCGAAACGCGGCAAGGGTACAGGTTATTCGGGTATCGAAAATCCTCTGTTTTACAAAGAAAATAGTAGAATGTTGTATGGAGACGCAAAAAAGTCGGTCGACGAGCTATTAACAAAAATTAGCTGACTTTTTAAAAATCAGTTTTGGCTCCACCGTCTTTTTTTCTTCTTTGAACAAAATTGTATAATTCTGACGCTATTTTTGAATCAATCGTTGGGGGTTCAAACTCCGCTAGTATCTGCTTCCAAAGATTGTTTGCCCTTTTCTCCGTCGATAGTTTCCCATCTGCTTCCCAAGTTTCATAGTTGCGCCAGTCTGATAAGATTGGTGTATAAAAAGCTTCCTTATATCTTTCTTGGGTATGTGTGGCGCCGAAGAAGTGCCCATTATGACCCACCTCTTTTATAGCTGAGAAAGCCAACTTTTCCTCACTAGCATTAGTAATTTCAGGGTCAAGATATTTTTGCAGTTGCTGAATAATCTCGCAATCAATAATAAATTTCTCATAGCTAGCTATTAATCCACCTTCTAACCAACCTGCCCCGTGATAAACCATATTTATTCCCCCAGAAATAGCTGACCACAAACTGTTGGAGCTTTCCCATGTAGCCTGAGCGTCTGGAGCATTTGATGCACACGCATTCGACGCACGTAAAGGGATTTTGTAAAAGCGAGCCATTTGACCTGTAATCTGCGTTGCTCTGATATACTCAGGTGTTCCAAAGGCAGGTGCTCCACTTTTCATGTCGACATTTGATGTAAAAGTCCCCAAAACGCAAGGGCTCCCAGGGCTTATATATTGAAGTAGTGCAATTGCTGCTAATGCTTCAGCCAGTGCCTGTGCAACTGATCCCGCTATCGTGACAGGAGACATTGCTCCGGCTAATGTAAAAGGCGTAACTACCACAGGCTGATTTTTTTTCGCGAATCTCATAGCACCGTCGAGCATTGGCCAATCATGCTTCAGTGGGGAAGTAGAATTGATGTTTGTAAAAACTCTTGGTTTTGAAAAAAATTCTTTTTCATCTAAACCAGAAGCAATCTTCGCCATTTCCATTGCGTCCTCCACCCTTTCTGGACCAAGTGAATAGGCGTGAACCACTTTGTCGGTAAGAGTGAGTTGTTCATATAAACAATATAAGTGTCGGATTGAGGGATGTATATCTACTGGCTCAACTGGATATCCTCCTGAGAAATGAATGCAATTGAAAAATTGAGTTAACTTTGTCAAATCTTTAAAGCTATCAAAATCGCCGGGCCTTCTCCCCCTATCCAGATCTAACACGTTTGGGGGCGAAGAAACATTTCCAAATACAATATGTCGATCTCCAATTTTAATTTGATTTTTGTGATTTCTTGGTGTGATAGAAAAATGTTGTGGAACTGTTTTCAACATGTCCATAACCCACCGGCGATCCATTTTCACCTTTGAGTCGCTAAGCTCTACTTTACATCCTGCTTTTTGAAGAATATTGCATGCTTCTGGATTTAAGAATAGGACTCCTATCTCCTCGAGAATCTTCATTGCCGTATTGTGTATTGCGATCATCGCCTCTTCCTTAAGCGGCTCAACAAAATTATCAAAGTTATATGGTATCTTCCAATTCTGTTGCTTGAGCGAAAGCCTCGAGGCTCTAATTTCTTTGTTAGAGATACGTGAAGATCTTCTTTTCATTATACATTCTTAGCAAACATTTTGTGGCTTATTATAAGATTATTTCCTAACTAGAAAAGTCTTTTTGAACCACGCCTCCAATTCATCAATACTATCAATTATAAATGGGGTATGGGCACTTAAATCTTTTTTATTGGCAGTTCCTGACAATACTCCAAGACAAGGCATTCTTATTTTATTCGCTGCGACTAAGTCATAAGTACTATCACCAATCATCAATACCTCTTGGGAAAGTAAATTTGTTTTTCTCAAAAAAGCCTCTAGTTGTCCCGATTCTGGCTTAGAACCATATCCACTATCATAGCCGATTATCATATCGAAATATTGAGTTAAATTATGCTGCTCAAGATGTTTTATAGCATTGGTTTCACTGTCATTTGTCACCAGACCGAATGTAATTGTCTCCAAGTTGTTAAACAATTTATGTAGATTAGTTAATGGTACTTGTTTAGCATCGCCAGAACCCTCAAATAGACCTTCATGGATCTTCTTTTTCATCACTTGCGGAAACTTTTGGAAAATCGCATCTACAACTTCATCGACGGAGCCATGCACAAAAATACTTTCCCTCACGAATTTATCAGAAGCTAGGTCAAAGTTTATTGCTTTAGCCAATTTCAGTGTGTCTAGATTATGTTTATTACTGAACTTTGTCACAAAGACTTTAGCCCACTCTGACCATGATCTTTGGATATCAAATAAAGTGCCATCTTTATCGAAGATAATACCTTTAATTTTCATTCGTCATCTTTTAAACAGCCTATTAATTTGGAAACTAAGTCTTCCCATGAAGTGGGCTCTATAGATGCTCCAACAGCTTTAGGCATATAAGGCTTAACTAGATCACAAACCGAAAAATGGACACACACTGTTTGCTGATTGTCATTATGTACGCTTTCCACCTGATAAGGATTGTCATCAATAAAAAAAGACTGAGCTTCATGATTTTTCAGGATTTCCTTCACAGCTGGCCCCTTCATTCCTTCGTTACTTATTAATGGATAATCCATATTTAGGTCTTTAAGATTGGCTACCCTTTCATTATGAACAGAGTGAGGGACATTGCTTAAAATTATAATCTGGGCATATTCTTGAAGTTTCTCTAGTGCTTTTGGAGCACCTTTTGCAGCTGGCTGGATTTTCGTTTCCTCATTTATAAACCCCCACACCAGATCTTTTGCCGTATCGGGAGTGGCGACCTCATCTGTTGTTGCTTTCTTAATTGCATTATCTAACCGATAGCCAGTTAAATGTAAGCGGTGGCCGTGTTTTTTAAGATATTTAGCAAAAGGTTCAGCAAAGTGAACGAGAACCTCATCAGCATCGAAAATCATTACTGGGAGTTTAGGATCAATCTTTAAATCTGAGATTTGTTTTTTAGTATTTGGTGTCATAATTTTAAATAAGTTCAAAATATATTCTTTTTTGTAGGCCAGATAAAGAAAAATGCAATACAATACTTTAGTTAATTATTTGTGAAAGAGTGTAAAAATGAATGACAACGAAGACGTGCCAATCAAAGATGCGGCGACAGTTATCCTACTGAGGGAAAAAAAAGATAGTACATATGTTCTAATGGGCCAAAGAGGCAATAAGGCAGTTTTTATGCCTAGTAAATATGTATTCCCCGGAGGTGCGGTAGATGAAGATGATAGTAAAGTTAAATTATATAAAAGTATTGATGAAAACAAGATTGATTTACTTCATCAATACTCAAAAAAGAAAATTGCAAAGGAGCTTTGCGTTGCTGCGATAAGAGAGTTATGGGAAGAAGCTGGTTTACGATTATGCGCAAAGGTAGAGGATGTTGGAACAATAAGCCCAGAGTGGAAAGACTTCTGTAATGGCCTTTATTTACCCGATGCCAGCAATCTGGAGTATGTGTTTAGAGCCATAACTCCGCCTGGAAGACCTAGAAGGTTTGATGCACGGTTTTTTATCTGCAGAGCGGAGAATATTTATGGAAACCTCGATGATTTTTCGTCTGCTTCAACCGAATTAAGTCATTTACACTGGATTGATATTAATGAGGTCAAGAGCCTTAACTTACCCTTTATAACAGAGGTTGTTCTTAATGAGGTCAAAGAGATTATTAAAGATGGTCCTAACAAAAAAGGAGTTCCTTTTTTTAAACATGGAGCTTCTTCGGATTTTATTTTTATCAGTTAAAAATGTTTATTGACTAATTATATTAGTTTTAATATTTAACTATAAAATAAGGATCAAAGAAATGGCTAAACCTTCTACAACAAAAATCAGACTTAATTCTACCGCAGACACAGGGCATTTTTACGTCACAAAGAAAAACTCAAGAACTATGACAGACAAGATGGTGGTCAAGAAATACGACCCAGTTGCAAGAAAGCACGTAGAATATAAGGAAGGAAAAATTAAGTAAGGTAGCAACTTTTCTAAAAAGAGCTGCTACCTAAAGAACCTAGTCTCTGTTTCCCATAAACTGAAGAAGAAACATAAACATATTCAAGAAGTTGAGGTACAGGGAAAGCGCACCCATTATACCCATCTTTTCTGCATACTCTTCACCGTAAGATGACCTATACTGTAAGTAAGTATTTTTGATATTTTGAGTATCATATGCGGTCAATCCTGCAAAAATTAGCACGCCAATCGCAGATATTGCAAGGTGCATAACTGGGCTTTGAAAAAACCAATTTGCTATAGATGCTACGATTATACCGATCAAACCTATAAACAAAAAATTCCCTAAAGCTGATAAGTCTCTTTTGGTTGTGTACCCATAAAGGCTAAGAGCTCCAAATGCGACCGCGGTAGTGAAAAAGGTTTGTGCAATCGATATTGCTGTATATGCCAAGAAAATATAAGATATTGAGAGCCCGATTAAAGCAGCGAAAATCCAGAAAACTAATTGCGCTGTCTGAGTTCGCATAGAATGGATTTTAGCACTAAACATAAAAACAACGCCAAGTGGCGCTAACATTACAACCCACTGTAGCCATGTTCCAAATATTGCCATTACGAGCGCAGGCGTTGTGCCCACCGCGTAAGCTACGGCCCCCGTGATCAACATCGCCAACGACATAAGTCCATATACTTTGTTCATGTGGGCTCTAAGACCTGCGTCTATGGCCTGAGATGAATCTACATATGATTTTGCAGTTTGATATTCTGCCATTTTTACTGACCCCTAATTAATTATTGAGTTAATGATAATCTTAATATCGTGTAAATAAGCTATTTTTTCAAGTATTCAATGAATATTTAATTAAAAAATATCAAATAAAATGGTAGAAAAGACAAAGTAAAACGCCAATATAGCATACATGGGGTCAAAAATCTTTACCGAACAAGAGAAACAAAGCCTTTTTCTGAACGCGATAGATATAGTCCATGAGGCTGGAAAAATAACAATTGGCTATTTTAAACAAAATCTGATCATTGAGAATAAAGACGAGAACTTTTTCAATCCGGTTACAGTTGCAGATAAATCAGCAGAAAAAAAAATCAGAGAGATGATTGAAAAGCTTTATCCACATGACTCAATAATTGGTGAAGAATATGGAAGGAAAAGTGGTTCAACTGACTTCACGTGGATTATAGACCCTATTGATGGAACAAAAGCCTTTATTTCGGGAATTCCAACATGGGGTATACTGTTATCTCTGGTCGAAAACAGTAAACCAATAATGGGCGTTATTTATCAGCCATTTACTGGCGAGCTTTTTTGGGGAGGTTTTGGAAAAGCTTTCAAGAAAATTAATCCTAAACGCAATGATCCACAGTCTTTAATCGTCAGAAAATGTAAACGTTTAGCTGATGCAGTTGTTGCAACGTCATCACCTACCATACCAAACCAAATATTTCAAACCAGTTTAGATGAAATAATGAGACATTCAAAGTTAGATAGGTATGGCTTAGATTGTTATGCATATGCTATGCTAGCAGATGGATGTATTGATGCGGTGATTGAATTTGGTCTTCAAGAGTATGATATCAGAGCGCCTGAAGCTATCGTTTTGTCTGCTGGTGGCATTGTAAGTAATCTTGATGGTTCTTACCCATTGACAGGGGGCGATGTAATCGCCTCAGGTGACCCCCGCGTTCATGAACAAATAATCAAAGCTTTCAGCAATAACTATCAATAATTATGAGTCAATGAATTTATGTATCAAAGACATTGCCTCTTTTCTAATTGTTTCTTTTTCAATCAAAATTTCATGCTGAGCTTTTTTGATTTTTACTACATTGATGAAACTATATCTTCTAATTAATCGCAGCACAGCTTTGTTGTCGGTTATTCTTTCCTGGTCGGCAAGCAACACCAAGATATTTCTATTCGGAAAAACAACCCTATTTAGGCTGTCAATCTCCTTCAATATTGCAATCAAATAACCAAGGGTTGGCACGCCACTATGTAAATTAAGGTTGTTTTCTAATATTGTCTGCAAACGCTTGAACTGCTTTTTGTCGGACGTAAGTGTATTTTTTCTAAAATCCACAGTAAGTGAATAGGGCTTATATTTTTCCGGATTTTGTTGGGTAAGCATTAATAATCCCAAAAGTCGCAATGCTTTTTCAAATTTGATAACTAATCTTTGAATTGGCCTCGCTATGTAAGGGAAATTACCCCAGAGTGGGGAAAGAAAAATATATTTATCAAAACATTCCGGGTCTAATATAAGTCTTCTTAACCCCAGAAGACACCCTAAGGAGTGAGCGATTAAATGCCATGGAGGTGACAAATTTTTCTGTTTTGCCAAACTTATCAATTCATCTAAGTCCAATTGATATTCAGCAGCACTTGAAATATGTTGAATTTTGGGTTGGGAAGGAAAGGGTCGCTCAGAAAGTCCCCATCCTCTCCAATCAAGTGTTATGACATTGAATCTTTTTTTTATGAAAAGTGTAAATGTTTCCGAGTATTTTTCTATAAATTCACGATGACCATTCAAAAAAAAAATAGTTCCACGAACTCTCTCTTTTTGGATTTTCCAAATTGCCATTCGAAGACTTCGACCATCTTTAGTCTTTCTAAATATAGTCTCCGCATTCTCAAGCATGTATCTCTCGAGATTTTTATCCATCGGATCTTTAGGCTAAAAGGCTACTTAACTCCATCGCAGCACTCATTGAGCCTTCCACCTTTAATGATCCTGTCATGTAAGCCTCTGTTGCATTCATATCGCCATCAAGAATTTTTGTAAAAACATCAATAGAAGCGATTAACGTACAATCAGTCTCTTCGTCTGATATTCTTACGCCATCGCTATCTACTACTATTGAGCCCTCATTTTCAATTTTAAATTTAACGCTTGAGTCAAAAGTTGCCTCGGCCATTTTATCATTTATAGCTGCAACAGCCTTCTCTAATATTTCACTCATAATATTCTTTCTTTTCTAAAATTCTATTTTTTTGCTTAGGGGTTTCCTATATCATAACTGTGGGGAATGTGATTTTACCTATGTTTGAATACCCCGAGCGTCTCAATTATAAAATATTTTTCTATGAATTTCAAACGAAGCAACAAAAATACCTCTACTTGTCGGGCAATTTTAGGTCCGACTAACACTGGCAAGACGTATTACGCATTAGAAAGAATGATTTCCTACAAAAATGGGGTAATAGGGGTCCCTTTAAGGCTTCTCGCACGTGAAATATATGATCGACTTGTTTTGTTGAAAGGGATTGAAAACGTAGTGCTAAATACAGGTGAAGAAAAAATACGAGGAAAGTTTGAGCGATATTGGGTCTGTACGACTGAAGCGATGCCTGTTGAAAAGACATTTGAATTCGTAGCAGTAGATGAAATCCAATTATGTTCTGATTCAGAAAGGGGGCACATATTTACAGAAAGGTTAATAAATGCGCGTGGACAATTTGAAACACTTTTCTTGGGATCCACAGTTATAGAGTATCTAATAAAAATCATAATACCCGATATTGAAGTGATTAGTAGAGATAGGCTTTCAAAATTGAGTTATTCTGGAAAGAAAAATATTTCTAAATTGGGTCCTAGATCAGCAGTCGTAGATTTTTCAGTTGATAGAGTTTACGAGATGGCTGAGCACATTAGAACATCTAAGGGCGGGGCAGCAGTAGTGCTAGGAGCACTTTCTCCAAAGACTAGAAACGCACAGGTCGAGCTGTACCAGAATGGAGATGTTGATTACATAGTAGCCACAGATGCAATAGGCATGGGATTAAACTTGCCAATTAATAACGTTTATTTTGCAGCTATGCAAAAATTTGATGGACGTCGACTAAGACCGCTCAACACTTTAGAAGTCGCTCAGATTGCCGGTCGCGCAGGGCGTTACACCTCTGACGGTTTTTTTGGTGAAACTGGTAGCCTTAATCAAATGCAAGAAATTGTAATTAATGATGTTGAGAATAATGTTTTTCCAATGCTTAAAAAATTAAAATGGCGTAATACTGCGCTTGAATTTAATGATGTTGGATCACTTATAAAATCTCTGGATTTGATAGCAAGAGACAATTATCTAGAACGCTCTCATGACGGATCTGACGTTAATATTTTAAAGTTTCTCAGGGCAAACTTTTCTAAACGTTTAAACGATTTGAAAAGAGATGACGTTCAGCTGTTATGGAAAGTATGCCAGATACCAGACTTCAGGAAGATCTCTAATCAAGACCATGCAGGTCTAGTCATGAAAATATTCGACTTTGTTAGAATAAAAGGATTCATTCCTCCAGATTGGTTGAATATAGAGATTGCTCGTCTAGACAATATTCAAGGTGATATCGACGTATTATCTAAGAGACTATCTTTCATTAGAACTTGGTCATTTGTTGCCAACATTAACAAATGGCTATTGGATAACGAACATTTTATCGGAATTACCAGAAATATTGAAGATAAGCTATCAGATGCCTTGCATCTAAAACTTACGCAACGATTTGTTGACCTAAGGAGGTCTGTCTTGATAAAAAAGGGAATGGAAGAATATTTTGATGAGAAAGATTTCGAGTTAAGAGATGATAGCTGCGTTTATATCAAGGGCCATCTCTTTGGCGAAATGGATGGGTTTGTATTTAATCTTTCTAGGGCAGATTCTGTATTAGAGAATAAAAAATTGATGCAGGTGGTGAGACCTTTTTTACGTCAACATCTCACTCGCTTAGTAACGAGTTTTTATGAGGCACCAGAACGTGAAATTTTGCTTCGTGTAAATGGGCAATTGATTTGGCGAGGTAGCACAGTTGGTCATCTAGAGAAAAGTCAAAAAATATTGAAGCCAAAAGTTAAACTGATCAAGTCAGATGAACTGGATAAAAGCAGCCTGGAAAAAATTCAAAGAAAACTCGACATTTTTATTGCAAATAAGGTTAAGACACTGATGCCTAATCTTTTGACTCTTGCCAATGATAATAAATTTAGGGGAGGTGCAGCTGGGTTTGCACATATTTTTGTTAATAATTTGGGTGTTCTTATGAAATCTGAGGTTATGGAGCAATTCAATAGCATTGATAACGAGAGCAAAGCTAAACTAAGAAATTTTGGCATAAGGTTTGGGTATAAGACAATATATGATACAACGCTTCTTAAACCAGAAGCCTCAAGTTTAAGAAGTGCTCTATTTAATGTTTTCTTTGCTATCCCTGAGCCCTCATTATTTCACCCCCCAGCTGGTCTGGTTACAGTTGAATACGACAAACATATATCCAAGAAACAATATTTGGTTGCAGGCTTTTTTGTGGCAGGCAATAGGGCTATAAGAATAGACATGCTTGAAAGACTATTTTTTATGATCAAAGAGTATTCCAAAGATGAGTGGATAGTAATTCAACCAGCTATGTTATCGATTACTGGATTAGGGTTAGAAAAATTTACAGAGCTTATTAGAAGCCTTCGATTTGAGATCAAACATGAGAAAATAGAAAAAGGTAATGAGATTATAACTTTTGAGAAGAATGATGAGCACTACAAGGTTTTGTTTAAAAAACAGTTACTAAACAAAAGAGAAAAATTAATGTCAGCTGCTGAAACATTTAAAAAAACGAAGCAAAATAGAAAAAAGAATAGGGCAAAGAAACAACTCCCAACAAATGACTCGCCCTTTTCTTTATTAAAGGTTTTAATAAAAAATTGAGCCTATCTGAAAAACCACCTTTATCCCAGTGTCGTTTGGATTTATGGCTGTGGGCGGCAAGGTTCTACAAAACAAGAAATATAGCAGCATTAAATATTAAAAAAGGTATGGTGCGTCTATCTGGGAAAGCCAAAACAAAGCCAGCCTCTTTAATAAATTTACATAGTCAATTGGTTATTGAACAAAACTTTGTTAGAAAAACAGTCTTAGTCGAAGAGTTAGCTGTAAAAAGAGTTTCTTCCGCAAAATCTAAAAACTTCTACAAAATAATATTCGAAGATAGCCAGGAAGGCGCAAAATTTTTTCAAGCCCGAACAAGATATAAACCTGATAAAAAGATAAGAAGAAATTTAAAGGCACTCAAGGAAAAATTACACTTTCTTTCCGATAATTAAATCCTATTATAATATCACGAGTTGTAAGGAGAACCGATTGACCTACATAGTCAACGATAAGTGCATAGGTTGTAAATATACTGACTGCGTCGATGTCTGCCCAGTAGATTGCTTTTATGAAGGTGAAAATATGCTTGTAATTCACCCCGATGAATGCATTGACTGTGGCGTTTGCGAACCAGAGTGTCCAGCAGATGCCATCAAGCCTGACACGGAACCCGATGCTGCTGAATGGGTCGAATTTAATAGAAAATATTCCGAGCAGTGGCCAAATATTACAATTAGAAGAGAACCATTGCCAGATGCAGACAAAATGGAAGGTGAGTCAGGCAAATTTGAAAAATTCTTCTCCGAAAAAGCTGGAGAAGGAGATTAACTTTTAAGTAGCTATTTTTGTTTAACTATGGTAAGTCGTCTTGTTAATTTAAAGGTGGATATTCATGGATAAAAACGTATCAAGTGTAGATTTTAAAATAGATGATTTTGTGGTTTATCCCTCTCATGGGGTAGGGCAGATTGTTGACGAAGAAATACAGAATATTGCGGGCTTTGAGCTAAAAATGTATGTTATAACATTTGATAAGGATAAAATGACTTTAAAGGTCCCCAAAGATAAAATAGAATCCACTGGTATGCGGAAGTTGTCAAGCCCAAACATCATTGGGAAGGCACTAGAGGTAATTGGTGGTAAAGCAAAGGTCAAACGTGCAATGTGGTCCAGACGCGCACAAGATTACGAACAGAAAATAAATTCTGGTGAGCTTATTCAAATTGCAGAAGTAGTAAGAGACCTGCATCGAAACGATGAACAAAGGGAACAATCTTATTCAGAAAGGCAACTCTACGAAGCTGCTCTAGAACGATTAACAAGAGAGATCGCCGCAGTAGACGGTGTTGGAGAAAAAAAGGCTCAAGAGAAGGTGGATAAGGTTTTAGATGGAAAAGCAGCGTAGCATCTTTAATAGCCCGTCATCTCTAAATAACCGACCCCCGATAAATCACCACTAAATGAAATTGGTCCCTCCCAGTAAGGGAAGCTGGTGCCCATCCAAGAGTTAATATTTAGAGCCTTGGTATTGATAGTTAGGCGATTTTTGCCAAGAAAAGAGATTTTCCATTTGGTAGGAATTTTTTTGCCCTTAACGGTTGAATAAGCAGTTTCCTCAATTTTGATTTCAGAATCATTAAGCTGCTTTTGAGTTCCATCCTGGTTAATCCATGATCCAGATAGAAAATCATTGCCAGAAGCATGTCGTACCTTGAAAAGCATCACTTTCTCTCCGTTATTGAGATGTAAAGAAAACCAATCCCAACCGAGTTGGCTTTTGTTTAGAAGATTACTTGACCATTCACGATCTAACCAACCTACTCCCTCTACGAAATGGCGCTCTCCATTCAAAGTAACCCACCCTTCTACATTATAGAAAGGTTGACTATAATAGTGGGAAGCTGCAGTTGTTTGAGATTTTTTGCTATAACCGGCATTACCTTGTAGAACTGGTTTAATTTTAGTCGAAAATTTTAACGAGAAGGCGAAGTCTACGCCGCTAGATTCTAATTCTATAGTTTCTAAATGATCGTCTCCTGTAATGCTCCAATTATCTATCCAGGCTTTAAAAGGGTTCAGATTAACACCTGCTTGATCACTTTCTTCACGTGCAAAACGTTCTTCAAAATAATGCAGTGTATCTGTAGTTATGGCGCTATGAGCCATCCAAAAGCCATTTAGGTGATTAGGTTTTTTGCTCGATGTTGGTGTGAGATTACTCTTAAACAAGGTCCATTGTATACCCAAATTTTCTATTGATTCGGACTTTAGATTTGAAGTCAAGTACCACCATTCAATTCTAAAGTTTTTATGTGGGCCATGATCCCTTGGAAAAGTAATCTGATAGTCCGGATCTGCTAAATTAAATTCATTAGTATGTTCATCAGCCAATGAGTTATAACCAAAAAGCAAAAAACAAAACAGACATACTAATATCTTGCGGCTCATAATGGTCTATATATTTTTCTATCAAAATTTGATTGCGTTTTCACATTTGACATTCTAACAGATAAAATAGTGGAGACAACTGAAGCCAAAGTGGCAATAATCCAGATTTGTAGCCAGTATTTTGGGAAAACTTGTATTGGAATCATCCATCCAAAAAAATTTGGGTTTATTACCTCCGACAATATAAAAGCGATCATTACACCCATTCCAATCGAAAGGAAACAGACCATATTGGTCAAAATGAAGATCTTCAATAGCTCCAAGCGTATAACCTGATTTACAGAAAAGCCAATAAGATAGACCGGTAGGAGATCTTTTTTTCTCAATTTATTTATACTCATTAGATTGGTATAGAGCGTGAACGCTGCCACAAATAAAGTTATTAAGGCGAGTTGAAAACTTATCTTGAAAGTATTGTCAAAGATCCCTAGAGAAATTTGTCGCACTTGTTGAGGATTGATAATTGCTTCTGAATTAATCGCAATATTTGATGACAACTCATTGAAAAAATCTAAACGATTGGGTTCGTCAAGTTTAACTGCGATGGTGCTCGGAATTTGAGATGAAAAAAATGTTCTAAAAAGTTTAAGCTGCATCATTAACTGATTATTTGGGTTTCCATAATCTGCGTAAATTCCACCAACCTGGATACGAATCTTTTTGTCATTAATCTCTAATTCTAAAAAATCGTCTAATTTTATTTTTTCTCGGATAGATAATTGTTCGCTAACAAAGATTACCTCCCCATTTCTGATACTGTTCCACGCATTTCTTTTTTTGTCTAATAAAGGCCAATTTTCTTCATAAACAGAGGAGGGATTGAACCCATAGATCTCGACAGCCCTATTATTATATCTACCTTTATTCTTTATAATAGGATAAGCCTCTCCATTATATTTTTTAACCACATCTTTTATTTCATTGAGCTGACCTTCATTCGCTATATTGATATAATAGTCAGCGAAGATCCTATCCTCCAGCCACTCGACAAAAGTTGATTTGAAGCTTGTTACCATTCCGTGAACTCCAACATTTATTGATAGAGCTAAGAAAAAAGCAATGTAGCCTGCAAAAAGAAGTGTACCAAATTTTTGAGTATCTCTGAGCAGCCAAAAAGATAGTGCAAATCGTGCCGGTAGTTTGCTGGCGGTGAAAAACAAAAAAAGTTTAATAAGTAAAGGTAGCAAAATACAACCAACAACAATTACCGATCCCAAAAATAGGAAGTTGGCAATTTTTATATTTGAACTTATTGATAAATAGTAAAAACTGAAAGTTAAAGGTAAAAGCATTGCATAAATAATGATAGAGAGCTTTTTCCTCGAGTGGGATTTTTTATAACCAGTTGGCGCTACTGGTCTTAGATTATCAAGCCTTAACAGCGCCCTAGAGCAAGCTAATAAAGTGCCTAGTCCTGATATCAATACACTATAAAAGAACCAACTAATTGATAAGTCAATTTTTCCATCTACGGGACTATTATAAATATTTGAGACTGTGTTATTTATATCCGGAAGAAGTTCTCGGGCTAGCAGAAAACCGCCAAATGCTCCAATGGAACCAGAAAATAATGAAATAAAAAGTAACTCTGTCACAAGTGTCAAATTGATCAGAGTCCTCCCAATCCCTATCGTCTTCAAAATTTTTACGGTGGGTCTGCGCTGGTCATATGCCATACCGACGCTGGTATATACAATAAACATTCCTACAAAAAAGGAGAGAAATCCGAATGCTCTAATGTTAAATGTAAAGCTTTCGGAGATAAATCTGAATTCTCTAGCACTATTATCGTCGATCAACATTAAATTTTTAAGTGGGAGCTTATCAAGAGTGTTCAAGCTTTTATTTATATACTCAAAATATGTAAATCTTCCTTCCATATTCAGTAGACTTTGGACCGAAGTAATATCACCTATTAAAATATCTTCGGGTAAATGAGCGAGTTCTACCCCAGTAAAATTTGAAAGGTGATTTGTAATCTTCTCAAAAGTTTTACCAGAGCCATATAATATGGCTTTGTCATTTGCGTGCATTTCTAAAAAATTTGTATCAGCAAGATTTTTTCCACTAGGTAGTATTTTTTTTCCATCTGTTAAAAGATCGATGCCCACAACAATAATCTTTGTATTTTTTAAAGGTGCTCGTATCACTGGGTTTACAAGCCATCCATTGAGGCGCAATCTAACATAATCGTTCTCACTTACATAAGGTAATTCCCTATCAATAATTATAGGCTTGAAAGCCGTTTGTAGGAGATCGATCGATCGTTTTTGTGCTTTTATGGTTTGATTGTTCACAATGTCTATGCTCGACCAAAGAGTTGAAGCTATCGCTATACCTAAAATAGTGAAAAAGAGTTGCCCTTTTGCTTTTTTCCAATTCGCGACAATTACTCTAAGTACTAAAAAAAATTGGTTCATTTCTTTGATATTTTTTTTGATTTAAGCTCTAGGCACACCTCTAATTTTGAGGCGATAGCAATTGAGTGCGTTATCACTACTAGGCTGGTGTTATACTTTCGATTTATGTTCAAAAGCATATCTAAAACAATTTTTGAATTCCTTTCATCCAAGCTACCAGTGGGTTCATCCGCAAATAAAATCTTTGGTTGAGCAGCTAATGCTCTTGCTATAGCTACCCTTTGTTGTTCTCCTCCAGAAAGATTTTCTGGCCACTCTTCCAGTAATCTGGCAATTTGGAGATCGTCAATGATTGCTTTGATATATTCGTTATTATGCTTCTTATTAATCCTAGATTGGAATTCAATATTCTCTTTAACAGAGAGACATGGGATCAAGTTATATTGTTGGAATATAATCGCTGTCTCGTTAAGTCTCAATAAAGCTTGATTAGATGGTTTAAGATCCCAAAAGTTTTGCGTCCCAAACAAAACCTCACCGGTAGAAGGTCTCTCCAGCCCAGAAGCGATATGCAAAAGTGTTGACTTTCCGACGCCACTCTCACCTATAAGGGCGTAGCTGGTGGAAGAGCTAAAGTTGATATTTACATCGGTAAAAAGCTCGAGGGATCCTGAGTTTGTAACAAATTTTTTTGAAACATCCTTTATTTTCACAATGTGATCTTCCATTGCCTCTAATTTTTCCTTATATGGGAGATATTTATTTTAGATAGAAATAGTAGAGCTTTTACATCTTTCAATGCTGAAACTATTAAAACGTCGGTATGCTATCTATCGTCGAGATTGTTAACAGAGCATAATCGAAAAATGGTCGAAAATGAGCGATGCTAATTGGCAATTAGTTTAGAAAGTTTTATATTCTTGTTCTCTTCTTCTTTATTAGACGGAATCACTTGTAGACCGATCTCCGTAACTTTTTCATTGATCACTCCCGACATTTTTGGACGTCTTGTGTCAGGAACCCATCGATCTGCCCACAAAGAGAGAGAAAGAAAAACTTTCAATAGATCTTTGCATCTTTCTGTGGGAACGTACCTGGCCCTCTTTTTGTTATCCGGCACATAACGCCTAATCAACTTTTTGCTTGCCATAGACTTTAATCTCTCCGTCAATAGGTTTCTGGAGATATTGAGATTATTTTGAATAGATTCAAAGTTTTGATTGCCCATCATTATATCTCTTGCAATCAAGAGTGTCCATTTGTCTCCTAAAATTGATAGGGCTGTTGCAATACTACATTTATTTTGGTGGCTGCCTCTACTTGACATATAAATTTTCCCAGTTTCAGTTTACGTAACGTCATTTTGCATTGTAACATAGACCTTGATGAAGAAGTCAACATTTTTATTCCATGTGTTTCTACTACACAAAAAAATATCTCGTGGCAAATAATTAAAAAAAAACTTGAAATGGTATGCAGATTGCAGAAATTTGTATTAATAATAAATAGAATCAAAAGCTGTCAAAGAAAGACATAATGAACGAAGTGGTTTATCAAAAAACGTCAAAAAGCGATCTTTTATTCAATAAAGATGTTAAACTTGAGACGGAGTTTCTCGAAGAGGGCTCAAAGGATCTCTATGATATAATCAAGTTTTGTTGTGCTTTAAAAGAAAATCCGATCTCACCGAACCTGAAGGAATGGTCAAGAAAGGAGTATACTTCTGACTTAGCCTCGATGGTTTACAACAATTCAAACTTAGAAAATTCTGAATATGACGAACACACTAATAGAGTGCTAAGCTATGCTCAGAGAGCTCAAATTTATGCAATGACAGCAATTACCGCCCTAAATTCTGGCAATGGTGAAAAAGCAGTCTGGAATGCTGTTAGGTCTCAAAAGTATGTATCTCATATTCAAGAAATGTTGAAAATATTTGCACCGGGACAAGACAGACAACGACAAAAGATCGAGGATGCGAATATAAAAGGGTTAGCAAAAAATGATCTTGAAGCAAATCACTTAATAGATGAGTTTGAGAAGCTTATACAGATTTATGATAGTTATGGTGCTTTTAGAAGATTAGCTGCAAAAAAATTGGGCGTCCCAGCTATGAAAGTCACAATAAAGGAAATCAACGAGATTACAAAACAGGTCCACAGCGCCTACGAACTTAGCTCGAGAAGACGAAGAACTGATAAAATATAATTGTAACTAGCTTTTATTTCCTATTAGCCTTGATTTAAAATAGTTTTAGTGTATTTTTGCTCTTGACACATTAGGTATGAAATAATGAATAATTTTACAAATTCCAGTTCAGTGATCTCTTCAGATACTGTGATAAAAGGGAAGATTGACTTTAAAGGGGAACTATTGATTGAGGGTAAAGCCTCAGGTGACATTTTGGGGGATAATCTAACTTTAGGACCAAGTGCAAAGGTGGACGGTAAAATTTTTGTTAAAGCAATTACTGTTCAGGGAAACTTTACGGGATTTATTCGATCCGATACCGTTAAATTAGATGCTGGGTCTACAGTTAAAGGGGATATCGAACACAGCGAAATTTCAATTGAGACTGGTGCAAACTTTAACGGTAAGGTAATAAGAATGGCTAAACCGCAACGGAAAGCTGATGAGAGCGAAAGCAGAGAAGATAATTCAATATACCCTTTGACTGATAAGGCAGTTGCGAAATAAATCACCAGTTTTTAAGCTTTTCATCCTAACGTTTTTTTTCTGCTTTACTGCTGGACCTTACGTCGTCGTAGAGAATTATGGTAACTGGAAAACACTGAGTGTTGCCTCTAAATCAGCGTACATTACCGGTTTATGGGATACTTATATAGCTTTTTTTGGAAAAGAGCTTGGAGAAAAGTATAGTGATAATTGTAGTAACAATCGTATTACTAGGGTTTCAGATCTTGTAGAAATAGTTGATAAGCTTTACGAACAAGAAACAAATCGAAGTTTTTCTCCAGTTCTTTTATTAAGAGAAAAAGGTCTGCAAAATCTTTGCGGAAACTAAATTTAATTCTAATTTTCAATGTGCATAGTTTTAAGACAAGCTTTTGGCAGATCTTCAGGCAAGTAGCATCTTGCGTGAGCACATTTATATTTTTTCTTGATTTTAACAGTCTTCGTTATGATTTTCTTCTTTGGTTTAAGCCTATCTGTGACCCACCAAGCCAATTGCTTATCGCAACCATCGACATTTTTATACTTATTCCAGAGCGGTGTGTCAATGCAATCTGGAGATCCCTCCGGACACTTCAGCCTAACATGAAAATGCTCACTATGACCTCTCTCAGGCCGTATTTTCATTAGCCAAGATCTGTCTTCTGCTCCTGCATTTTTACACATCCAAACTTTTATTGCTGCGTTAACAAAAATCTTATTTACTCTCTCGTCTTGCGCCGCAGCTTTTAAAATGTTCATATGTTCTTTAGTCCAATTAGAGTTAACAGCTGTTTGATTTTTTGATACGACATTCAGCTCTTTAAAAAAAGGTTTTCCGTACCTTTGGTCATTATGACTGTCTTTCACAGATAGGTCCAGACTCGCGGGTTTTCTAAATTTTATATCTACCTCTAAGCCTACTTGGTGAGCGGCATGGCCATAAGGGGTAGGCCCACCTCTTGGATTGCCAAGATCGCCTATATATAATCCCATCCATCCAAAATCTGCGACTTTTTGAGAAAGGTCCTTTGTAAAATTGATTAGACTTGGGTGTCCCCAATTGCGGCCCCTTTTTGAGTTTATGTGTTGCCATGTTTCTCCCTTGATTGGTAGTTCAACGCCGCCATTGAGACAGCCCTTATTATACTTACCTAAGCTCTCAGACCTTAGTTGTGTCGGTGTTATGAAATTCCCAAAAATTTTTTTCGCTAATACTTTATCTGATGAATCATGCGCCTGGGCTACGCTTAAAAACGTAGAGATAAAAAATATTTGAAAAAAAAGAAAACCTTTTATTATATTCATGCTACGTAAATCCTCCTCAAAATTAAAAGGCTTGTTAAAAAAGTTCTTCCAGAGTTAGTAAAGCATTAGATTCTAATTTTTGGAAGTTCAATATAAAATCTTTAAGAACAGAAATGTTCTGTTAAGCTTATTTTTAATACATCTTGCGCTGGAGGGCATCCTATGAACAAAATAGTCAATTCGATTGAGGCTAAGGATATCGAAAATCATTTCCATCCTTACACTAACCCCCAAGTTTTAAGAGATTCGGGGCCACATGTAATTTGCGAGGGAGAAGGTATATATGTTTACGATAATTCCAATACTAAATTTATAGAAGGCATGAGTGGTTTGTGGTGTGCGTCACTTGGGTTTAATAATAAAGACTTAGTTGAAGCCGCAACCAAGCAAATGGAAAAGCTCCCTTTTTATCATAGTTTCGCGGGTAAAGTGCCGGAAGTCGCTGCTAACTTGGCTGAAAAACTTGTTGGAATAGCTCCAGAAGGATTAGATAAAGTCTTCTTTTGTAATTCAGGCTCTGAAGCTAATGATACTGCGATCAAAGTTGTCTGGTACTATCAAAACGCTCTAGGCCGACCTGAAAAGAGAAAAATCATTAGTCGAAAAAGGGGTTATCATGGAGTAACTATGGTTGCAGGAAGTTTAACAGGACTACCTTATGCTCAAGACGGGTTTGGTTTACCCTTAGACTTTGTTAGGCACACCTCATGTCCGCATTATTTTATAGAAAAGCTTCAAGGCGAGTCTGAGCAAAATTTTGTAGACAGAATGTTAAATAATCTAGAGGAACTCATCCTTGAAGAAGGTCCTGATTCTATTGGGGCGTTTATCGCAGAGCCTGTCATGGGAGCCGGTGGTGTTATTATTCCTCCTCAAACTTATTTTACTAAGGTACAGGCATTGCTGAAAAAATATGATGTGCTTTTTATTGCAGATGAAGTGATCTGCGGATTCGGTAGAACGGGTAATATGTGGGGCTCAGAAACATTTGATTTAAAACCTGATATTTTAACTTGTGCCAAAGCTTTATCAGGTGCTTATGCGCCAATATCAGCCTTGCTCATTAACGAGACTATTGTTACTAAAATTGAAAATCAGGCAAACGAACTCGGTATTTTTGGGCATGGGTTTACATATTCTGCGCACCCTATGTCGGCTGCAGTGGCTCTTAGAACACTTGAAATTTATGAAGAGAAAAAAATTGTGGAACATGTGAGGAATATGGAAAAAAGTTTTATCGAAAGAGTGAAAAGCTTTAAAAAATATGACTTTGTTGGAGATGCAAGGGCTATTGGTTTAATTGGTGCAATAGAATTTGTCTCCGAGCCACACTCAAATAATAAACCTGACCCCAGTAGAAAAGTCGCTGCAAAGATACAGCAAAAAATTCAAGAAGCAGGTGTTATTTTAAGGTCACTTCCAGGTGATAGTTTAGCGTTCTGTCCACCTTTAATTATTGAAGAAAGTCAAATTCATGAAATGTTCGATA
Organism: uncultured Alphaproteobacteria bacterium; assembly: GCA_902619165.1. GTDB lineage: Bacteria > Pseudomonadota > Alphaproteobacteria > Rhodobacterales > Rhodobacteraceae > CACIJG01. Next base: position 86,369 of record CACNDI010000004.1, read on the forward strand.
AAATTGACAGTGTTTTAGCAAGAATTGATTTTCAAATTTTATGATATTCTTGAAACGACAAACTGAAAATGCTAAAATCTGACTAAATTGATCGGAATTGACATAACTTTTTGAGGCTATTAAAGGATGTTTGGTGATCCAGAACAAAAAATAATATTGTTGACGGGTGCGAGTAGAGGAATAGGCCACGCCACCGTTCGAAAGTTTTCTGAAGCGAAGTGGCGCGTAATTACGTGTTCCAGGCAGGCTTTTGACACAAAATGTCCCTGGCCTGGGGGTGAGGCGAACCATGTTCAAGTCGATCTATCGAATCCAAACAACACGCTCGAGGCTATAGATGAGGTCAAAAAACGACTTAATGGTAAATTGCATGCGCTCGTAAACAATGCTGGAATATCCCCCAAAGGCGAGAACGGAGAAAGGTTAGACACTCTAGGTACGGACCTTAGTATATGGGGAAAGGTTTTTCATGTTAACTTTTTTGCCTCGGTAATTTTAGCAAGAGGATTGAAGGAAGAATTGTTACGGGCGAAAGGGGCGATTGTCAATGTGACATCAATTGCGGGGAGTAGGGTTCACCCTTTTGCTGGAGCTGCCTACGCGACATCTAAAGCAGCGTTGGGAGCGTTAACGCGAGAAATGTCAAAAGATTTTGGCCCGTTAGGTGTTCGTGTAAATGCCATCGCGCCTGGGGAGGTAAAGACTGCTATTTTGAGTGAAGGCACAGAAAAAATAGTTGCAGATATTCCCATGAAACGTCTTGGCTTACCAGAAGAAGTAGCCGACACTATTTTTTATCTATGCTCAAAAGAAGCAAGTTACGTTTCGGGGGCAGAAATAGAAATTAATGGTGGCCAACATGTTTAAAAAATCTATTACCAAAATATTAAGAAAAAAATAATTGGTTCCGGTGGTTGGAGAAAAAAATAATCTAAGTGATATAGAAATTCTAAAAGACATTTTTTTTAATTCCCTCCAACTTGCAGACCCCTTGGCAAAATTAAAACAAATTGAATTTAAAAAACCAATAGGTAGGGTGTTTTTCGTTGCCGTTGGTAAAGGTGCTGGAAGACACGCAAAAGCATTTTTAGAACATTATTCAGGCCCATCTGAGGGATTGGTAGTACTTCCAGAGAATGAGTGGTGTGAAGATATAGGATTTAAGGTCTTCAAAGCTTCTCACCCGGTTCCATCAATTTCTGGTTTAGAGGCGTCAAAATATTTATCAAAAGAAGCCAAAAGGCTCGGCAAGGATGACCTAATGATTTTCTGTATTTCTGGTGGGGCCTCGGCATTGCTCCCATATCCCCCAGAAGGATTCAACCTCGACGACGAGATACGTCTCAATAAAGTATTATTAAAATCGGGACTTTCAATCAAGGACATGAATGTTTACAGAGGCGCTTTTTCTCAAATAAAAGCGGGAAAGCTAGCCCAAATGGCTTACCCATGTCCTATAATCAACCTAGTAGTCTCTGATATTCCGGGAGATGACATAACCCTGGTGGGAAGTGGCCCAACCCTTATACCTAGCACTAGATTACTTAACCCAAAAACACCAAAATTTGGTTTCAAAATTGAAAAGTATATAAACAAAATATTAAGTTCGAATACCGATGTTAGTACATGTGTTAACATTCATAATTCATTTTGTTTAAGTTCCAGCAAAATACTTTTTGAAGAAGCCACTAACTATATTGAACGAGTACATGGACTAAATACTATTGTGCTTTCTACTGAATTCGAAGGAGATGTAAAGTCACTAACTAGACTTTATAAGAATGCCATTATGGATGTTTCCAATCCTGATAGTTCAATTAAAAGGCCAGTAGTTATTCTCTCTGGAGGTGAGGTAGAAATAAAACTTCCAGCTAATTACGGTAAGGGGGGCAGGAATTCACAGTTTTCTTTAGCGCTATCTAAAGAGATCGATGGTATGAAGGGGGTAACCGTTTTGTCAGCTGATACTGATGGAATTGATGGGAATGGAGATAACGCGGGCGCGATTATCGATGGCTCAACTTATTGCTCAGCACAAAAATTTTACCCCAACGAAGATCCCTTAGAGCTTTATGACTCCTTTAATATTCATAGGAAATTAAATACATTGTTTTGCACTGGGCCAACGGGCATAAACCTGAATGATTTTAGAGCGGCGTTGGTTAGATAATAGCATTTCGAACGCTTTAAACAAAATTGCGTAGTTTTGTCACAACAAAAATTAGATAGTTGTTTTATCAAAAAAATTTACCTAAACTTAAAATAAAAAATATAATTGGGAGGAATCATGCAATCTAGTGACGTTGCTCTAGATACCATGCCTAAACTTTTGGAAAGAAATGTAGCAGAGTTTGGCGACTCACCGGCCTACAGAGAAAAAGATTTAGGAATATGGCAGACCTGGACCTGGAAAGAAGCAAGTTCAGAAGTCATGAATCTGGCCAAAGGGCTGATAGACTTAGGAACTAAAGAAGGGGATCATGTTGCCGTTATTGGGCGGAATAGACCATATCTGTATTGGTCTCTTCTTGCTATTCAGCACATTGGCGCTGTGCCTGTACCCGTGTACCAAGATGCCGTTGCTGAAGAGATGGAGTACATCTTAACACATTGTAACGCGACTTATGCAATTGTCGGTGATCAGGAGCAAGTTGACAAGATATATGAAATATCTGGTAGCTTAAAGGGTTTCAAAGATATCGTATATGTGGATCCCAAAGGATTACGTAAATACGATAAAACAAAGTTGCATGATTTTGACTCTATAATAAAAAGAGGTGAAAACGATGCTGGACAACTTACGAATCAGTTAGAAAGTAGAATAGCAAAAATCAATGGTGATACGACATGTGTCCTTTGCTATACCTCCGGAACAACAGGAAAATCAAAAGGCGTAGTTCAAACGCATAAATCGATAATTGGTGCTTCAATGGCCGCTGTAGAATTCGACCAATTCAACAACAGAGACTCGATTTTAAGTTATTTACCTATGGCGTGGGTAGGAGATTTCATGATTTCTGTAGGACTTGGAATGGCGGCAGGTGGATGCATAAACTGCCCAGAAGGTCCTGATACTATGCAGCCGGATTTGCGGGAAATAGGGCCATCTTTCTTTTTTGGACCACCGCCATTATGGGAGAGGTTAAAAACTTCAGTCTATATAAGAATTGAAGATGCAAGCCCAATAAAAAAAATGGCTTTTCATTACTTCATGGACACTGCGTCAAAGGTTGGTAAAGATATAATGGAAAAAAAGCCTGTAAGAATTTGGGATAGATTAAAATACTCTTTAGGAAACCTTATTATTTTTGGTCCCTTAAAAAATATGCTGGGAATGTCCAACGTCAGAATTGCTTACACAGCGGGGGAAGCGATCAGTTCAGAGCTATTTGATTTCTACCGGTCTCTTGGCATAAACCTTAAGCAGCTTTATGGTCAAACTGAGGCTTCGGTGTTCCTTACAATGCAGGGTAACGATGAGGTGTATTCAGATACAGTGGGCAAACCGTTGAAAGGGGTAGAGCTCAAAATAGCAGATAGTGGCGAAGTTTTGTATAGAGCTCCCGGTACTTTTAAAGAGTATTACAAAAACCCGAAAGCTACGACTGAAACAAAAGATAAAGATGGATGGGTAGCGACTGGAGATGCTGGCTACATGGATGATGAGACAGGTCAGTTGCGTATAATAGATAGAGCAAAAGATGTTGGTAAGCTAAAATCAGGTGCTCTCTTTGCACCTAAATATGTGGAAAATAAATTGAAATTTTTTCCAAATATATTGGAGGCTGTCCTCTTCGGTGACGGTAAAGAAAATTGCGTTGCTTTCCTTAATATCGACTTGACGGCTGTTGGTAACTGGGCTGAAAGAAACAACATTTCTTATGCGTCGTATCAGGAGCTAGCTGCCAACGGAGAGGTTGGTAAGATATTAAAAGAGCATGTTGAAGCCGTTAATATGGACCTAGCCAAGGACTCTATGATGTCAGGATGCCAGATAAGGCGCTTTCTTGTTCTTCATAAAGAATTGGACCCCGATGATGGAGAAATAACTAGGACAAGAAAAGTAAAACGATCGTTTGTTGCTGAAAAATATTCTGATCTAGTATCAGCTTTATACTCTGACAAAACTTCAATAGCTACAAAGACAGAAGTGACTTATGAGGATGGTCGTAAAGGCTATCTGGAGGCTACTTTGGGTATAGTGGACGCCACGCTGTATGAACTGCAACAACAAAGCGAAAACGCCGCTTAATACAACAAAATTAAAGGATTTTATTTAGGATGGTTAATGAACAAAAAAAGGTAATGATGGAAGTAAAAAACATCAACCTAAGATTTGGTGGTGTTATTGCTATTCAAGATGTTTCTTTCGATATCCAAGAGGGAGAAATAAGAGCTATAATCGGTCCAAACGGAGCAGGCAAGTCTTCGATGTTGAATGTAATAAATGGTTTTTACCATCCTCAAGAAGGAGAAATTTGGTTCCGAGGTGAGAAAAGACCCTCCATGGAGCCATATGAGGTAGCTAAAACCGGGATAGCAAGAACCTTTCAAAATATCGCCTTATTCAAAGGTATGACGACTATAGAGAATGTTATGACGGGTAGACAATTACAAATGAACAAGAATTTCTTTTGGCAGCTTTTTAGATACGGTCCTGCAATTGAGGAAGAGGTTGAGCATCGAAAACGGTGTGAAGAAATTATAGATTTTCTCGAAATCAACCACATTAGGAAATCACCCGTAGGGTCCCTTCCATACGGACTGCAAAAGAGGGTTGAGTTAGCAAGAGCACTGGCAATGGAGCCTGAGTTATTACTTTTAGACGAACCAATGGCTGGGATGAACGTTGAAGAAAAGCAGGATATGTCCCGTTTTATCATTGATGTAAACGAGGAATTTGGAACAACCATAGCTTTGATCGAACACGATATGGCAGTTGTCATGGATCTAGCTGACCGAGTAGTTGTATTAGACTATGGAAAGATGCTTGCTGACGGCACACCAAAAGAGGTTCAATCTAACCAAGCCGTTATTGACGCATATTTAGGAGTGGCACACTGATGGATCTATTAACAGGAATTTTTATAACTCCATTCGCCGAAATGATTGGATTACCCGATTTGTTTTTTCAGGCCCTATGGGATGGTTTTGTGAGTGGGACTTTATACGGTCTGATAGCGCTAGGATTTGTGTTGATATTCAAAGCTTCAGGTGTTTTTAATTTTGCGCAGCCAATATTGGTAGTTTTGGCAGCCTTAGCTTTGATAAGCTTTTACAAAATGGGAGTTCCCGCTTGGATAAGTGTAGTGCTTGTTTTGATCATGTTTTATGCGCTTGCCTGGTTAATTGAGCGATTAATATTGCGGAAACTGGTAAATACAGATGGAAACATCCTTTTTATGTCAACAGTTGCTCTGAGTTTCATCATAATCGGAGCTGCTCAATGGATCTTTGGTGGACGCCCCAGTTCAATGATACATAAAGAGTTGGGTTTCCCCGTTGGAAGTGTTGAATGGCCAATGTTTGGTGGGGGAGTTTACTTTGAGCTTCTAGATATTTCAGCAGCCGTGGTTGCTGTTCTACTTATCGTTTGCTTGGGTCTATTTTTTAGTCGTACAAAGATTGGTAGAGGGTTAAGAGCGGTAGCCGATGATCACCAAGCAGCGCTTTCCGTGGGCATTTCTTTGAACCAGATTTGGGTCATTGTTTGGTTCGTTGCTGGTGTCGTAGCTCTGGTAACTGGAATATTTTGGGGTGCTAGATCCGATGTGTCTTTCGCCTTACAAATAATAGGGTTCAAAGCATTGCCAGTGCTTATCATTGGAGGGTTTACGTCTGTTCCTGGTGCTATTGTTGGTGGACTAATGATAGGCATAGGTGAGAAGATGTTTGAAATTTACTGGGGGCCTCTGCTTGGCAGTGGTGTAGAAGGTTGGTTTGCGTACTTCATTGCACTTGGATTTCTCTTGTTCAAGCCACAGGGTTTGTTTGGAGACAAGATTATAGAGAGGGTTTGATCAATGTATTTTAGAGAAACAGGTCAATTTAAATCAAAATATAAAGAAGAATTAGCTGCATTTCCGATATTTGAGGATAAAATAGGTATAGCAATTGCGGCGCTTTTAGCTTTTGTTCTAATACCAATATTTGGTCTGCCCGGACTTTCTTGGGATTTTACTATGTCCGCGGTGATGATACCGGTGGTTATTTTTACCATAACAACTTTGGGTTTGAATATTTTACTAGGCTTTGCTGGGCAAATTTCTTTAGGAACCGCTGCTTTTATGGGGGTAGGAGCCTATAGTTGTTATAAGATAATGACGATTTTCCCAGACCTCAATGCGTTGATATGTGTAGTGTTGTCTGGGATCGTGACTGCATTTGTAGGCACTATATTTGGACTTCCCTCTTTGCGGATTAAAGGTTTTTATCTCATGGTGGCAACTCTGGCCGCGCAGTTTTTCTTAGAGTGGGCTTTCATAAGAATACCCTGGCTCTACAATTACAATATCAGTGGAGCGATAGAAGTTCCTTATAAAGAGATGTTCGGTATTGTGCTTACCGGGGCAAAGTCGGAGCCATTAACAAGATATTTTGTGTGTTTAGGATTTCTTGTCGTATTAACTTGGTTAGCGTCTAACGTTATTAGAGGAAGGATCGGTCGGTCCTGGATGATGATAAGAGACATGGATATAGCAGCCGAACTAATTGGAGTACGTCCTTTGACGGCAAAACTGTCGGCTTTTGCATTTTCATCCTTTTATATCGGTATTTCTGGTGCATTGATGGTTTTCTTTTGGCTTGGGGCCGCCGAAGTCGAAAGCTTCGATATCAACCACAGTTTCACGTACTTATTTATGGTGATTATTGGGGGACTTGGGTCGATAACAGGCTGCTATTTTGGGGCTATATTGGTGTGGGTTGTACCTGTAATTCTTAAGGAGTATGGTAAATCTGTCTTTGGTATAGATGCATTTGTGATGGAGAATTTCACTACAATACTCTTAGGTGTAGTGATGGTCGTGATTTTAATAGTGGAGCCGCATGGGCTAGCTCGAATTTGGCAAATAGCTAAACAAAAGCTAAGACTTTGGCCCTTCCCCTATTAAAATTTGCAGAAGCATAGATTGGCATGATGGGCCTTGCCGTTCTGTGTTTATAATCAAGGTCCATAAATTAATGTGGCTTGCCACAAAATTTGGGAGAAAACGTTATGAAGAAAACAATTATAAGTGCTTTCGTCGCTATAAGTACTTTAATTACAACAGTGGGTATGAGCTTTGGAGACTTGCTAGTGCCCGTTATGACCTACCGTGTTGGTCCTTTTGCGGCTAACGGTACGCAAAACGCTAACGGTTTTGTAGACTATCTAACAATGCTTAATGAGCGTGATGGTGGTATTGGTGGAGTAAAAATTAAAGTAGAAGAATGTGAAACAGGGTATAAAGCTGAAAAAGGCGTCGAGTGTTACGAATCGTATAGAGGAAAAAATCCTTTAGTGCACACACCAAACTCGACCGGTATTACTCTTCAGATTTTGGCAAAGGCACCTGAAGACAAAACACCAATCCTTACAATGGGGTACGGTTTGTCGGCAGCGGCAAAAGGTGAAACCTTCCCTTGGGCTTTCAATTACCCAACATCTTACTTTTCGCAGATGACATCAATTTTGAAGTATATTGATAGTCAGACAGGTTTAAAAGATCAGAAAATTGGCTTTATATTTTTAGAAAGTGGATATGGACGTGAGCCTATCCCTGTTTTGGAACAACTAGCGCCAAAGTTTGGATTTGAATACTTTTTGCTACCTGTTGCTGGTAAGGATGCACAAAATCAATCATCTCACTGGTTAACAGTTCGAAAAGAGAAGCCTGACTGGATGATCATGTGGGGTTGGGGTGTTATGAATCCTACTGCTGTTAAAGCGGCGATTAAATCTAGATATCCCTTAGACAGATTTGTTGGCAACTGGTGGTCTGCAGGAGACGTTGACCTTGGACCAATTGGAGAAGCAGGAAAAGGTTACAAAGGTGCAACTTTCAACGCCACAGGAACTGACTTTCCAGCTGTTCAAGATGTTATCAAGCACGTCGTGAGCAAAGGTTTGACAAAGACAGGTTCCGAAGGCCCTGGCACAGTTCTTTATAATAGAGCAATGTGGAATGCTGCTCTAATTGCGGAGGCCATTAAGACTGCTCAAGATATTACCGGTAAAAAGGAAATTACTGGAGAGGACATGAGAATTGGTCTTGAAAACTTTGTTCTTGATGAAGCAAGGCTAAAAGAACTTGGTTTTGCAGGTATGGTTGCTCCGATTGTGGGATCTTGTAAAGATCACGAAGGAGCTGGTGCAGCATTTATTCAGCAATGGGATGGATCAAAGTGGGTGAAAATCACTGATGCGATTGATCCGATGAAGGATATTGCACAAGAAATGTTGACAAAAGCTGCTGCTCAGTACGCGTCAAATAATGCCGGTTGGACTACTCAGACCTGTAACTAAGCATTAGAATCTTGGTCCTGGCTCACTTGAGCCAGGGCTCTAAAAAAAGGGTTAAGAAATGTTTGATGAAAAAAGTGCCGAAACTGTTCTAGATGTAAGTAACATAGAGGTAGTCTACAATAACATCATTTTAGTTTTGAGAGGGGTTAGCCTGTCGGTCGAGAAAGGCGGCATTACGGCCCTCTTGGGAGGTAACGGAGCGGGTAAAAGCACAACTTTGAAATCAATATCCAACTTACTAAAGTCTGAACGTGGTGAGGTTACAAAAGGATCAATTAGCTACAATGGCAAGAATATAAAGGAATTTAATCCCGCTGATATGGTAAAAATGGGCGTTATTCAAGTTATGGAGGGGCGTCATTGCTTTGAACATCTTACGGTGGAAGAAAATCTACTTACTGGGGCCTACACTCGTAAAATAAACTCTTCCGAACTAAAGGACAGCCTCGAACTTGTCTATAATTATTTTCCTCGTTTGAGAGAGAGAAGAAAATCACTGGCGGGATACACCTCGGGTGGTGAGCAGCAAATGTGTGCTATAGGACGGGCACTAATGTCTACCCCAGAAACTATTTTATTAGATGAACCAAGCATGGGACTTGCACCTCAGCTGGTTGAAGAAATTTTTGAAATTGTTAAGCAATTAAATGAAAAAGAAAATGTATCTTTTCTATTAGCGGAACAAAATACAAATGTTGCTCTCAAGTATGCGCATAAAGGGTACATATTAGAAAGTGGGCGTGTCGTGATGGATGGTCCAGCCAAAGAATTGAGAGAAAACCCCGATGTTAAGGAGTTTTATTTGGGTATGTCTGAGGAAGGCCGAAGCTCATTTAAAGAAACTCGATCTTATCGTCGGCGAAAAAGGTGGCTATAGACTTTGTATGACGAAATATTTCGACAGTTTAGAAACAAGATCAGATGATGAGAGGATTGCTGATTTATCTAAAGAATTACCATCGCAAATACAGAATGCCAAAGAGAATTCTAAAGCATTTCAAAAGATTCTAAACTATGTTGACTATCGCGATGTTAGCTCATTAGAAGATTTAGCTAAATTACCAGTATTAAGAAAAAGCGAGCTTGTAAAATTACAGGCAGAAGATCCTCCACTGGGGGGATTGATTGCTGGACCTGTTATTGATCTTAATCAGATTTTTCAATCACCAGGTCCTATTTATGAGCCTGGCATGACTAAAAAAGATTGGTGGCGTTCTGCTAGAGCACTTAATGCTGCAGGTATCGGCAAAGGTGACATTGTTCAAAATTGTTTCTCTTATCATTTTACCCCAGCTGGAATGCTTAGTGAGCAAGGTATTTTAGCCGTTGGAGCAACTGTGTTTCCAGCTGGAACTGGTCAAACGGAGCTACAAGCACGTGCTGCAAGTGAGATAGGGGTCACCGCCTATATAGGAGTTCCTGATTTCCTTCAAATCATATTAGATAAGGGAGATGAATTAGGACTTGATCTCTCTAAAATAAAAAAGGCACTAGTAGGAGGAGGGCCTCTTTTTCCAAAAACAAGGGAAAGTTACAACGACAGAGGAATTTTGTGTTTGCAGAATTATGGTACCGCTGATCTTGGAAATGTAGCTTATGAGACTATTGCGGATACGCCCATGATTGTAGATGAAGGGGTAATAGTTGAGATAGTTACGCCCGGTACTGGGGATCCTGTAAAAGAGGGTGAAATAGGTGAGGTCCTCGTCACAACCCTTAATAGAGACTATCCACTGATTAGATTTGCGACGGGAGATTTATCTGCCTTTGCGCCTGGAAAAAGTGAGTGCGGTCGTACGAATGTACGAATTGTGGGATGGCGTGGAAGGGCAGATCAGACAACAAAAATAAAGGGAATGTTCGTAAGACCAGAACAAGTGGCCGATTTGGTTGCCAGATCTCCAGAAATTCGAAAGGCCAGAGTAAATGTGACCAGGAGTGACAACAACGACGTAATGACAGTGCTTTTAGAGATTGAAGGGGAAGTAAATAAGGACTATGATTCTATCGTAAAAGAGATGCTTAAGCTCAAGGGTGATGTGCAAACTTGTGCACCGGGAACTCTTCCCAATGACGGAAAGGTAATAGACGACCAAAGAAAATTTGATTAGATAGGGGGTTTATATGAAAAAAGTAGTTATAGTTGGAGCTTCACGAACACCGATGGGAGGGTTCCATGGGGAGTTGAGCCAAGCAACCGCACCTGAATTGGGCGGCGCTGCAATAAAGGGTGCTATAGAAAATGCAGGTATAAAAAATGATAGCATAGATGAAGTCATTATGGGTAATGTGTTATCTGCAGGTCAAGGACAAGCTCCTGCCAGACAGGCTTCGTTTAATGCAGGACTCTCTGACAATGTGCCTGCAGTAACGTTAAATAAAATGTGTGGGTCTGGATTAAAGTCAGTGATCTATGCGCATGATCAAATAAAAGCAGGGACCAGCGAATTGATTGCAGCGGGAGGAATGGAGAGCATGACTAATGCTCCGTATCTTTCTCCAAAAATGAGAGCTGGAGCCCGGGTTGGACACCAACAAATGTACGATCATATGTTTCTGGACGGTTTGGAAGATGCGTATGAGCCGGGAAGGCTTATGGGAACTTACGCCGAGGATACGGCTGAGTTATTTCAATTTACGAGGGAGCAGCAAGATGAGTATGCAATTGGTTCTTTGAACAATGCTTTAAATGCTCAGAAAGAGAACGCGTTTGAGAAAGAAATTTCACCCGTCACTATTAAAACAAGAAAAGGTGAGATTACCATTAAAGATGATGAGCAGCCCAAAAATGCACAACCAGAGAAAATTCCAAACTTGAAGCCAGCATTCAAAAAAGATGGAACTGTTACGGCAGCTAACTCTTCATCTATTTCCGATGGCGCAGCAGCGCTTTTAATTAGTTCTGAAGAAAGAGCCGGAGAGCTGTCGCTTCCTGTAAGAGCTACTATTTTGGGCCATACCGTTCACGCTCAAAAGCCTGGCATGTTTACAACAGCACCTATTCCGGCTGCAAAAAATCTATTAGAGAAAATAGGGTGGTCAACAAATGAGGTTGATTTATGGGAGGTTAATGAAGCCTTTGCTGTTGTGCCCATGGGATTTATGAAGGAGCTTAATATTCCTAGGGAAAAGATAAATGTTAACGGTGGAGCTTGTGCTTTGGGACATCCAATAGGAGCTTCTGGAGCAAGAATTCTAGTTACCCTATTGAATGCATTAGAAAAGAGAAATTTGAAAAAAGGTATTGCGGCTATTTGTTTAGGCGGTGGTGAGGGTCTAGCAATGGCTATAGAAAGACCATGAAGATTTCAGAGAATACTGCTGCATTAGTTACTGGAGGGGCGTCTGGACTAGGCTTAGCGGTCGTCGAAAAATTTGTTTCTTTAGGAGCAAAAGTTGCAGTCTTCGATATGAATGAAGAGGAAGGGTCAAAAGTTGCCAGTCAGCATGGAGTTACTTTTGAGAAAGTGGATGTATCTAACCCTCAATCAGTGACGGACGGCCTTAGTTCAATAAGAGAGAGAATTGGGCAGGAAAGCGTTTGCGTGAATTGTGCAGGTATTGGTTTTTCTCAAAAAACAGTTTCCAAGGGTCGAAACCATCAATTTGAATTATTTGATAAAACAATACGTATAAATCTAATTGGTACTTTTAACGTTTCGTCTCAAAGTGCTTTGGGGATGTCAGAGCAGAATGCGGCATTAAGCGATGATCAAGAAAAAGGCGTTATTATTAATACAGCATCAGTTGCTGCCTTCGATGGTCAAATCGGACAGATTGCTTACTCAGCCTCTAAGGGGGGTGTAGTTGGAATGACATTACCAATGGCGCGTGATTTAGCCCAGGATGGAATAAGGGTTGTTACAATTGCGCCAGGTCTCTTTAGTACGCCTATGTTACGAAGCTTACCAGAGGATGTTCAGGATGCCTTGGGTAAATCGGTTCCTTTTCCTCCGAGACTGGGATCACCCTCAGAATTTGCTGATTTAAGTGTTCAGATTGTAGAAAATAGTATGCTCAACGGAGAGACAATTCGGTTGGATGGTGCGATCCGTATGGCACCAAAATAGAGGCTAGTGTAAAGATGTTTAATGCAACAATGGATTTTGGCTTAGGGGAAGATATAGATGCGCTCAGAGAAACTGTAAGGAAATTTGCGCTAGAAGAAATTGCTCCAAAGTCTGCAGAGGTAGATAGGTCCAACGACTTTCCCATGGAGCTTTGGGAGATGATGGGAAGTTTAGGCTTGCATGGAATAACAATCTCTGAAGAGTTTGGCGGTGTGGATATGGGGTATCTTGCCCATTGTGTAGCGGTTGAGGAAATCAGTAGAGCCAATGCGGCAATAGGAATGTCATATGGAGCGCACTCGAATTTGTGTATAAACCAAATTTATAGATGGGGAAACGAGCAACAAAAAAATAAATATTTACCAAAATTAATAAGTGGTGAACATATAGGATCGCTTGCGATGTCGGAGCCAAGTGCTGGCTCTGATGTTGTTTCAATGAAGTTAAAGGCAGAAAAGCGGAATGATTATTATTTACTAAATGGATCAAAAATGTGGATTACCAATGGGCCTGATGCTGATACACTCGTTGTGTATGGAAAAACCGATGTATCGGCAGGTCCCAAGGGAATAACTGCTTTTCTCATAGAAAAAGGTATGGAAGGTTTTTCTACGGGAAAGAAACTTGATAAACTTGGAATGCGTGGTTCGAATACGTCAGAGTTAATTTTCGAAAATTGTGAAGTTCCCTATGAAAATGTTCTTGGGGAGGAAGGTAAGGGAGTAAATGTTCTTATGTCTGGACTTGATTATGAAAGAGTCGTTTTAGCAGCGGGTCCGGTTGGAATAATGGCTGGTGCGATGGATGTGGTAGTGCCTTATATCCACGAAAGAGAACAATTTGGTAAACCTATCGGTACTTTCCAATTAATGCAAGGAAAGATCGCTGATATGTACACTACCATGAATGCATGCAGATCATATGTCTATTCTGTAGCAAGAGCATGCGATGAAGGACAAACGACGAGAAAAGATTCAGCTGGATGCATACTTTATGCGGCTGAGAAAGCAACCCAAATAGCACTAGATGCAATCCAATGTCTTGGTGGCAACGGGTATATTAATGATTATCCCACAGGCAGACTTCTACGTGATGCAAAACTCTATGAGATTGGTGCAGGTACTTCAGAAATTAGACGCATGCTTATTGGAAGAGAGTTATTTGAAGAAACAAAGCTAAGCTAATGAAAAACGTCGGGTCTGAAAGACCAACTAATTGTAAGGAATTCACAGAAAATTATTCTGCAATGGAGAAAGCTATTGAAAAAGTGGATTGCTTGGCAAAAAGGCTTATAGCAGGTGGCTCAGAAAATTCAAAAGCACGCCATGTAAAAAGAGGTAAAATGCTGCCAAGAGACAGAGTAGTAAATCTACTTGACACTGGATCATTTTTTTTGGAAGTTGGGCTCTTTGCTGCCAACGGTGAGTATAAAGATGAGGTGCCTTCCGCTGGTGCGATAGCGGGCGTTGGACTCGTTTCCAAGCGACTTTGTATGATTATTTGTAATGATGCAACAGTGAAGGGTGGAAGTTACTATCCTTTGACGGTTAAAAAACACCTAAGAGCACAGGAAATTGCAGCTGAAAATAATCTCCCATGTATTTATCTTGTAGATAGTGGTGGTGCAAATTTACCGTCTTGGGATGACGTGTTTCCTGACAAAAATCATTTTGGACGAATATTTTACAACCAGGCACAAATGAGCGCGAGAGGTATACCGCAAATCGCAGTTGTTATGGGGTCATGTACTGCTGGTGGGGCATATCTGCCTGCTATGTCAGATCAAACAATAATTGTGAAGAACCAGGGTACAATATTTTTAGCTGGCCCACCGCTTCTAAAGCAAGCGACTGGTGAAATTGTCGATGCAGAAACGCTAGGTGGTGGAGACACTCATGCCAGATTATCAGGTGTTGCAGATTATTTGGCAGATAATGATGAGCATGCGATATCTTTAACCAGAATGATTATAAGTGATTTATCGACAATTCCGAAATACAATCGCTTAAATTATAATCCACCAATTCTTGATCCGGATGACCTACTTGGGTTTGTTAATTCTGATCCAAAGAAAGGGTTCAATATATTCAATTTGATTGGGCGCATTGTTGACGGATCCAAATTTTCCGAATTTAAAGCGACTTATGGAGAAACACTTGTATGTGGTTTTGCTAAGGTTTGTGGAGTTGAGGTTGGTATTATAGGAAATAATGGGGTTTTGTTTTCTGAGAGTTCAAAAAAAGGGGCTCACTTTATAGAACTGTGTTGTCAAAGAAAAATACCCTTACTTTTTCTACAAAATATAACTGGATTTATGGTTGGGAAAAAATATGAGCAAACTGGTATTGCAAGCGATGGTGCCAAACTTGTTCATGCTGTATCTTGTGCCAATGTTCCTAAAATAACCGTGATAGTGGGAGGCTCATATGGCGCTGGTAACTACGGTATGTGTGGTCGAGCTTTTGGACCTCGATTTGTGTGGACATGGCCTAATGCAAAGGTCGCTGTTATGGGAGGCGAGCAGGCTGCTGGGGTAATGGCAGAAGTAAATATTGCCGCAGCGCAATCAAAGGGTATGAAACTTTCAGAGAAAGAAATAAATAACATTAAAAAACCAATTTTGGACATGTTTGCGCATAAGTCTGAAGCCACTTTCGCGTCAGCACATTTGTGGGACGATGGAATTATTGACCCAAGAAAAACTAGAGAAGTCGTTGCTTTATCTCTTGAAATTGCAATGAATGCACCCGTTCAAGAAACAAAGTTCGGTGTCTTTAGGATGTAATGATGTTCAAAAGTATCTTAATAGCCAATCGAGGAGAAATTGCTTGCCGTTTAATTAAGTCCGCTAGGCGCCTTGGAATTAAAACGTGTGCAGTTTATTCAGAAGTGGATAAAAATTCTATGCATACAAAAGAGGCAGACGTTGCAGTTTGCATCGGCCCCGCAGAGTCTAAAAAAAGCTATTTAAATATAGAAAAGGTCATTGACGTTGCGGTGGAAAATAAGATCGAAGCAATACACCCCGGTTATGGCTTTCTTTCCGAGAACTATCTTTTTGCAAAAAAGGTTGAGGCAAGTGGAATTACATTTATTGGCCCCAGTTGGAAGTCAATAAAAGCAATGGGTAATAAGAATAATGCAAAAGAAGTTATATCGTCGGCTAATATTCCGTTGGTAAGTGGTTTTTTAGTTAATAAGAAAAAACCAGTTGAGAATAAAAAGAAGGCGAAAGAAATAGGTTTTCCAGTTATTGCCAAAGCCTCGGCCGGTGGTGGAGGTAAAGGAATGAGGGTTGTTTATTGCGAAAAAGATCTCCAAGACTCTATTGAAGCAGTTACCAGAGAAGCGCGAAGTAGTTTCAAAGACGATGAGATTATTATTGAAAAATATATCAAAGGCGGCAAACATATTGAGATTCAAATTGCAAGAGATAATCATGGAAATTGCATACATCTATTTGAACGTGATTGTTCGTCACAAAGGAGATACCAAAAAGTTTTAGAAGAGGCTCCATCTTTATCAATTCCCGAACCAAAAAAACTAAGAATGTATAAGGCAGCAATAGATATTGCTAACAAAATAGATTATCGAGGCTTGGGAACCATAGAATTCATAGTCGATGTTCAATCTCATAAGGACGAATTGCCTTTTTTCTTTCTTGAAATGAACACAAGACTACAGGTAGAGCATCCTGTTACTGAAGAAATTTTAGGTATGGATCTTGTTGAGTTACAGATAAACATTGCCGCAGGAAAAAAACTAGATATGGATAATGATAAAGTTATACCCAGCGGACATGCAATAGAGGCTAGAATATATGCAGAGGATCCTAAAAATGACTTTTTACCCAGCCCTGGGCTCATTCAAGCTTTAAATCTTCCAAAGGAAGGGAGATTTGATTTTGGTGTCAGATCTGGTGATCGCGTAAGTACATTTTACGATCCAATGTTAGGAAAAGTTATAGTGCATGCTAATGATAGAGAAGAAGCTAGGACCAAGCTCATTAGTTGTTTAGACGAAATTAAGGTTCAGGGAATTAAAACAAATACAGATTTTCTGAGCTACATTTTGAATAGCCAAATATTTAGGAAGGATATAATCCAAATTACAGACCTTGATGATCTGGCTTTAAAATTTAAAAAACTTTCACCTAACCCAACTGATATAGTAGCGGCTACTCTTATTATTTTAAAGTCAGAATCACAATTTAAAAATAAAATGTGGAGGCTATGGGGGACTGGCTCTGCAAATATTCTGTTGAGACAGCAAGAAAAAAGCTATTCGATAAAGGTTAATTCAAGCGATGGAAGAAAATTCCAAGTAAATTTTGGAGATGAAATTTTCGTGGTAGAAAATGTTTTTTCAAGAAAAAAAAATATTTCATTTGAGGTAAACCAAAGATTGGTCAGTTTTGATTTTCAAGCAAAAAACAAAATACTAAATTTATATAGAGAGGGGATAAAATTTGTTTTTGAAAATATCACTAACACATATCAGAGCAATGAAGTTGATGCGCAAGAGAGAAAAATTATCGCACCTATAACCGGCAGTATTGCAAAAATTTTGGTAAAAAATGGGAAGGTAGTATCCAAAAATGAAGCAGTCCTATTTATAGAAGCAATGAAAATGGAGTACAAGTTAGTTGCGCTTAAAAGTGGGAAAGTTATAGGATTAAAAAATAAAAAAGGTGACTTGATTGAAAAAGGTGAGACACTTTTAGAAATAGAATAAGATGGTTGAGACAATAAGTATTTTTGAGGTAGGGCCTAGAGATGGTCTGCAAAACATCAAAAATGAAATCCCAATAAACATGAAAATCGAACTAATTAATATCCTGAGTACTACAGGAATAGAAAAAATTGAATGTGGTAGTTTTGTGAGTGCAAAGTGGGTTCCTCAGATGAGGGGCACCGATCAAATTTTTGAGGAAATAATAAGAGGAGACGGTGTTAAATACACCGCTTTGACACCAAACCTAAAGGGTTTTGAAAATGCATTGCAAGCTAAGGTAGATGAGGTCGCAGTCTTTGCTGCTGCGTCGGAGACTTTTTCTCAAAAAAATGTTAATTGCTCAATAGACGAAAGTTTAGCAAGATTCCGAGATCTTATCAAAAAGGCTAATGAAAAAAAAGTGCCAGTAAGAGGATACGTATCGTGTATAGTTGAATGTCCCTATGAGGGTAAAATTTCTCCTGAGAGTGTACTAAAAGTTGCGTCACGGCTCCTAGACATGGGTTGTTATGAAGTTTCCTTAGGAGATACAATAGGCAAGGGTACACCTAAAACTATTGAGGAACTTCTCAAGGTTCTATGTTCCGATATAAATCAAAAAAAACTTGCAGGACATTTCCATGATACATCCGATACGGCTATAAGAAATGTCGAAATCGGACTAAAATACGGACTATCAACCTTTGACTCCGCAGTAGGTGGACTTGGCGGGTGTCCTTATGCTCCCGGTGCGAAAGGTAATCTAAATACGCGTAATTTAATTGAGGCGTTTGGTATCAACAGCTTCAGTGTAGATTTAGATTTAGATAAAATAAAGTTTGCTGAAAGACATATAGGTAAGATTAATCAATACTAATACTTGTGCTAATATCATGAGTCTGTGTTTCTTTACGCTACGTAATGTAACTTCTTCTTCTATATTTAACTACTAGAAGCATCTCAATTATAGTACAGTTACTAGAGATTCCAGGTTATAGAAATAAATGTATCAGCCACTTGAAAGAGCCACAGGCACACTAAAAGCTACAATAAAAGGTAGTCATAATAGAATTGGCGAACTTTATCAAGAAGGCTCATCAAGGCTTTTTTTTCCTAAAAACTTTTCAAAAATTAAGGAATGTGTTGTCATTAATACAGCTGGTGGTATCACAGGTGGTGATAAGTATAAGTGTTCGATAGAAGCCGCTGAAGAAAGTTCGATTCTAGTTACAACACAGGCGTCGGAAAAGGTTTATAAAGCAAACAATGGATCAGCTGAGGTCGAAGCGACTTTTTTCGTGAGTAAAAACAGTAAATTACTTTGGCTACCCCAAGACACCATTCTTTTTTCAAAGAGTGATCTCTCAAGAGAGATTACGATACGTATCGAAGATAACTCAGAATTTCTTGCCTTTGATCAGATAGTTCTTGGCCGATCTGCAATGGGAGAAAATATTCAAAAATCGAATTTTAATGATAGGTGGAAAATATATAAGGGAGATAAATTGATATATTTTGATCAGTCAGGGTGGAGAGAAAGTGTCCCATTACACTGCGCTGGTTTAAAGGATATAAAGTCTTATGCATCATTTTATTACGTGGGACCCAAATCAGTGGGTTACGAACAAAAATTGAAAGATCTGAAAAAAGATAATAAAATTGTATGCTTTGGAAGCACTCTAAGAAATGATTGCTTGCTGGTGCGAATGTTTGGATCAGATGCAAAAGCAATTAAAGATAGAGCTATACATTTACTATTGGAGATTTGGCAAGTGGATACACCTGACGTGTGGAAAGTATAAATAAGGGAGATATAAATGAATCTGTCGCCTCGTGAAAAAGATAAACTAATGATAGCTGTGGCAGCAATGGTTGCAACTGACCGTAAAAATAGGGGAGTGAAACTAAACCATCCGGAAGCTATAGCTCTTATAACAAATTTTGTAATGGAAGGAGCAAGAGACGGTCGGTCAGTAGCGGACCTTATGTCAGCTGGAGGAACCATAATTTCCAAAGAGGATTGTATGGAGGGGGTAGCTGAAATGATACATGAGGTCCAAGTTGAAGCAACTTTCCCAGATGGGACTAAATTAGTGACAGTGCATCACCCAATCAGATAGAGGAAACAATGATACCAGGAGAAATAATTATATCAGACAAAGAGTTAGAGATTAATTCAGGCTCAGAAGCTATAGAAGTCGAGGTGTCCAACACAGGAGACCGCCCTATTCAAGTAGGAAGTCACTATCATTTTTTTGAGACTAATGAAGCATTAAAATTTTCCAGAGATAAATCAAGAGGTATGAGGCTTGATATTATCTCTGGCACGGCGATACGATTTGAACCGGGCCAAACTAAAACTGTAAATTTAATTTCTTTTCATGGAGATAGAAAAGTATACGGATTTAATAAAAAAATAATGGGTGATTTATAATGGCGCAGAAAGTTTCTAGAGAAAAGTATGCAAGCATTTTTGGGCCAACAACTGGAGACAGAGTGAGATTGGCTGACACTGAACTATTTGCAGAGGTTGAACACGACTACACTGTATATGGTGAGGAGGTAAAGTTCGGTGGTGGTAAAGTCATAAGAGATGGAATGGGGCAGAGCCAAGTGACGAGATCAGATGGAGCAATTGATTTAGTCGTTACTAATGCATTAGTAATTGATTATTTAGGAATATACAAAGCAGATATCGGCGTAAAAGATGGAAAGATCCACTCTGTAGGAAAAGCTGGAAATCCAGATATTCAAAGTGGCGTGAATATAATAGTTGGTCCAGCGACAGAGGTAATTGCTGGAGAAGGAAAAATTTTGACGGCCGGTGGGATGGATGCTCATATTCATTTTATTTGTCCCCAACAAATTGAAGACGCACTTCATTCGGGACTCACAACAATGTTAGGAGGAGGAACTGGTCCTGCGCATGGAACGCTAGCAACCACATGCACGCCGGGACCTTGGAACATTGGAAAAATGCTGCAATCAGCTGATGCCTTTCCAATGAATTTATCTTTCGCAGGGAAGGGGAATGCAAGCCTACCTGAGGCTCTAAGAGAACAAGTAAGGGCAGGTGCTTCTTCTCTAAAACTGCACGAAGACTGGGGCACGACGCCGGGAGCTATCGATTGCTGTTTAAATGTAGCTGACGAATTGGATGTACAAGTAATGATTCATACCGATACACTTAATGAAAGTGGATTTGTGGAAAACACTATTAAAGCAATTGGTGGACGAACGATACATGCTTTTCATACGGAGGGAGCTGGAGGTGGACACGCGCCAGATATTATTAAGCTTGCTGGAGAAGAAAATGTTATTCCTTCTTCGACTAATCCGACCAGACCATACACCATCAATACTATTGAAGAGCATTTGGATATGTTAATGGTATGTCACCACCTTGATAAATCTATACCTGAAGATGTAGCTTTTGCAGAAAGCAGGATTAGGAAAGAAACAATTGCAGCAGAAGATATACTTCATGATGTTGGTGCTATGTCTATTATTGCTTCTGATAGCCAAGCAATGGGCCGCGTTGGAGAAGTTATTATTAGAACATGGCAAACAGCTGACAAAATGAAAAAGCAGCGAGGAAGGTTGTCGGAGGAGAAGGGTGACAATGACAATCTTAGAATAAAAAGATATATAGCTAAATACACTATTAATCCAGCGATAGCACATGGTATGTCAACTCATATAGGCAGTATAGAAATTGGAAAAAGAGCTGACTTCGTTTTATGGAATACAGCTTTTTTTGGTGTAAAGCCTGAAATGGTACTGATAGGTGGTGTTGTTACCTGTGCTCAAATGGGAGACCCCAACGCGTCTATCCCAACTCCTCAACCGGTATATAGCAGACCGATGTTTGGTGCGTATGGAAGGTCAATGGAGACAAACTCAATCATATTTGTTTCTCAATCGGCAAGTGAAAATAAAGGCCTAGATGAGCTAGCTTTAAGGAAAAAAATTGTTCCTGTAGAGAATACAAGAAATATATCCAAAAAAAGTATGAAGCTGAACGATCTATGTCCAGAGATTGAGGTGGATCCTGAAACTTATGAAGTACGGCTAAATGGAGAATTAATAACTTGTGAGCCCGCTAAAGAATTACCTATGGCACAGAGATATTTTTTATATTGATATGGATACGGTTGAAGAGGTGACAGATCAAAGTTTGGAGTTTGATGATACTATTTCCCTTGATTTTGATGCACGATTTAAACGAAAAATAAAACTTGTTTCGGATAGTGGTTATGAGTTTTTTTTATCATTAGATAAAGCAACTGAATTACCAGTTAGTGGTACATTAATTTTAAGAAGTAAAAAAAAGATAAGAGTATTAGCCGCTAAAGAAGCACTTATGCGTATAGAAACTGAAAACACGATCGATCTAATGAAAGCTATATGGCATATTGGCAATCGGCATTTAAATTGTGCTATCAGTAAAGACGCTGTTATATTAAGAGAAGATAAGGTAATTGCAGATATGCTTGAAAAACTAAACTGTAAAGTTTCATATTTCCAGGATTGCTTCACCCCTCTCTCAGGAGCTTATGGGGTAGGCCGAACTTTTCCCCATACCCACTAATTATCTGAAGGATCATGTGTAGAAAAAACCAATTAATGTTTCAATGGCTCTCACCAAGCTTTCCTACAGGGAGCTTTAATTTCTCACAGGGGCTTGAGTATGCTGTTAGTCAATCGATGGTTAAAAATGAAGCTGATTTAGTTGTGTGGATTGAAAATAATTTAGAACATGGTTTTTTAAGGAATGACGCAATATTCTTAAAGCTGGCTTATCAAATCTCGACAGATAAAGATTTGGATGATTTAACAGAATTGTGTTTGGCTTTTTCCTGTTCTGCCTTAAAATTTAATGAGCAAGTTATGACCGGAGATAATTTCGCCAAAGCTAGCGATACCCAATTGGGTCTTCCCTATCCTATTGCTCTAGGCACCGCAGCGAAAAAACATAAATTAAAAATAGAGGAATTAGTGCCTTTATTCTTGCAATCGAATATAAGTAATTTGATTGCCGCTGCTCAGCGCCTCCTGCCTATAGGCCATAAAAGATCAACAAACATTTTGAAAAATCTTTTCGAAAAAATAAATGAGATATCACAAAAAGTGTTAGTATCGGGGGACAAGGATTTATTTTCCTCTTGTTATTTGACCGATACGTGCACACTATTGCATGAGGAATTTCAAGGAAAAGTATTTAAGTCTTAGGGGAGTTTTGAAATGGGAGATGCCTTTAGAGTTGGTCTCGGTGGACCAGTTGGAGCTGGTAAAACTAGCCTCACAGCTAGTTTATGTAAGGTCTTTTCACAATCCCTATCAATGGCTGTCATTACTAATGACATATATACTAAAGAGGATGCTGAAATATTAATGAAAAAACAAGTGATCAACTCGGAAAGGATTTTAGCAGTTGAAACAGGTGGATGTCCCCATACAGCGATTAGAGAGGACGCGTCTATTAACCTGCAAGCAGTAGATAAGCTGTCCGCTAAATTCCCTGATCTCGATCTTATCTTATTGGAAAGTGGAGGAGATAATCTCTCTGCAACTTTCAGTCCAGAACTTGTGGATTATACGATCTTTATGATTGATGTCTGTATGGGAGAAGAAATACCACGAAAAGGGGGGCCTGCAATAATGAGATCCGACCTTTTAATAATTAATAAAATTGATCTGGCGAAATATGTGGATGTTTCCGTAGACCAGATGCTTCAAGATGCTATTGCTAAAAGAAATGGTAAACCTGTCTTACTCACAAACTTAAAAGAAGAAAGAGGTGTGGACGCTGTAAAAGGTGAGATTATGAAAATGGGAAATCTTACAGCGTGAAAAATAAATTTAAAGAAATTGAAGTAAACATCAACCCTCAAGGCGTATGTGAAATTACTTTGAATAGACCCGATAAGCATAACGCTATGAGTAGGAAAATGATTGATGAGTTAGAAGAAGTTGGGCAGTATTTAAAAACGCAGGACAGTATTCGAGTAGTTTTTCTTCAAGCAAATGGAAAATCATTTTGTGCTGGAGGGGATTTAAACTGGATGAAAGACCAAGAAAAAAAATCTAAAGAGGGAAAATTGGTTGAGGCTAGAGCGCTGGCAAAAATGTTGGCAACAATGAATAGTCTTCCAATGCCATTGATCTCTATAGTCTCTGGAAGTGCATTTGGTGGAGGCCTAGGCCTAATCTCTGTATCTGATACGGTAATTGTTTCTCACGCTTCAAAATTTGGCCTTACAGAAACAAGGCTAGGGTTGATCCCCGCAACTATCGGACCATTCGTAGTAAAGAAATTAGGGGAAAGTTATGGTCGTAACGTATTTTTCAGTGGAAAAATTTTTGATGCTGAATTGGCCTACAAGATGGGTCTTATTCATTATGTTTGTAAGAATAATAAGGAAATTCAGTCATTAAAATTGCAGGAAATCGACAACATACTAAAATGTTCACCAGACGCAATTAAAAAATCAAAAGAGCTATTGAAGGATCTTACAGGAGAAAAAGCAGAAAATTTTTTCGAGATAACAACAAATATTCTCGCGAACAGTTGGGAGTCGGAGGAAGGCAAGCAGGGTATTAAGGCTTTTTTTGAAAAGAAACCTGCGCCTTGGGTAAAAGAAGGAGACAGTAATGGACAATAGACCTATTAGCAGATCGGCGATACCAAATTTGGAGGATTTACCAGAGGACGTGAAAACGAAGATTCAATCTGTGCAAGAAAAGACAGGCTTTGTACCAAATGTCTTTATGATAATGGCAAGAAAACCTGATGAATTTAGAGGTTTTTGTACCTACTATGATGCTATTATGGAGACAGAATGTAATATAACAAAAGCCGAATTGGAGATGATCGTTGTGGCTACCTCCGCACAAAATGATTGTCTTTATTGTGTAGTTTCTCATGGAGCGGTTTTGAGAATAAGATCCAAAGATAAAAATATTTCAGACCAAATAGCTATAAACTATAAAAAGAGTAAAATAACAGAGAGACAACGTGCTATGCTTGATTTTGCCGTGAAAGTAGCAAAGGAGTCGCAGAGCATAAATGACTCTGATTTTAAAATTTTAGAAAGTCATGGTTTTGATATTGAAGATGCGTGGAGAATAGCCTCAGTTGCTTCTTTCTTTGCAATGAGTAATCGACTAGCTAATACATTTTCAATGTTACCTAATGAGGAATTCTATGCTATGGGTCGATAAAAATTGTAGAAGCTATTCTATAAAAGCACTAAACAATTATTTTCGGCTCTGATGGCACAGTTGTTTCTTGATGTTGCTTTTGCAGTTCTATCAATTTGTGGATAAGAGGTTTACTTGCTGGACAAGTTTTTCTCGTTTTTAAAGAAACATGTAGAAGAAGATGTTCACCGGTAGCAAAAAGTTCTCCCTCTTTATTTCTCAACATATGAAAAACATGCAATTTTTTCTCAGTTCCTTTTATAACTTTGGTTTCTATATATACTTCTTGCCCTACCTTAAGCTCGTTTAGGTGCCTAATATTTGTCTCAACGGTGAAATAGGAATTGCCTGCTTCAATATAGGCTTTATCACACCCTATATGAAGCATTACAGCATCTGATGCATCTCCAAAACAGTTGAGATAGCGATATTCGGTCATATGACCATTATAATCTGCCCATTCAGGAGGTATTGTCTTTGTAAAGGTAATTAACAGGTCGCTGCTTATTTTTTCACTAGCTTTTTCTGCTTGTTTTGATTGTTCATCAAAAAGATCTTTCTCATAGTTCGCTAGTGTTCGTCCAGATCCCCATCGATTATTACGAAGAGCTTTCTGTAATTCAACTAAGTTTTTGTCCCTAATATCTTCTAACTCGGAGATACTATACATATCTGATTGAGCATCTGATTGAGAACAAATTTTATCTATTAAATCAGAATTAAACTCTGGTACATCTGTCAATCTGGACCAAGGCCATTTTAGTGCGGGACCAAATTGATCAAGAAAATGACGCATGCCTTGATCTCCTCCAGCAATACGGTAACTTTCAAACATTCCCATTTGAGCAAATCGTATTCCAAAGCTAGATGTGATAATATCGTCTAGTTCCTTAGTAGTACAAATATCGTCTTTTATCAGCCACAATGCTTCGCGCCACATTGCCTCTAGCATTCTGTCAGCAACAAAAGCATCTATTTCTTTTTTTATTATTATTGGTACCATTCCAACGTATTCCAATAAGTGGTGTACATCATCAACAATATTCTGATTTCTTTCTTGGCCAGAAACAACCTCGACCAAAGGCATCAGATAAACCGGATTGAAGGGGTGTGTAACGAGCAAATTCTGAGGATTTTTCATATGCTTTTGAAGGTCAGTTGGCTTAAAGCCTGAAGTGGACGACAAAATAATATAATCATTTGAAATCTGTTCAATTTCTTTATATAGGTTATGCTTCAATTGTAAATTTTCTGGAAGGCTTTCAATTATATAAGTGGACGTTTTCAGAGCACCTTCCAAAGATTTTTCAAAAGTAAGACTGCCCATTTCTCTTAGAGGAGCCTTTGTTAATTGAGAGAAATATTTTTTAGCCCTTTCAACGGATAATCGTGTTCTATTGTAGCTTTCTGGGCGCTTATCAAAAACGTTTACATTTATTCCATTAACTAATAAGCGAGCAGCCCAACCAGACCCTATTACACCAGCCCCTATGCATGTCACACTCAAATTTTTCATAATTATTGTTTTTTCAAACGAAGTGTCTCACGAACTTCTTTCGCTGACATGACCTTACTGCCGGAGTTTTCGATGACATTTACAGCTTTTTCAACCAATTGGTAGTTCTTTGCTAGGCACCCCTTTTCCAACCAAATATTATCTTCCAATCCCACTCTGACATTTCCTCCTGCCAGAGTAGCCATTGCAACATAAGGGATCTGAAATTGCCCTATGGAAAATGCAGACCAAGTCCAGTCTTTTGGAATATTATTCACTAAAGACATAAACGTATTTATATCATTTGGTGCGCCCCACGGTATACCCATACAAAGCTGTAAAAGAACGGGATCTCGTATCAGACCTTCGTTTACAAGTTTTTTTGCCAGCCAAAGATGCCCTGTATCAAAAACTTCAATCTCAGGAAGTATGCCTAAATTGGTGATCATTGAAGCCATCGCCATTAGCATTCCGGGCGTATTGGTCATTACATAGTTATCCTCAGCAAAATTCATCGTACCACAATCTAGAGTACAGATTTCTGGTTTACATGTAACAAGATGCTTAATTCTCTCCGATGCCCCTATCATATCTGTTTCTGGTTCTTTAAGTGGCAGTGGAGTTTCAGCGTCGAGACCAAGATAAATATCGCCTCCCATTCCGGTAGTTAAGTTCAAAACGACATCGGTTTCGGAGTCTCTAATCCTTTTTGTGACTTCTTCATAGAGATCAATGCGACGGCTTGGTATACCGGTTTCGGGGTCTCTTACATGACAATGTACAATAGCCGCTCCAGCTTTAGCGGCTTCAATCGCACTATCTGCAATTTCTTTTGGCGACCTTGGTACCTCTCGACTTTTATCTTGTGAACTTCCCGAACCAGTAACAGCACAGGTAATAAATACATTTTTATTAATAGCCAGAGCCATTCTTACCTCATTGAATTAAAGGAAGGTCTTTGATTAATCCTTCTCTAAACTCCTTATCAGCGATATTAACTAATATTTTTTTGTCATTATCCCAGTATCCATATTTGATCATACCAACCCCAATATTTCTCTTAAAATGTGGTGAGAATGCTCCTGAAGTTAAGCTTCCGACTATAGTTCTTTTGTCTATATCAAAAACTTGTAAAGGTCTTGATATTGTTGGAAGTTTAGGCCCATTATAAATAACACCTCTTATACGTCTTTTAATGCCATATCTGATCTGCCGCTGGAGAACTTTTTTCCCAATATAATCTGCTTCCTTATTTATATTCAAGAACTTATCCATGTTACATTCCAGTGGTGTGTTCTCCACGGTCATTTCATTACCAAAGGATAATAATCCTGCTTCAACTCTATCTATTATGTTTGGATATCCTGGCCTTATGTTTTCTGATCTACCAGCTTCTAAAATTTTTTCCCATAGAGATGAACCGAGTTCTGGTCGAGACAGATAGATTTCAAAACCACCAATTCTAGAGTAACCGGTTTTGGCTATTAGTTGAGAAGAGCCATCAAGTGAAAAATAGTCGAAATTGAATTTTTTAATTGAATATATCCGCTCACCAAAAACTTTGGCCAAAACATCGGCAGCTTTTGGTCCTTGTACTGCCAAAGGCCACACGTCAGGTTCTCTTATTCTTACGTTTAAGCCAAAACCAATAGCTAACCCTCTAGCCCACAATAACACATCTGAGTCTGCAACAGATAGATAGAAATGATCGGCACTTATTTTGATAAGAATAGGATCATTGATTATACCACCATTTTCATCGGTCAAGGGAATGTAAAGACATTTTCCTGGTTGAAGTTTTGAGATTGATCTAGGCGTCATTAACTCAATTAGTTTGAGTGCGTCTTTACCTTTAATTTCAACTTGCCTTTGACAGCCAACGTCCCAAATTTGAGCATGTTTTTGTAGGTGCAAATAATCATCTTCAATTGAGTTTTGAAATGACTTAGGAAGTAGTGTATGGTTTACAACGGAAAAACCCGTTACTCCATGCTTTTCGACAGATGCAGTAAAAGGCGTTCTTCTGATCCTTCTAGAGAAATTCAGCTTATTTTGTATATTCATTTTTATTCTCCTGACCACCAAGCAGAGGCGCCGTTTTGAGATACGATGATAGGAATATGGAATTTTTCATTTTCTGAACTGAAAGATACCCTGAAGATTATATCCTTACAGTATATACCTTTTTTCTTCATATGAATATCTGATAGTTTAAATTCAATCTCAAAAACTTTATTGCTTGTAAGCGGGAAGTCAAAGTCCTCTAAAAGGCGTCCCCCCGTATCGGTTTTATTTGAAAATATGTTCTTTTTTGCCCCATCTGGCTCAATATGTGTAAGGGTAATTGTTAGACCGGCAACATGAGTGCCGTTTTCAGAATTTAATACATGAGTGCTTATTGAGGGCATTATTATTCTATAGAAGCTTTATCTCTTTTATCGCTTGTAGCCGCAACAATTGGGCTGATAACGCCTTTTGTTTTTACGTTAACACAAGCAGGTTTCCCGCTGTCTATTGCCCGCCTCACAGCTCCTTCAATCTCATCTTTGTGAGTTACCAGTTCCCCATAACCCCCCAATCCCTCAAACATTCTATGGAAGGGTATATCTCTGAAATCTGTTGCAAAGTGAGAACCATCCTTGAACAATCTTTCCTGTTGTTGCGATATACAATCTAAACCACCATTGTTATCGATAATTATAATAATCGGCAGGTTTTCTTGAAAGGCTGTCTCAATGGATAATCCCCCACTAAGAAAAGCGCCGTCTCCAGAAATTAATACAATCGTCTTTTCTTTATTGAGCCGCTTTGCAGAAAGCGCAAATGATACTCCAACGCCCAGCATTGAATAGGAACCGGGATGCATTATTTGAGAAAGTGCTAATCCATTGGAGGCCATTATATTAACTGCAATTTCTGACCAAAAGTGAGTATTACCACCATCAAAAACTAAGATATCTTGGTCTGTCATACACTTTTGTACCGAAAGAGAAAGCTCTAAAGGGTGAATTTTCCCCCCACTCCATGCTGGAGAATTCGTTGTTTCAACAAGATTGTTTACGGACGCAGTCACCCATTTTTTTCTTTCCTCAATATTTTTAGCTAGCCAATCTTTTTCTAAAGAGAATTTATCTCCGTTGTATGACTCTAGTAGACATTCAAAAAAAGCTCCAGGATCGCTCAAAAGCAAATGGTCGGCCGCCCTATTAAATTCTATTTCTTCATGCGATCCGTTGACACATATTAACCTAGAACTAGCTGGAAATAATGGTGGATTGCCGAAATTCATTTGATTATCCAAGCGTCCTCCAACCATTATAATGCAGTCAGACTCATTGAACGCAAACTTTGAAGGATGGTACTGATGCACATCGGCAAGCCCTAGAAAGGCCTTGCAATTTTCATTTAATAATTTTTGGTGATATGGCACATTAAAAATTGGTATTTTGATTTCATCACCCACTTGCTTTAACAGATCTTCGTTTTTTGACCACCATATCCCGTGTCCACCGATAATTATGGGTTTTTTTGAAGACTTTATAATACCTATTATTTCATTTAGTGCTGAGGGCTCAGGCCATGCTTTATAGGTCTTTGGTTCTTTTCTAGTAAATGGACGCTCCATATCTGAGGCGCTTTCATCAAAGGAAGAAAACATTATGTCTACAGGCATGCTCAGATGAACCGGGCCTGGATATCCACTTGTTGCTATTCTCCATGCTCTATCCACGAACTCAGGAATTCTATTTCCATCTGTTATCGATGAACTGTACTTTGTAAGCGGTCTTGCGATAGAAACGTCATCTATTTCTTTAAATCCTCCAGCACCTTGCTTTTTAAGAGTGGATGAGCCTGTAACGAAAATTACAGGAGATCTTTCCCCCCAAGCCTCCATCATAGCAGGTATAGCATTCGCAAACCCCTCCGGACCAACTAAACAAACAGTGGGTTTTCTCGAAAGTCTCGTATGGCCATCTGCTAAATGGCCTGCAATTTGTTCATGTGGGCAATTTATCACAGGTATTTGATGATTCATGAAACCCTCAAGTGCAGGGTTACAAAACCCACCTGCGAGTGTAAACACATGTTCTATTCCTTTCTCTTTAAAAGATTTCGCTAAAAGCTGTCCTCCTCGAAACATCTTATTATCTTTCATCTCGTTAATCCCCCTTATGCGCATAAACTATTTTCATTTTATCCATGGCGCTAACTCCTAAATCAGTTGATGCAAAGGGACCACCATGCAATTTGTTCCCTTCGTCTGCCAATTCTTCTGTTAAGTCATCGGCGAAGATTTTATTTGCGTAAATCTCAGCATTATCTTTGGGTTTGAAACCAATATGCCCTGCGTCTATGTTGCTCAAATTCGAACGATCATTGTCTGACACTCCATAAATAACCGAGTAACCGGTGTGTGAAGTATCAATTGCTCTCATAACCAATTGAATTAAGTCATCATATGAAAGCCAACTTGTTAAACCTCTTTGCGTTGTTACTGGTGAACATGTGGCAATTCTTAAGCATACCGCTTCAATACTACACTTATCGTAATACATACGGGCCAAATTTTCACTAAAACACTTTGATAGCCCATAAAAACCATCTGCTCGGTGTGCGGTTTTCGGCCTTAATGTTTTTGTTCTTTTATACATGCCGACTGCATGTATAGAACTTGCGTAAATTACCCTCTTGCAGTTATTTAGGCGAGCTGATTCCCAAATATTATAGGAGCCAATAAAATTAGCACCTAGCATATCGTTGAATGGTACTTCGTCTACTAAAGCTCCAAAATGGCAGATAAGCGAAACGCCTTTTGTTAGGTCACATATTTGACTAAAATTTGATAAATCAGCTGACAAATATTTTTCATTTTCATTAAGTTTTCCAATATTTTCTTTTATGTCAGTTGAAATCAGTGTGTTACAAATTTTCGAAAGTGGCTCTCTGAGATAAGAACCTAATATACCTCCAGCGCCAGTAAGCAAAATCTTTTTTTCCATCAACACCTCTATAAGAAATAATTATAAACAAAACTTTTTTTTTTAGGACTCATTTAATTCAATTTCTTGTTTGATTGCCAAAACAGATGAAATAGTAGAAACACAGTACGGCACGCAGAAAGTTAAAAGAATTTTAAACCAATCGACTGATTTCATATCTTGAAAAATTATTCTGTCGCCATGATTTATCAGGGCAAGAATACAACCAACGATTAAAGCGATCCTTAAAGCTCTTCTCATTACACTTTTTCGAAGGGCAAGTTTTAAAAAGCTATAGTTTGTTGTTTTTTTTTTCAAAAGTAGAGCTCGTATTAATATTCGATAAATATTATCACGAAAGTAATCATTGACAAAAAAAGCCTCAAAAAAAATCGTCAAGTAAACTCTGGGTCAGATAGGTCTTGTGATCTATAGCATGCAGTAACAGTATTTGCTAAAAGACAAGCTATAGTCATGGGCCCTACTCCGCCTGGTACAGGTGTGACGCCAGCTACTAACCCAGCCATATCAGTAAAACAAACGTCCCCCACCAGAGAAGTTTTTTCGTTTCCATCAATATTTTTTGTTACGCGATTTATTCCAACGTCTATGACTGTAGCCCCTGGCTTTACCCATTCTTTTTTAATCATCTCGGGACTTCCTACCGCGGCTACAATAATATCAGCTTGTGCACATATAGTTTCTATATTCTCTGTTCGAGAGTGAGCTATGGTGACGGTACAATTTTCCTTTAAGAGTAAATTAGCCATGGGCTTACCAACTATATTTGATCTACCTACTACTACCGCGTTTTTACCCGATAGATTACCAAGCCTGTCTTTGAGTAATAATAAACACCCTAATGGCGTACAGGGGATCATTGACTTTTGACCCGTATTTAGAAGACCAACATTTGATATATGAAATCCATCTACGTCTTTTTTTGGATCAATAGAATTTATCACTTCTTTTTCATTCAGGTGGTTGGGTAAAGGTAGTTGACATAAGATCCCATGAACATTTACATCGTTATTTAATTTTTCTATAAGGTCGAGTAATACATTCGAAGAAGTCGATGCATCCAGCTTATACTCGTATGAGTTCATTCCTGCCTCTAAGGTTTGCTTGCCTTTATTTCTTACATATACCTGGCTCGCAGGATCCTCCCCAACAAGTATTACTGCTAAACCTGGGGTTATCTCATGTTTTTCTTTTATGATATCTACATATCTTTTTACTTTACTGCGCAGAGTTTGCGAAAACTTTTTTCCGTCAATAATTTCATTCATTATTTACCTCGACTTTTTAAAATAAGCCCTCAACATCGCCTTTTTTATTAAGCATTATCGCCTCCGCGCTAGGAACCTTTGGAAGTCCAGGCATAGTCATAATTTCTCCACAAATAACAACGATGAAACCAGCCCCTGCCGACAGTCTAACTTCTCTTATAGGTATCGCGTGCCCGTTTGGCGCACCCCTTCTGTTAGAATCTGTAGTAAAGCTATATTGGGTTTTCGCCATACAAATAGGGAGATTACCATAACCATCATTTTCCCATAACTGTAGCTGATCCCTGATTGTCTTGTTAGCAAGAACTTCATCAGCCCTATATATTTTTTTTGCGATTCTTTCGATTTTTTCAATCAGAGGCAAATCGTCTTTGTATGTGTAAACGAATTTACTTTTGTTTTCTGCAATTTCAACAACCTTATTTGCTAGAGCCAAGATTCCAGTAGAGCCTTCTGCCCAATGCTTACAGACGAAAGCTTCCGTACCCTTGTCAGCAACATACCGTCTGAGTGCTTCAATCTCTGCATTTGTATCGCTAACAAAGTGGTTTATTGCAACAACAACTGGTATTCCAAATGATTTCACATTCTCAATATGTCTTCCAAGGTTTGCACAACCCTGTTGTACGGCTTGAATATTTTCGGTACTAAGATCATTTTTGGAAACTATCCCTCCGTTCATTTTCATAGATCTGACTGTGGCAACTATTACGGCAGCATCGGGCTTTATTCCTGCTTTCCTACACTTTATGTTTACAAATTTTTCGGCGCCAAGGTCGGCTCCAAAACCAGCTTCTGTTACTACATAATTAGCTATCTTTAAAGCGGTCTTTGTAGCGATAACAGAATTGCAACCGTGGGCTATGTTAGCAAAAGGCCCTCCATGGACAAATGCAGGATTATTTTCTAATGTTTGAACGATATTGGGTTGCATAGCTTGTTGTAAGAGTACCGTCATTGCGCCATCTGCTTTAATATCTTTACAAAAAACTGGAGATCTATCTTTTCTATATGCAACGATTATTTCACCTAATCTTTTTCTTAGATCTGCAAGATCATTAGCTAAGCATAAAATTGCCATTACTTCTGAGGCTACCGTGATATCAAATCCTGATTGCTTTGGATATCCATTCGCAACACCTCCCAGGCTTGTGACTACGTCTCTAAGAGCCCTATCATTCATATCTATTACTCGCCGCCAAACAAC
Source organism: uncultured Alphaproteobacteria bacterium (assembly GCA_902619165.1). Taxonomy (GTDB): domain Bacteria; phylum Pseudomonadota; class Alphaproteobacteria; order Rhodobacterales; family Rhodobacteraceae; genus CACIJG01. The sequence continues at coordinate 119,831 of CACNDI010000004.1, forward strand.
TCTTCGGAGGTCAATATTTTGCTCGTTACCCCAATATATATGGTTGTCTATCATTGCTGCTAAAAGGTTATGAGCGCTAGTAATTGCGTGAAAGTCTCCAGTGAAGTGCAAATTCATTTCTTCCATGGGCACAACTTGCGCTAGTCCTCCGCCAGCAGCTCCCCCTTTCATACCAAAGCAGGGACCCAATGATGCCTCTCTAATGCAAACAGCTGCTCTTTTACCTAATGCGCAAAGCCCATCTCCGAGTCCTACCGTAGTGGTTGTTTTCCCTTCACCTGCAGGTGTTGGGTTTACCGCTGTTACTAAAATCAGCTTGCCGTTTTGATTATTTTTTACTGATCTAATAAATTGATCTGATAGTTTTGCTTTATCATGCCCAAAGGGTATTAATTCTTCTTCTTCTATACCTAATTTTTTTGCTACTTCTTTTATAGGAAGTTTAGTTGCCTCTCTCGCGATTTCTATATCAGATTTGACTTTCATTTCATCTCCCTTTTATTTAAATATTTCTCGAAGATATTTCTATGGATTTAAGGAACGAACCAGAAGAAGAGCTTGGCGAGAACAAAATAAATTTTTTTTCTGTTTCTCTAAATATAATCACATTTAAGTGATCCATAACAGTTCTTTTAACATCTCCAATAGCAAAAATTTTTGGAGACAAATTAAGGGGACAAATTCGTTCTAACATCTCAATGACTCTATCCCCATTAACTCTAACCCCACACCACCCTCCGGTTTGGTCAGTTATGTAAAAAGCTTTTTTTAACAATGGGACAGTTTTTTTTTCAAATGACGAATACGATGGATTACAAATAAAAAGTAAGTCAAGACCAATTCTAAAACCTAGAATACCACTTTTATTGATGATTGAATGTTCAATATTTGGCATTGGTTTCCCCAAGGATTTCTTGAAATTTAGGCTACATTTTCTTTGGCTATTTAACGGAATTGCAAGCGATATGAGGCTATCGAATTGATACTCGGCAATTTTTATTTTATTTATGGTTCTGGAATAGCCATTTAGTGGCTTTTCTATTTTAAGCACTAGTTTAGCCACGTTGTTTGACTCCTTCCGGATCTACAAAGTGGGGCGAAACAATCTCTACTTCGGTTGTTTTGTTTTGAATTAGATTTACAGCAAGCACCTTCTCACCAATTCTTGTTTTACCGCGTTCAATAAATCCTAAACCTATGTAGTGACCAAGAGTTGGAGAGAACGCCACTGAAGATAACCAACCTTCATCATTTTCCATTGTGGGGGTTTTGCCTGCTGAAATCAGATGTGATCCAGCTTCAAGTTTTTGGCTATGATTAACAGGCTTAAAGCCAGACATCGTTACGATATTAGATCCATTGAAGCCTTCTCTCTCGGATAGTATATTTCCTATGCTGTCTGTTTTTTTTGATATCATACTTGATAAGCCAAGGTTCTGCGCGGTAGTATGGCCATTTATTTCATTACCAGCAGCATGGCCTTTTTCTATCCGCATAACTCCTAATGCTTCAGTTCCATAGGGAACGACGTTGAACTCTTTACCCGCTGAAAGAAGGGCATCAAATAAAGAATTTCCATATTGTGTAGGAACGGCAATTTCATAAGCTAATTCCCCGGAGAAGGAAATTCGAAAAAGCCTTGCCATAACACCGCCGCAGATGGAGAGCTCACTACAAGCCATGAATGGAAAATTTTCATTAGTTATATCTTTTGGTTTATCGACAATCTTTTGCAATAATCTGCGGGAGTTTGGTCCAGCGACCGAATACTGGGCCCAAGAATCTGTAGTAGAAATCAAATGAACATCTAGATTTGGAAGGAGACACTGTCGAACAAATTCCAAATTTCTAAAAACTAAAGCGGCATTAGCAGTCGTAGTTGTCATTATAAAATGATTTTCACCTAACCTTGCAGTAGTCCCATCATCATATGCAACGCCATCTTCTCTTAACATTAATCCGTAACGTACTCTATTGATAGGTAACTTAGCAAAGGCATTTGTGTATACAAAATTTAAAAACTCTGAGCAGTCTTTCCCTTGAATATCGATTTTTCCAAGTGTAGTTACATCGCAAATTCCAACAGAATTTCTTGTCTGTAAAACCTCTCTATCAACACTTTGTCGCCAAAATGTTTCGCCCTCCTCTGGAAACCATTGAGCTCGTAACCAGTTGCCTGTCTCTACAAAAACTGCATTTCGTTTGGAGGCTACATTGTGTGATGGGGTTAACCTTGTTGGTCTAAAATCCTTTCCCCTGGAACGTCCAGCAAAAGCCGATATAGCTACAGGTACATAAGGTGGTCTAAAAATAGTAGTGCCTACTTCAGAAATATTCGTTCCCTTCAATTTAGCCATAGACGCTAACCCAAGGATATTAGATGTTTTCCCCTGATCGGTTGCCATACCCAACGTGGAGTATCGCTTTAAATGTTCCACACTTTTAAAACCCTCTCTGAAACTTAACTCTATATCTTTTTGGGTAACATCGTTTTGCAAATCTATAAAGGAGTTAGAGGGATTTGAGCTACTAACAAGATCAAGTGAGCAGCTATACGGCTCTTTCGAGCTAGTTAGTGTGATGCGGTTAGGCATGCTCAAACCAATTTTTTTAATCAAAGATAAAATAACTCTATTTGTATCTGAAATGATATTTTGGATTTCAAATATTCCTCTCGCGGCGCCCACGGGAATTATTTTGTCTTTTTGCGCATTATCAACCGATAGAAAGTTTTTGTAAATATTATCCCAAACGGGTTTACCTCGCTTGTGGCATGTCAAATGAATGTTGGAACTCCACCCTCCTGATACTGCAAGACAGTCAACATTCAATTTTGATCCTGAACTTAACTTAATGGCTCTAATACCTTTTCTTCCATATGTTTTTATAATTGTTTGTCCTAGGTAAGATGGAATGCTAGAAGACAGCGCTTCAATATCTTTCCGAGTGTCAATCACTGCCTTAATTTCAATCCCCATATTTTTAAGATCATCAGCTGTCTTCCAACCATCATCATTATTTGTGTATATTGCAATTTTTTGACCGTAGTGGGCACCAAACCTATTCGCATAAGTTCTTACCGATCCTGCAAGCATTATACCAGGTCTATCGTTTTGAGGAAATGCAATAGAGCGCTCAATAGCTCCAGACGCTAAGATGCAGTGTTTGGTATATATCTTCCAATTTATCTGTCTTGGCTTGGTACTTTTTTTTGATATATGGTCCGTCTTTTTCTCAATAGCTGTGAATATACCATGATCAAAAGCAGCAAAGACCGTGGTTCTATTTAAGATTCGAACATTTTTTAAACTGTTCAATTTTTTTACTGCTTGACCAATCCAAATTGAAGATTGTTTGCCATTAATGCCTAACCTTTCTGAATTGAGTCTTCCACCCAAAATAAAATCTTCTTCGATAATTAAAACTTCACTCCCTGTTTCTGCCAAGAGAAGGGCAGACATTAACCCTGAGATACCAGATCCAATTATTAGAAAGTCACAATGGAGATACCCCTTGTCATACTGTGACGGATCCGCCTTTAGTGATAATTTCCCTAAACCTGCGGCTCTTCTAATAATTGGTTCGTATAATTTTTCCCAAAATCTTCTAGGCCACATAAACGTCTTGTAATAGAAACCTGCACCTATGAAATTTTTTAGTAAATCGTTAATTGCCATTAAGTCAAAATTAATTGACCCTAAAAAATTTTGGCTCGAGCCTTTAAGACCATCAAATAACTCTACGTTAGTAGCTTTGGTATTTGGTTCTTTATATGGGCCATCTCCAAGCTCTATCAATGCATTTGGTTCTTCAGATCCGGCGCTAAAAATACCTCTTGGACGATGATATTTGAAAGATCTTCCAACAATTTTAACGTTGTTGGCAATCAGTGCAGAAGCTAACGTATCACCCTCATAGCCGAAATATTTTTTCCCATTAAAAGTAAAAGATAGTTTTTGTTTATTTGTTATTGGATGTGAACTATTTCGCATTTGCTTTTCTTTTAAGATATCGAGCTAGCTCAACTTTTAAAATTTCATGGGTTACGGTATTTCTTGTTACCACGAGCCAAGATCTATCACCTTGCTCATGGTACCAGAGCTCTTTGTGTAGCCCCGCAGGATTTTTTCGTAAATAGCCATAATCTATAAATTTAGTTTTAGAATTTTTACTCTTCCAATTTGGTCTATTAAGTAACTTCGCATCACCCATATAAATGAATTCGGATGAATCCCTAAGGCCTAGTAATGGATGGTCAATAAGCATTTTTTATCCTCATTTTAATGCAAGTTGGGTTGGTTGCCTTGGCCTTTTTCGTCTATCAACCTACCTTTTTCAAACCTGTTGAACAAAAAATCTTTGGCATTATGATGTGATTTTCCAGTTGCCAATAGATGTGCATAGCAAAAGCCACTTGCTGGAGTTGCTTTGAATCCTCCATAGCACCAGCCACCATTAAAATATAAGTTTTTTATGTTTGTTTTATCAATAATTGGGGATCCATCCATTGACATATCCATTATCCCCCCCCAAGTCCTAAGAAGCCTAGCGCGTCCTATCATTGGCATCAGAGCCACTCCTCCTTCACACACATCTTCTATTACCGGTAGGTTTCCTCTCTGTGCGTAGGAGTTATAGCCATCAATGTCACCTCCAAAAACTAATCCGCCCTTATTAGATTGGCTCACATAAAAATGACCAGCTCCAAAAGTTATTACTCCGGGAATTACAGGTTTCAAGCCTTCCGATACAAAAGCTTGCAAAACATGACTTTCTATGGGTAGGTTTATTCCAATCTTGCCCATTACTTGACTTGATGATCCAGCAACACAGACTCCAACCTTTTTACTTTTAATTACTCCTTTTGTAGTTTCAACTCCATAGCAGCGTCCATTTTTGACTAAGAAATTAATTGCCTCACAATTTTCTATTATATCAACACCACGCGAATCCGCCTCTTTAGCATAACCCCATGCTACTGCATCATGCCTTACCGTTCCTCCTCTTGGTTGCCATAAACCACCCTTAATAGGAAACCTTGAATTCTGAAAGTCTAGAAAAGGGACCAGCTTTTTTAGAGCGTCTACCCCCAATAGTGAGGCATCGGCCCCTGACATAAGCATCGCATTCCCACGCCTTACAAAAGCATCTCGTTGACCATCTGAATGAAAAATATTTAGAACGCCTCTCTGACTTACCATTGAATTGTAGTTTAACTCTTGCTCTAAATTTTCCCAAAGTTTTAGAGAGAACTCATAAAAAGGTTGGTTTTGAGGCAATAAGTAGTTGGATCTTATAATGGTAGTGTTCCTACCTATGTTTCCAGATCCAAGCCAGCCTTTTTCAACAACTGCTATACTAGTAATATTAAATTTCTCTGCGAGATAATAGGCCGTAGCTAAGCCGTGCCCACCTCCACCAACGATTATTATGTCATAATTTTTTTTGGGATCAGGTTTTCTCCACATGGGTTTCCAACCGGTATTACCCTTTAATCCCTCCCATAATACTTTAAACCCAGAATATTTCATCGTGTTACAATTTTTGTTAAGTTTAAAATAACTTTATATATTATGTCGTCATAGTCTAGGTCTATTAGATAGAGTTTCAGAAAATGTTGTTCAGGACAAATAAAACCTCTCCAACTTTGATTTTCAAAACTATATTTAACATCAAATGAAATGAAAAATAAAGAAAGTAAGAAAAATTAAGATTCTTGTAATAAACCATGTCCCTGAGGTCGATCTTGGATCCTATGAGGAATTTATTAGTTCTGATAGACACTCCTTTGAACGATTTTATTTTTCTTCATTGGAAAAACCACCTTCTGTCGACAACTATGATGCTTTGTGGGTTATGGGAGGTCCCATGAATGTTTGGGAAGAAAATAAATACCCTTGGTTAGCGCAAGAAAAGTCATTTATTAAGAATTGGGTTTTGAATCTGGAAAAACCATTCTTTGGGATTTGTTTAGGGCATCAATTACTTGGTGATGCCTTAGGTGCCCCAGTAGTCAAATCACAAATTCCGGAGATCGGATTTAAGGAGATTTCAGTGAATCGGAAATTACCTTCAAATAGTTTATTTAGGAACTTTCCTGAAGACATGCGTGTTTTGCAAGGCCACTCAGCTGAAATATCCAATTTTTCAAAAAAAAGTGTATCAGTGCTGGCTTCTTCAGACAATTGTTCAATTCAAGCACTTTCGTATTTAAATCACGCGTTTTCTGTACAGTTTCACCCAGAAGTTTATGATCATACGATTCAAAAATGGATAACCATTCCAAAAATAAAACAAGATTTTCACGACGCTGTTGGTCCAAACGGAATTGAAGAAATAATTAAGTATCAACAAAAAAATAGGCGATCACTTATTAATGGAGCCAAGCTTATTTATAAAAACTGGCTGAACCTTATTGAAAAAAATTGATTTGCTTACTATTCGAGCGATTTATACACACTTAATTCAAGCCATAACTTTTCTGCAAGCTCATTTGCATCCCCAATTCTCAATGATAGGCCTCTTGTAATCGCAACTAAGACAGGGTCGGCCTCATCTAGCTTTTTTTGGAGATTAGCCCAGTCAATTTCATATACAACACAGTCAGTTTTTGCCTTAGCCGTTACTGTTCGGGGAGAATTGATTACTCTACCTACTTCACCAAAAATTTCTCCTGGTCCGAGGTTTCCAAGCTCGAGTCCGTGTTTGGACCTTATACTTATATGCCCACTGTGAATTAGATAAACGTTTTTTGCCTCATCTCCAATAGAATAGATTAGATCTCCCTCGTTAAATTTTAGCTGCTTATGTTTAAATTTAGGTAACACTGTTTCTCTCTATTGATGGTTTTCAACTTCGAATAATTCCCAATCACCTTCAAGGCCTTTCAAAGAATAGTTCCCCATCGATGTAACAGAGAATTTTGTTCGCCCCAATAGATCTTTTAAATTTTTAGTGATTAGAACTGTATTACTTTGACATTTTTCTAAAGCTCTTGCTGCAATATTAACAGCTATCCCAGTTATGTCATCATTCCTCCATACTACTTCACCGACATGCAAGCTACATCTAATTTTCAATTCAATTTCATTTAATTTTTCAATGCTAGACATTGCACTTTCAATAGATCTTGCAGGTCCGTCAAAAACTGCTAATACACCATCGCCTGTGTTTTTCACCAATTTGCCATTAAAGCTTTCAATAGTATTTTTCATTATTTCATCGTGTTTATTCATTTTTTCTGACCATTGTTTATCACCCATTTCAGTCATCTGTTTGGTTGAGTTCTCTATATCAGTAAATAGGATAGTGGCTAGATTTCTATCAGCTTTTTTTAAATCACTGCCTGTTTCGGAAAAAAATAATGTCAAATCCTTTACAATATTTTCTCTTTCTTCATACCAAGGTAGATGTCCTCCAATTGGATACTCAATGTACTTTGCACCTGGAATATTATCTGCTAAAAATCTTCCATTAAGTTTTGAAATAGTAGCATCATCTCTGGAATGCAGCACAAGAACTGGCAAATTAATATCAGGTAAAGTGGTCCTTACATCGATCTTAGAAAGTAGTTCTAAAATACTTTGGAGTGTTTTAGGGTTGCAGACCATTCTTTCTAATTTTGCAAGAAACCCTTTTTTTTCTGGCATTTTTTGTGGACAAAAATAATAGCCAGAATTACCAGACCCCCAATTCGATAACATATTCTTTACCATTACCTCGTACTCAGGTACAAATTTATAGTCGTCTGCTTTAGTAAATTTGGCGGTACCTCCAAATACTGCGACAGATTTCACTTTATTGGTGTAAGTAGCTGCGTATACTAATGATATTGCAGCGCCTTCGGATAGTCCAAAAAGAAAAAATTGATCCAAATTTTCTGCTGTTACTATGGCAGAAATATCATCCATTCTTTCCTCTAGATTTGGTGCTGACGCGTCTCTATCTGATAATCCTTGGCCTCTCTTATCGAAAATAATAAGCCTGAAGGACTTACTTAATTTTCTAATCCAAGCAAGGTACTCGCTATCTTCGAGGCCAGCCTCTAGATGAGAGATCATTCCTGGTACATACACAAGTGTATCTTCAGATGAGCCCCAAATTTGGTAGGCAATAGTGAGCCCGCCGGACTCAGTATATCTTAAGACGTATTCCTCTTCCATGGACTACATGATACAGAAAATCATGATAAGTGATATAGCTAAACCAATTTCTTTTAAATTATTTGTTGAAATACGTGTGGTATTTTTCTAAAACAAGTAAAGGGGGATGTTGTTGTAAACAATTTTATTACAATGGAGGCCTCTACTGACTCTCTACGCATTGCTAGGATATGCTTTGGTTGCCTTGGTAGTGACTTTATTTATTAGGCCGTTTCTTAACATAGAGCGCTCTATATTTGCTTATTTTGCTCCCTTCGGATTGGTTTACATCGTGCTTATGTTTTTTGCACCGACGGATAATTTTTCGGTGGGTTGGCACAGGTATATTGGAATAACATTAGGTGCAATATTGCTTTTGCTTTTCTACTTCAAGGTTAGAAGTTATGTAAATAAAAAAAGGTATGAAGAGGAACTGGCAAGGGCTGCAATGGAGGAGGCTGAAAACTCCTGAGGATTTTTTTAAAAATTAACGTGGATAAAAGTGATTATAGATTTAAAAAATTTCGTTAGAGATCTGAGGGTTGCGAAAGTTCTAGCAACTCTATGCTCCGGTGCTATTCGTCTTAATAAGGAGATTTCATTGAGTGACAATGGGGGAGGTCATAGACTTCCAGTTGGCTTAAATTCGGATGGAGATAGTCAAAAACAGCTTGATGTAATTGCTGATGATATTTTTTGTAGTTCATTAGAGGCTGCGGGAGTAGGCTTTTATGTGTCCGAAGAACGTGAGTCCATTGAAATGCTTAACAATAACGATGATTTAGGAGTAGCTATCGACCCACTAGACGGATCCTCTAACATTGACTGTAATGTTTCAATTGGAACAATTTTTTCTATCAAGAAAGTGAATAATACAAGCCGTCCCCAAGATGATTTCTTTCTGTTAGGAAACTATCTGGCTAGTGGATACTTCATTTATGGGCCCCAGACATTATTGGTTTTTACGGTTGGTAATGGTATCGGTAAGTTTCTGCTAAATGTAGAAGATAATAAATTTGTTCGCGTAAAATCAGATCTGAAGATTCCTGAACAAACTCAAGAGTACGCTATTAATAGTTCAAACTCCAGATATTGGCCCACACCTGTAAGAAGTTACATAGAAGAGTTAATAGATGGTGCCGTTGGTCCTCGAAAAAAAAATTATAATACACGATGGGTTGCTTCTTTAGTTGCTGAGACTCATAGAATATTGGAAAGGGGAGGAGTGTTCCTCTACCCAGGCGATGATAGGGAAGGCTACTCAGAAGGGCGATTAAGAAAAATATACGAGTGCGGTCCCATAGCATATTTAATCGAACAAGCTCTGGGATTAGCAACAAATGGAATAGAGCCAATAGTTGGTTTGACCGCAGAAAATTTACATCAAAGAACCCCCTTTGTGTTTGGATCTAAAGAAGAAGTTGAAACTATAAAAAAGTTTTATGAAGATCCTAAAAGTGCTCATGCACCTCTTTTTAGAACTCGAGGACTATTTAATAGGTAATAAGAAATGAGTATAAAGCACCCAATAATATCTGTCACAGGCTCTTCTGGGGCAGGTACGTCTACAGTAAAGCATACTTTTCAACAAATTTTCAGAAGAGAAAGCGTAAAAGCGGTAACATTGGAAGGCGATGCATTTCATAGATATAATAGAAGGGAAATGAAAAAAGAGTTAGAGAAAAGACACGCGGCAGGCGATGCTACCTTTTCCCATTTCTCCTTCGATGCCAATTTGCTGCCAGAATTAGAGGATTGTTTTAGAAATTACAGCGAACTAGGTACTTGCCGGTATCGACATTATATTCATAATTCAAATGAAGAAAATTTGTATGGAGCTAAACCAGGCAGTTTCACAAAATGGAAAAAGTTTGAAGAACCATCAGATCTATTGTTCTATGAGGGTTTGCACGGGGCAGTAGTAAACGAAGAAATCAATTTAGCAAAGTATGCGGATTTAAAAATTGGCGTTGTTCCTGTTATTAACCTTGAGTGGATACAAAAAATTCATAGAGATACAGACTCTAGAGGCTATAGTACAGAAGCTGTGACAGATACAATATTGAGAAGAATGCATGCTTATGTTCATTGTATTTGCCCTCAGTTTACAGAGACAGATATTAATTTTCAGAGGGTACCGGTAGTCGATACATCCAATCCATTAGTAGCTAGGTGGATACCAACTGCTGACGAAAGCTTGGTTGTTATTCGTTTCAAGGATCCTCACGGAATTGATTTTCCTTATCTTGTATCGATGATTCATGATAGTTGGATGAGTAGAGCTAATTCAATAGTAATACCAGGAGGTAAATTAGATTTAGCAATGCAATTAATACTAACTCCCTTAATAGGTAGATTGGTAAATCAAGCAAAACGAGCGATATGAAAAGCGAAAAAATATTAAAAAATAGGGAAGAAAAATGGCATTGATAACTTTAAGACAACTGCTAGACCATGCAGCTGAAAATCAATATGGAGTACCCGCCTTTAATATAAATAATATGGAACAAGGCTTAGCAATACTCAAGGCCGCCGATAAAACCGACTCTCCAGTCATTCTTCAAGCAAGTAGGGGTGCGAGAGCTTATGCTGGCGACATTATGTTGTCACATATCGTGGCGGCACTAGCAAAAATGTATCCAACAATTCCAATCTGCATGCACCAAGATCATGGTAACAATGAGGCTACGTGTATGACAGCTATTGGGCATGGTTTTACATCTGTGATGATGGATGGCTCTTTAGAAAGTGACCAAAAAACACCAGCAAGTTATGATTATAATGTTCAAATCACAAAAAAAGTCGCTGAGATTGCGCATTGGGTGGGCGCATCAGTGGAAGGAGAACTTGGAGTTTTAGGAAGTTTAGAGACCGGTGAAGCAGCCAAAGAAGATGGGTCTGGAGCAGAGGGAAAACTTGATACCAAACAGCTTTTAACAGATCCAGACCAAGCGCTCGATTTTGTTAAAAAGACTGACGTTGATGCTCTCGCGATTGCCTGTGGTACCAGTCATGGTGCATATAAGTTCAGTCGGAAACCTGATGGAGATATATTGGCTATGGATGTTATTGAAAAAATTCATAAAAAGATACCAAAGACCCATCTTGTGATGCATGGATCCTCTTCAGTCCCTCAATACCTACAGGACTTGATTAACAATAATGGTGGTGAGATGAGTCAAACATATGGCGTTCCAGTAGAGGAAATTGAGAGAGGGATAAAGTCAGGCGTGAGGAAGATAAATATAGACACTGATTGTAGAATGGCCATAACAGGCCACTATAGAAAAATAGCAAGAGAAAAGCCTGCTGAGTTTGATCCCAGAAAGTTTGCTATTCCCGCTAGTGAGGAAATGGAAAAACTTTGTGCTGATAGGTTTGAAAGGTTTGGAACGGCAGGACACGCAAGAAAAATAGTGGTTAAATCCTTGGATCAAATGGCACAAAGCTATTCAAAAGGTGAGTTAAAACAAATATAGGTTAAAAGGAGGAACAAATGCCTGATGGTGATAAAAAATTAGATGCTAAAGCTCGATACTCAGCTGGGGTTTTAGAATATAAGAAAATGGGGTATTGGGAGCCTGACTATTCACCCAAAGATACCGATGTCATAGCTCTTTTTAGGATCACGCCTCAGGATGGAGTGGACCCCATTGAAGCTGCAGCAGCAGTTGCTGGTGAAAGTTCAACTGCCACTTGGACAGTAGTTTGGACAGATCGTTTAACAGCGTGTGAAAAATATAGAGCTAAAGCCTACAGAGTTGACCCAACACCTAATAATCCAAATGAGTATTTTGCTTATATTGCCTATGAGTTAGATCTTTTTGAACCTGGATCTATTGCTAATCTTACAGCATCAATCATTGGTAACGTTTTCGGTTTCAAACCTCTAAAGGCACTTAGACTGGAAGATATGCGATTACCGGTAGCCTATGTTAAAACTTTTCAAGGTCCAGCTACGGGAATAGTCGTTGAAAGAGAGCGACTTAATTGTTACGGACGCCCCCTCTTAGGTGCAACTGTAAAACCTAAACTTGGACTTTCCGGAAGAAACTATGGGCGAGTTGTATACGAAGCCCTAAAAGGGGGATTAGATTTTACTAAAGATGATGAAAATATTAACAGTCAGCCATTTATGCACTGGAGAGATCGTTTCTTATACTGTATGGAAGCCGTAAATAGAGCAAGCGCTGCCACTGGAGAGGTTAAAGGAACATATTTGAATGTGACTGCTGGTACAATGGAAGAAATGTATAAAAGAGCTGAGTTTGCCAAGGAGTTAGGATCTGTCATCATAATGATTGACTTAGTCATTGGTTACACTGCAATTCAATCCATGGCCAAGTGGGCTCGAGATAACGACATGATTTTGCATCTACACAGAGCAGGCCACGGCACCTACACAAGACAAAAAACTCATGGTGTCTCTTTTAGAGTGATAGCAAAATGGATGAGGCTGGCAGGAGTAGATCACATCCATGCCGGTACCGTTGTTGGAAAATTGGAAGGAGATCCTGCAACAACAAAGGGCTATTATGATATCTGTAGAGAGGAACAGAACTCAGTGTCTTTAGAAACAGGAGTATTCTTCGATCAAGACTGGGCGTCTTTAAATAAAGTTATGCCCGTTGCCTCAGGAGGCATTCACGCGGGACAAATGCATCAATTAATCCATTATTTGGGTGAAGATGTCGTTCTGCAGTTTGGAGGTGGAACTATAGGACACCCTCAAGGAATAGCGGCAGGCGCGACAGCAAATAGAGTAGCCTTAGAGGCTATGGTCTATGCCAGAAATGCGGGTAGAGATTATTTGGCTGAAGGCCCCACAATTCTTGCAGAAGCAGCAAAAACATGTACACCTTTGCGAGAAGCTTTGGACATATGGAAGGATATAACTTTTGATTATGCATCCACTGATGCACCTGACTTCGTTCCAACAACATCTGTATCATAAGGAGAAAAATAATGAGAGTTACACAAGGAACATTTTCATTTTTACCCGATTTTACTGATCAACAAATTCACGAACAAGTACAATATTGTATAGATAACGGCTGGGCAGTAAGTATCGAGTATACTGACGATCCACATCCTAGAAATACCTATTGGGAGATGTGGGGACATCCAATGTTTGATAATCCGGACGCGGCAGCGGTAGTTTACGAGTTAAATGAATGCCGAAAGGTTTATGGTTCTTACTATATAAGAATCATTGCGTTTGACTCATCTCCAGGATGGGAGTCGATCAGGCTTTCATTTATTGTTAATAGACCTTCTGAGGAACCTGGATTTAAATTGAGTAGAACTGAGGTTAAAGGAAGAAATATTCAATACTCTATAACACCTTATTCTAGTGATAAACCCCAGGGCTCTAGATATAAATAGGAATACCTTATGGAAAATGAAGGACAGGAAAAAGAGTCTGAGATTGTCACCGAGGTAAATTTAAAGGAGGATTTCCAGGCGAGTGGCGTCGCTGATATTCTTGCAGAACTCGATAATAGCTTAATTGGTCTCACACCAGTGAAAACACGTATAAAAGAAACGGCTTCATTACTTTTGGTCGATAAAGCTAGAGAAAAGCTAGGCTTAGTTAATGAGTCGCCAACTTTACATATGAGTTTTTCTGGTAATCCTGGTACTGGTAAAACTACAGTCGCTCTCAAGATGGCTAATCTCCTTTTCCGTCTGGGTTACGTAAGAAAAGGACACTTGGTAACCGTGACAAGAGATGATCTTGTAGGGCAATATATTGGACATACGGCTCCAAAGACCAAAGAAGTTCTCAAGAAAGCTATGGGCGGGGTTTTATTTATCGATGAAGCCTATTATTTATATAGGCCGGAAAACGAGAGAGATTATGGTCAAGAAGCTATAGAGATATTATTACAAGTGATGGAAAATAATAGGGATGACTTAGTTGTTATTTTAGCAGGCTATAAGGATAAGATGGATAAGTTTTTTGAAAGCAACCCAGGATTTAGATCACGCATAGCCCATCATATAGACTTTCCTGACTATTCAAATAATGAACTATTGCAGATTGCTGAAGTTATGGTTGCAAGTATGAACTACCAATTTAATGAAGAGAGCAAAAAAGCTATGGCTGAATACATAAAAATTCGAAAGAAGCAGCCACACTTTGCCAATGCTCGCTCTATTCGTAATGCTATTGATCGAGCAAGACTTCGTCAGGCAAATAGAGTCTTCAATAACTCAGAGGGACCTATTGGTGCCAGCTTTCTAAGTCAGATCGAAGATATTGATATTAGGCAAAGTAGAGTGTTTTCGGGTGGCATAGATAAATAAGTTAATCGTCATTGTATGGGTCAAACACATCTGCCTCATCATTATCGATGCCAAACTCGTTTTTAGTTTGAAGAAAAATATTTCTCGCAGCTGAGTAGCTATCCGCAGAGTTATATAATGTAGCGTCTATCATAGGAGCAAACTCATATCTTCTCTGAAAAACATTTGCCACTTCTACACCCAGCATAACCACTCCATCGATGCCTGCTGTTATTGGCTTTGAGGGATTAAGTACATAATCTGTTATCAATCCAAATGACCCCCTAGCGGAGTTTGGTCCAAAGAGTGGCAATTCAACATACGCGCCTTGAGGTATATTAAATGAACTAAAAGTTTCATCAAAACCTGTAGATCTTGGGTAAATATCCCACATAGACGCAACATCGATTAACCCACCAATTCCTAGCGTAGAATTGATAATAAATCTGCTTAGATCAGTTCCTGCACTACTGAAATCTCTTTGAAAAATGTGATTTATAAACCTCTTCGGTTCATTTAAATTTCCATGAAAGTTTGATATTGGTATGCGTATTAATTTAGGGACATATGTTCCGTATACGTTTGAAGAGGGTCTTATGGCGTATCTGTCAAGTCCTTTATTGAATTCATGTGTTGTTCGATTAATATTCTCGATTGGGTCATATGGTTCTTGGTCAAAAAAACCTTGTGCAAAAATTGCAGAACTTAAAAGCATTCCCGCTAAAAATACTATTATGCATAAAATTAATCGCATGATTTTTTGTCCAACATACTGTTCAATACCGATCAAAAAAGAAAATAGCTTTACTACACAGAATCATAAGTTATGAATACTCTATAAGTTTTTTTTATATTATCGAAGCAAATATGAAAACACCTCTTTTTTTATATAATTCCTATTCAAGGACAAAAGAAGCCTTCAAGCCCCTAGATAAGAAAAATGTTCGAATGTATGTTTGTGGTCCTACAGTTTATGACCGGGCTCATATAGGTAATGCTCGACCAGTTTTAGTATTCGACATATTATTCCGACTTCTTCGATATCTGTACAAAGAGAATAATGTTACTTATGTTAGAAATATTACTGACATTGACGACAAAATAAATGCTAAGGCTATAGAAAGAGGCGTCAACATTGAGAAAGTAACAGAAGCAACGATAGAGTTGTTTCACAAAGACATGGACTTTTTGGGAGCGCTTAGACCCAATCATGAACCTCGAGCCACAGAGTATGTCTCTGAGATGATAGACATGATTTCTAAACTTATCTCTTTGTCTTTTGCCTACCCTACTGAAGATGGTCATGTATTTTTCGAGGTAGCAACGTTTTCAGATTATGGACGGCTTTCGAACAAAAAATTAAACGAGCTTAAAGAAGGTGTCAGGATAGAAAATGAAAATGCTAAGAAAAATCCATTGGATTTTGTTTTGTGGAAACCGTCTAATCTTGAAGAGCCAGGTTGGGAAAGCCCTTGGGGAAGAGGACGCCCGGGATGGCATATTGAATGTTCGGCAATGGCCAAGGATATATTAGGAGATCAATTTGACATTCATGGAGGCGGCATCGATTTGATTTTCCCTCATCATGAGAATGAAATTGCCCAAAGTACATGCTCAAATAATATGAAGAAATTCGCTAATTTTTGGCTTCATAATGGGTTTCTTAAGATCGAGGGTGAAAAGATGTCCAAATCACTTAACAATTTTTTAACTGTATTTGATCTAATCAAAAGAGATTTTTCAGGACCTGCGATAAGATTTAATATGCTTGCAACTCATTATCGACAGCCTCTGGACTGGAAATTTGAAAGGCTCGTAGAAGCTGAAAAGACACTAATAAAGTGGAATAATGAATTTGAGCCTAAGAATCAAACAGTACTTCCAATGCAAATTCTTAACGCTTTACTTGACGATCTCAATACCCCGCAATCTATCTATGAAATGCATCAGCTATTTAATAACGAAAAGTTTGACGATTTAGGCAATGCTTGTAGGTTTTTTGGATTTTCTTCGAAAGATATAAAAGATGGTGTCTCTATACCACCAGACATATCTGAAAAGATTGATAAGTTGGTTGAAAAGAGAAACAATGCGAGGGTGGCAAAAAACTTTTCGTTGGCAGATGAAATAAGAGAAGACTTGCTGAGAGCTGGTATTATAATAAAAGATAGCGGTCAGGAAACTACTTGGGAATCCGGTCAAAAACTAGAGATAAAAAAGCTTAAAAAATTATGACCACAAAAGAGCGGCTTTATATTTATGATACGACACTTAGGGATGGGCAACAGACCCAGGGTGTTACTTTCTCTCTCGATGATAAACTCAGGATAAGTCAATTATTAGAAAATATTGGTATTGATTACATTGAGGGTGGTTGGCCTGGAGCTAATCCTGTAGATAGTGAATTTTTCGATACAAAAAAAGAATTTGCTAAAACCAAATTAGTAGCGTTTGGAATGACTAAAAGATTTGGAAGGTCCGTAGAGAATGATGAAACCTTGGCTCAAGTAGTTTCTGCAGGAACACGTGTTGTATGTCTTGTAGGGAAGAGCCACGACTTTCATGTGAAAAAAGCATTGGGAATATCACTAGATGAAAATGTAGAGCTAATTTCATCTTCAATAAAATATTTAAAATCTTTAGGTAAAGAGGTCCATTTTGATGCAGAACATTTTTTTGATGGTTTTGCTGCTAATAAAAAATATGCGATTTCGATAGTGAAAGAGGCGATGGCCTCTGGGGCCGATTGGGTAGTGTTATGTGATACTAACGGTGGCTGTATGCCTGACAAAGTTAGAGAGACAATTGAGAGTCTGGGTGAGGAGGGCGTTGATGTTAAAAAACTTGGTATTCATGCGCATAATGATACGGAGAATGCTGTTGCAAATTCACTAGCAGCTGTGCAAGCGGGTGTTAGACAAATACAGGGTACTCTCAATGGACTTGGTGAAAGATGCGGCAATGCAAACCTAATTTCTCTACTTCCTACTCTTTTATTAAAACCTCAGTTCTCAGAAAAATTCGTGACAGGAGTGACATCTGATAGCCTAAAAGAATTAACCAGAGTATCAAGAATTATGGACGATGTACTTAACAGAGTGCCGAATAGGTTTGCTCCTTATGTAGGTAGCTCAGCATTTGCTCATAAAGCAGGTTTGCATGCCAATGCGATCTTAAAGAATACTGAAACTTATGAACATATAGATCCAGAGTTGGTTGGAAACGAGAGAATAATTCCTGTATCTAATCAGGCTGGTTTATCCAATTTGCGGGAGAAACTTAGGCAAGCAGGTATTAACGCAGATGATGATAATGGAAAGCTTTCTATGCTGCTAAAAGAAATTAAAGATAAAGAAAGCGAGGGATATTCTTTTGATTCGGCAAACGCATCTTTTGAAATTTTTGCCAGAAGAATTTTAGGTCAAATGCCAGTTTTTTTTGAAGTAAAAAGATATCGAGTTACTACCGAGCGTAGAAAAGACACTATAGGGAATACAAAAACATTATCTGAAGCAGTGGTTGTTCTAAAAATAGGTGACAAAGAAACCCTTTCCGTATCAGAAAGTATGGATGAAGAAATGAATGACTTGGGACCGGTTAATGCCTTGTCCAAAGCTATATCCAAGGACTTAGGTCGGTATCAAGATATAATTAATGGTGTAAGGCTAATAGACTTTAAAGTAAGGATAACCTCTGGGGGAACCTCGGCTGTAACCAGGGTACTAATTGATAGTGAAGATGAAAAAGGTCTAAGATGGTCTACAGTTGGTGTTTCTGCAAATATTCTTGATGCTAGCTTTCAGGCTCTTCTAGACTCAATTAACTGGAAGTTGATCAAGGAAGGAGCAATTCCAAATTGATTGACACCCAATGGTTGAGCAATCTTAAAAAATTTGACCGCGAAAGGTTTGACTCTATTAGACATTTAAATTCTGAAAGACGAAAAGAAATAGCGGCGATATATTCATTTAATCTCGAACTGGCCAATATAGCTTGGAACGTGAGCGATCCCGAGCTTGGATATCTAAAATTACGTTGGTGGGAAGATTACGTAACTAATATGAAAAAAGAAAATTCAATTAGGGAAATTAAGTATTTACCTATTCTTTCTAAACTTATTGTAGAGGAAAAGCTGCACAAGAACAGTCTGCTTAGACTTATTAAAGCACGTGAATTTGACTGTTCAAAAAAGCCCTTTGAAAGTTACGAACAGCAAATAAAATATATTCGAGATACTTCGCAGAACCTTTTGTTTATGGCTTTAAGTTGTCTAAGTGAGTTCAAGGATAATTCCCTTAGAAAAAAACTGTCAAAATATTTCGGGTTGTCCCTTGGTCTAGCGAGGTTTATTTTAGCAACAGGCTCTTTGAGCCAAAACAAATGTTACTCACTTTTTTTGCCCAATCAAATAGATTATACAACTTATTTTGAATATAGGATTAATGATAGTATTACAGAAAGAATACGTTCTGACATTGACTTAACATTTGATTTGTTTCAGTCAGGAAAAATGGAACTTAAAAGTATTGGACTAAAGAAAAAATCTCTATCAGTCCTTTATGCTGTTAACAACTTGGTGCCAATTTTAAAAGAAATTAGAAACAGTCCCCAATTAATTTTTAGAAAAAACCATAAGTTAAGTTTAAGAGCTAAATTTATTGGAAAGATAGATGAACTTGTCACATAATTAGACAATGTTAAGTACTACATTTATAAAGGATATAGCGCCAAGTGTGTATAAGCTCGAAAAGAGATTTGGGCTGGTTGAGAAGAACTTTGGACTTCCCTCTTTTGACCCGAGAGAAAAAGGACTTCTAGCACTTAAAAAAACTATTGTAGGACAACAACTTTCTATAGCCTCAGCCGCGGCGATATGGGGTCGTTTTGTGGATGCATATATCAAAGACGAAGAAATTTTAAATAATCAAGCTGATGATCAATTAAGGGATCTTGGTTTTTCAAGGCAAAAAATTTCTTATCTAAAAAGCCTTATCGATAGTGAACTAGATTATGATCAAATGGAGACAATGCAAAGTGAAGAAGTGATAAGGACTTTGACCAATATTAAAGGAATCGGAATATGGACAGCGGAAATATACTGTATTTTCAGCTTAAGAAGATTAGACATTTTTCCAGCAGGTGATCTTGCTTTGCAAGAGGCTGCAAAAATTTTACTAAACTTGGAAAATAGGCCCTCAGAAAAAGAGATGAGAAAAATAGCGGAAAGCTGGGTGCCTTATAGATCAGTATGCGCAATAATTTTGTGGCATTTTTATAGAAATTTTAAGTCTAGGGAGTCTACATTATGGTAATTGAATTAAACGTAAAAGAGAAGATGCCTACTTCAGGATCGGTGAAAAAAGTTGTTATCTTCCTGCATGGATATGGAGCTGATGGAGCCGATCTTTTCTCGTTAAGTGACCCTTTATCAGAACAACTGCCAGATTGCTTTTTCGCTTCGCCAGATGCTCCCAGAAAGTGTGGTGCATCCCCTTTTGGATATGAGTGGTTTCCGATACCTGAAATAGATGGATCAACTATTCCTGATTTGATGCAAGCACTAGCCTCTTCAGAAAAATTAATAATAAAGTTAATAGACGGTTACAAAAAACGATTTGGTTTAGATACCTCCGATTTTGTTTTACTTGGATTTAGCCAAGGGTGCATGATTTCTTTAAACATTGGCTTGAGACAGTTAAACAACCTTGGAGGTGTTGTTGGTATTTCAGGGAGGCTTCTAATGCCAGAGTCCTTGGAAGAAAGCGATAAAAATAGTTATCCCCCTGTATTATTAATTCATGGAGATGCGGATGATGTGGTACCAATTTCTTCAATGTATGATGCTGAAAAAGTTTTGAATAAAATAAATGTCACATTCTCTACGCATGTTAGTAAGAATATTGGACATGGGATTGCTCCGGACGGATTATCAAAGGCTTTAGAGTTCATAAAAAATATTTTTAGCTAGTTTTTTTATTACAAAAACTATCTAATAAAAATGGAGATGCATTATATAGTCACCTAAATCTGGGAGTAGAGAAGTTTATGCTGGATAGCCAAGCTAATTTTAAGTCTGATATTTTAGAAAAATCAAAACTGCGACCAGCATTAATTTTAAATGCTGATTATAGACCACTGTCCTACTTTCCACTATCTCTTTGGCCCTGGCAAGAGGCTATTAAGGCTGTATATTTGGAGAGAGTAAACGTTGCGGCCGAATATGACGAAGTCGTTCGATCAGAGAAATTAATACTCCCTCTTCCATCAGTAATAGTACTTAAGCATTATGTGGTGCCTACAAAAACTGTGCCTTTTACTAGAGCCACCTTATTTTTGCGAGATGAATTTACCTGTCAATATTGTGGCTATAAGGGAAAAGATCTTACTTTTGATCACGTTGTGCCAAAGTCGCGAGGAGGTAAAACGCGTTGGGACAATGTTGTTGCCGCTTGTCAATCTTGCAACTTGAGAAAAGCTGCGAAAACGACATCTCAAGCAGGGTTTAAGTTGAAGAAAGTACCTACCAAACCATCTCCAGAAGTTTTATTAAATAAGGGAAAGAAATTTCCTCCTAGTGAGATACACAAATCGTGGGTTGACTTTCTTTATTTTGAAAAAGATTTTGATTGAAAAAATTTAAAAAAATGAAGAGATGAGACCGTCCAGCCTATAAAAAGGGCTACGGACATAATGAGATTCCAGCTTGCCATTGATAGTCTCATGAAAGACCATGTTACTTCGTTACATCTAACGACCGATGTATTTAAAATATCTATCAATAATGCTTCAGCACTTTTTTCACTCACGGAAGAGAGATTAGAAGATGAACAAGATTGGGGGCCTTGAAATATACCTTGTTCTACACCGACGTGATAAGACGCTATGATAATGCTAAATGCCATAACCAATGTATTTAATGGATACATAAACAAATCGTGTGTCCTAAAAAAAACTAGCCAAATAGAGGTAATAGCTACTAGCATGTGTGGGTATCGCTGTATCAAGCATAAAGAGCAAGGAGTAAATGCAAACACATACTCTGATATCAAAGCAAACAAAATCATACTCATAGAGATTATCCCAAGAGAGATATGATTTAGGTAGCTTTTTATCATAAAAAACTTAATAGAAGAAATATACTCAGAGCACAAACTATAATTATCAATGTAAGTAAACCAAGTCTGTTTTCAATAAAACTTTGAACTCTTGATCCAAACCAATATATCAAAAATCCTATAAGAAAAAACCGTAAGCCTCTCGAAAATAGTGAAAATAAACAGAAGTAAAAAAAATTCATGGAACTTATCCCAGATATAATCGTTACTAGTTTATATGGAATGGGTGATACTCCCGCTATAAAGACAGCTAGAGAACCATTTTCATTATAAAGTTCTTTGAAACTGTTAATTTGGTCCGTCAAAGCGAAGTACTCGGTTATATGTACTCCTATTTCATCCCAAAAAATAAACCCTATATAGTAACCGGCTATACCACCTAAAACAGAGAAAGTGGTGCATAGCATACAGTACAAAAAAAACTTTTTTTTATTTGCTATTACTAGAGCGATCAAAAATGGGTCGGGGGGTATCGGAAAAATGAAGGCCTCCGAAAATGCCCAAAGACATAATATCAAGAGAGACATTCTACTGTTTAATGCACTTTTTATGTTTATACGATTTTTGAGTTTGATATAAATAATAAACTCCTTCAATTAATTGAACTCTTGACTTTTTAAGTTGAAAGCAAGTTAATGCAAGTATATTTTTAATCTTTGTGCCCAAGTGGCGGAATGGTAGACGCAGCGGACTCAAAATCCGCCGGTAGTAATATCGTGAGAGTTCGAGTCTCTCCTTGGGCACCACTATAAGTAACCTTTAGCTTTATTTGCTTGGCTTTGATGAAAACTAGTAAAAGATGGTAGACCAAAATGAAGCTTATAGATTTCAAAAGCGTGGAATATATTATTTTTCAAATCGAGTGCCATCAGATTTTAGAGAACTATACAAAGTTAGTCGTTTGACTTATTCGCTTAGAACTAATTGCCCTAAAACAGCTGATAATAAATTACAGAATAGCAAGAGAAGATGACTCGGCGAGTGTTAAATCAAGTCTGATGATAGGTTTAGTGCTAGTAATTATGTTACTGATAATATTTGGTTGGAAAATAACAGTTTTTTTTGCAAAATTAGTAAAAATCATTAATGATTTGTGTATGAAAATTCACAATTTTTTTTTCGTGCTAGTGCTTATAGCATTCCCTCATGGCTCACTTGCAAATGCAATGGTGGGTGGTGATTTCAGCGAAGATTATTTTAAAAAATTTGAGATAAATAAAATCTTTAAATGCAAAGAACTCAGTCGAAATAGTGTAGAAAAAAAACTATCAAAATACATAAAGGGAAATCTTAGATGGTATACCCATCCAACTCAAAAAATCTGTCAAAGGAATATTAGTTTTCTTAAAGATACCAACGGTGAAAATTACATAAATTTGACCTCAGGAATTGGTGATGGGATTGGGAACAAATATATTGAGAAAGAAAATAGTAAGTGGAACGACTTTAAAGCCAAGGAAAGAAGAAGATTTGAGATTTCTTCAAAGAGGTTTGGTTTTTCTAATAAAGCATTCGCGCTTGAGTATGAGATAAGAATTCCTTCAAAACATAAATTCATAGATGAAAATTCGTCTCTAACTGTTGGTCAAATAAAATCAAGCTACGATGCTAGCGCAAGGTTTTTTTTAATGAAATCAGGCTACTGGGTTATGGGCGTAAAGGCTGTAAAGCCAGAGGACTACAATAAATGGAACAAAATTAAAGTAGTAGTCAATAATTATGACAAAGATTTTGGTATAATGGTAATTGTTAATGGCAAGATTTTGCGCAATAAAATTGTTAACAACGAAAGTTTAAAATGGGCAGAGAAAAAAAACGACAGAATATACTGGAAAATAGGATTATATCAGCAAAAAATCTATGACAACTTTGAAAACCCTGCAAAGCAGTCAGTGGATTTGAAGAATATTAGGTCCACAGTTTATAGGAATTACATAGAGCCAAATCCTCTAATGGAAGCATTTAACAGTCTATCAAAAGACCAACGTAAAAACGTGCAGATTAACCTTAAAGGTGAAGGTTTTTATAGCTCAACGATTGATGGCTATTATGGTAAAAATACCGAGAAAGGTCTCAAGAAGTATAATAGCAGTTTTTTGAAAGCATCAGACTTGGAAAAATTTATAAACGTAGACGTTTTACTCACTAAACTGAGCAAAGCTGTTAATCCTCAAGAAGATTGAAACTAGTATGTTCATGGAGTGTGCAGCAGATGGGGTCTTTACAACTAAATTTGTTGAATTAATAATATGGCTTGTTTCCAAGTAATATAAGTGGTCATTTCAATGCAATTTTCTGAAAACACATATCAAAATAGTAGACATAAGACCTTTTACCTTTCCGCTGGAGAAGAAAATAATAAAAAAATTTATTTTATTCATGGATGGCCTGAACTGAGCATAAGTTGGAGAAATCAATTAGAGTTTTTCTCAAATCTTGGCTTTCATGCAATAGCTCCAGATATGAGAGGATACGGCCAATCATCTATCTACGATAAGCATGCTGATTACTGTCAAGAAGAAATTGTTAAAGATATGATTGAACTTCATACTCATCTTGGAGGAGGAGAAGCGATATGGGTTGGGCACGATTGGGGGTCACCAGTTGTATGGAACATTGCTTGCCACCATGACGAGTACGTAGAAAAAATTGTGAGCTTGTGCGTGCCATTTAAGATGATGGAAAATGACAATATGCTATTATGTATAGATAGGCAGCTTTATCCGGAGCACGAATTTCCTTATGGGCAATGGGAGTACCAGATTTTTTATAGGGAAAATTTTGATAAAGCAAAACAATCATTAGAAGATAATCCTAGAAACACAGTTAAATGCCTCTTCAGAAGTGGCAATGCGGAAAACTTGGGAAAGCTCGCCAATACCGCTTTCGTCAGAAAAAATAATGGTTGGTTTAAAAACGGAATAGCACCAGATATTGCTTTGGATGAGAGTGTTTTATCTAGAAAAGAGCTAGAAATATATTCAAAATATTTGTCAGAAAATGGGTTTTTTGGTCCTGGTTCATGGTATATGAACACAGAGCTTAATAATGAGTATAATAAGAAAGCGCCACTTCAAAAACTCAAGAAGCCAACGCTTTTCATTCATGCAAAATATGACAGAGTATGTGATACTTGTCATACTAGCTTGGCAGATTATATGAGAGAAAATTGTTCTAATTTAAAGGAGGCTACCGTTGAGAGTGGTCATTGGATGGCACAAGAAAAACCCGATGATGTAAATAAAACTATTAAAGAGTGGCTAGCTATTTAAAAATCAATACTGATACTTGTGTGCTATAGAGCAATTCATACTAACACCCACGTAATTGGATACTATTTGGTTTACCCCTCCCATGCATGGGACACTAGGGGTACTCACGTAGTATGTTCGTGGAGTGTGCAGCAGATGGGGTGTATACAAAAGACAGAGGTCCTCTTTGGTTTGGTCCAATTATTGCAAATTAAATTCTTATGAACAATTATTAGGTAGCTCACGTGATGAAACTAGTAAATTTGATAATTTATATAATTCTTTGTTTTTCATATTCACCACTACTAGCAGAGAAAACTAGCTGGGAAGGCTACTATTCTGGTGTGAGTATCTCAGAAAATGCTGGGAAAGATAAAATCTATTTAAATGATGTCTTTTTTGTTCATAATTCTCTGGAAAACCCCAGTGACAGGAACGGATCTCTCTCTGGGCTTTTTTTGGGTTACCTTCTTCAAAAAGACGAGCTAGTCTACGGCGCAGAAATATCTAGCTCTAATGGAAAGATTAAAATGAAGAATGTGCCCACAAACTTTGTAGAAGACGTCAGAGATTTCAAGATCAGGTTAGGGAGAAGCTATAACAAAGCCTTGCTAACTACAAGCTTAGGATATTTCTCAGGAATGGCTACTCCAGATTGCGTTGCAACCTGTGGAACAAAAAAGTACGGAGGACATAGCTTAGGATTTGGATTTGACTATGAAATAAATAAATCCTTATTCATCGGAAGCCATTATTCATACAAAGTTTTTGAAAGACATAAATATGACTCTGGACCCGGCTGGGGCTTTGAAGGTCATATGCACAGTGTAGAGGTACGGGCAGGTTTTAAGTTTTAGATTTTAAAAAGTGCTTGTCGGTTCTTTTACAAGAGACTGGTAACCACTTTTGAGTACTTCCTTCAACTAAAAACAAGGAGAATGTAAAAAAACTATTGGTAATGGAAGAAGTGTAACATTTGATCGTCGAAATCCTAATAATAGTTTGGAGGATATTTTTAATTACCTAAAAAAAGAGCTAAGTTAACTTTAACTCAGCCGCACCATATTCAAGATCTTTTTTGCCCTAAAGCACTGATTTATTGAAATTTAATGATTTTTATGCAAATAGGTGTGAAACAAGATTAGAAACATATTTTTACTTTTATAGGGGAGGGTGGCATTAATGGCTGAGATTGCAAAAGGAAACGTTAGTATTATCATGACAATGAAAGCTCCTACAGAGGAAGGAGCAGAGGTCTGCAGAAATTTTCTAGAAGGACATCGTGAAATGATGGAAACAAAAAGTCACCGGAGTGGAGACTTTGAGTTAATAAGGTATTTTTCTTCTGAAGGACCTGAATATCTTGATGAGGGAGAAAGTCAACTAGAATGGTATGAAGGTAGATACCCCAAAAAGACAGGAAGAACCATATTTATAGTTACAGAGATATATAAGAAAAAAGAAGGTCTGTTTAACCACTTTATAGGGTCTAAAGAATTGGCTGATGCTGGCAAGTCGATAATGTAGCTTCACAACATAGAGTATAGCCAAATTTGTATGACAGAGGTTAAATACACCCTATGGGATTAGTATAAAACTCCCCCATCTGCTGCATACTCTAAGAAACTACAACGTGAGTACCTTTTAGTGTCCCATGCCTACCATAGCTAGTATAAAACAATAAGACAATCAAAGCACCTAAATGCATGTGATTATAAATAATAAAGGTATTACGGATAAAGCGCAGGTAAGTTCCTAACTATTTAATAATCTCTGCACCACATTGTGAGTTTATATATCTATAATCTCAACAGCTTTTTCAGTAGCCACTTCCATCTCCACCACTACATGCTGCTAAAAATAGAACATCCACTATTAAGGCCCCGGTTAATTTGTATTTAACGTACTCCATTACATCTTCTAAGAATTCTTTTGTAATATTAGTTACCTTTCAGTTTTTCTTTAACGGTTAGAAAGACAAAAACAGCTAGAAACACCCTAATGAATAGAACGACACTTAGCTCATCAAAGCTAGGATATAAATTAAGGTAAAGATAACCATCCTTCATAACTATCCAATATAGATCAAAATATCCCTCGTATTTTGTATAACCAATTACTTGGGAAACTAATCCAAAGGAAATGGCAATCCAAAGATTAGGATAAAATTCCTTCCCAAATATATTTTTAAAGATAGATTCTAATCGGCTTGCCATCTGAAACCTTCATCTATACAAAACAAACGCCCAAATCTACACTTTCTATCACTTCGACAAACCTTTTCATGCTTACTATTTTCCCAACATTCGGCTGTGACAGCAGAACCATACTTATCGATAAATCGGTCCCATGTGTCTCCAACCGACAAAAGTACAATCGAAGGTAACATAAATGCAACGAATATTATCGTTACGAATGCTTTGCCGAAGCCATCATTATTTTCTTCCATCTGAAATCCTTTTTCATTTGCATGCAAAGCAATTAAGTTCGTTTGACTATTTGTCAAAGAAATTAGTCAGCTTTTGTATAAAAACTCCCCATCTGCTGCACGATCCACGAACATACTTCGTGAGTACCCCTAGTGGTCTGGCATAGGGGTAGACAAATATGTGCATCTCGACGTGATCTTCACTTATTGTAAAGTATTGATGTTGCTTACTTTGAGGTAGTCATTGGTTCAGGTAGGTAAGATCTAAATTCTTCAAAAATTGAGATAAATATTGAATAGAGATATTGTAAAAATTTTAGATAAAGGGTTTTCCGATATCTCTGCTGGCGAGGAGATGCTTATCTCATCGCCTGAGAAAATTTCAGAGTTTATTTATGCAATACCTAAAGGGGTTTTTTTGAGCATAAAAGAACTTAGGCAAGGCTTGGCAGTAAAGGCAGGTGCTGACAAGACTTGTCCAGTTACAACTGGAATATTTCTTAGAATGGCAATTGAACAGCATAAAGATGATGTTAATTTTCCTTACTGGAGAGTGGTTGATGAAAAGCATCCATTGGTCAAAAAGTTAAATCTTGATGGAAGTCAAATTAAAAAGAAGAGAGTTAATGAAGGATTACCGCGATGAGAAAAATTCAGCTAACTCCGCAACCTCTTCACTCTCTGACAGATTATAAGCATTAGTGAGTGACTGTTGGTTTTAAGAAAAATCATATAATTGAATTATGCACTATTTGTTAATTATACATATTCTGGCAGGGACGTTGGCTTTAATGGCTGCAGTTTCCGCAGTAGTATCTTCAAAGGGTAAAAAAGTTCACATTATAGCGGGCAGAACATACTTCTGGGGAATGACTATAATTTTTTTAACAGCCATACCCATGTCTATTGTTAGTGGTAAGGTTTTTTTGTTTCTTATTGCTATATTTTCATTCTACTTAGCTTATGCAGGAATGAGGTTTGCAAGAAACAGAACAGGAATAGCAAATATATTTGATTGGGTTGCCGTCGGTTTAATGATTTTATCAGGGACGTTAATGTGGTGCTTAGCGATATACTATTTCATAAACAATAATTCTCAGTACATCACGCTTATTATTTTCGGGTTTATAGCAATTAGTCTGGGGTATACTGACTTTAGAGGTTACAGACATAAAACAGCTATCGGTAAGCAAAGAATTGCTAGACATCTAACGAACATGTTAGCGGGTACGATAGCAGTAATCACGGCTGTATTAGTAACAAATATATATATTGAACCAGTCTTTATATTATGGATACTTCCAACAATAGTAATCACTCCGATAATTTTTTGGTGGAACCGAAAATATACTGTCTCAAACAAAGCTATTTAGGAAAAAGGCGATTGAAGATAGCAGATATTATTTTTTATCTCATGAAATATGGAGACTTAATCTTTAGGAAGTATTGGGTTTACTCTTATATATTTGGCTTCCTATTATTCTTTAATATTGTTTTGATGTTATGGATAGATAACTTTTAAAATATAGTTATATAAATATGTTTCTTATGCGCTTTAATTTAGAAGATAAAGAGAAGTATAAAGAAATTATGTTCTTGGTGTAACATCATCCACAAGAACAATACCTCTATTTGCAAACACCTTTACTGCTTGCTCCGCCTTCATATTGCTTTCAATTTCTTGCCATATTTCTTGACAATCTTTATACGCCTTCTCATTCTTATATTCGAACAGATATCCTATTCTGAATACGCCTTCTTTATTCCAAACCCTAGTAATTGTGAACCTCAGCATGCCCTTTGCTTGGAGTTTAGGTAAGTACTTTTCTCTCTGCTCCTGCCATCTATATATCCGGATTTCCATATCAGCTTTAGTAGAAAAATCTGCAGTGGTATAATTCAATAATGTTGATTCTGTCATAGCAATCGTGAAATTATTTTCCGGACTGATGTTAAGGTTACTTATTTTTTAAGTCAATATAGGTGCTATCTTTTATAAGTATTGAGGGTGGAGCATCATGCTCGAGGGGCAATTAGAAACACCTAAAGTTGACTACTATCTTTAAAATTATGCAATCGTGTATTTGTAAAAAAGCTCTCAAGACATTAATTGGTATATATTAATGCTACAAAAGCTTTGCCACTCAGCCTGGCTAAATATTGAGTTTTGTCTCATGCTAGAGATAGATAAGCTATCTCTATTTATTAACTGTAGTCTCTTTTTCCATCTACTCTGACACGCTGATACAACGTCTCAGGTAGGTTATAGGCCTGGTAGATATTGTTAGAGATTGATGTTCTGTTTTGGTAAACAGTCTTCACAATCCACTTAGCTCCTTTGAAACCAAGATATCCCGACATGCCGAGAAACATTAAACTTGTCATTACACACATACTGTAGAGATAGCATTATTTTGTAATTTATCAAATGCGACATTTTGAACTACCAGGAGATACCAAAAAAACGAAGTTTTACCCAAATAGTGCATTTTTATTCCAAAAGTTGGATGTTATTACTTTTCAAGGCGTTGAAAGCAACAAACAATGGTTACTGTGGTTGTATTAAAATCAAGGAGATATACATGAGTGTAGCAAGAATAAATATGGTCGATTGGCGTTCTGAGGAATTATTTGTTGAAAAGACAAAAAACACAGCGTCAACAATGCGTCAATCTTTTCCAAATGCTGAGATAATGCTGCGCATTAAAACTACTCCCACATCGGTGGTGGCTATATCTGTCTATCCCAGTCAAGACAAAGCCGATGAGGCAAGAGCGGAGTTAGACAAAAGAATGGCAGACTATGGGGATGCCGTCAAAAACCATTGGTTTTTAGAAGGGGAGGTGATATCTGCTCATATAAATGAGGAGTGGGTGAAGAATAGTATTAAAAGATAACTGGTGTTTGTTACTATAAAAATAAAAGACTATCATCCAATTACACTTTTCTGCTGGATGCTCCAAGAACATGAATATGACTTCCTTTTGCTTTCTTCAGTGCAGGTAGGGGAAAATAAGTTGAATATTTTTAAAGAATTAGTTGTTTAACGAAGGTTATTGTAATACTCATTCAGGTGAGTTCAGTTTTTTTCCTTATTTAGAGATTAGAGGAAATTTATTTTCCTCAAACAATTTAAATACAATAAGGATAGAAATTATGACAAACGGAATAGTAAAATGGTTCAATACAAACAAGGGATATGGTTTCATACAACCCGACAACGGTAATAAGGATGTCTTTGTACATATAAGCGCCGTCGAAAAGTCTGGATTGAAAACCCTTCTAGAAAATCAAAAAGTTTCTTTTGAAATAAACCAGGATAAGGGTCGGTCATCTGCTGCTAACATAAAAGTTATTGGTTGATGAAAAAAGTAACTTCTTAAAAATCCTTCTTTTGCACACCAGATAAACGTTTTACCTCTTCCCTTGTGTCCTAGGCGTGGGAGAGATAACTGAATGATAACAAAAATAGTTCAGTTTAAATACGAATTGTATTAGAGTTTTATATGATACAAAAAAAAGAGGGGGAATATTATGACAGAGGAAATAGTGAGAACAGGAGGATGTCTTTGTGGGAAAAGTCGTTACCAAACGAAGGGAGACTCTCCGAGAGCAATTATGTGTCATTGCCGATATTGTCAAACATACACGGGAAGCGCTTTTGGAACGCAAGTCTGGTTTCCAGAAGATAAGGTCACCTTAACCTCTGGAGAATTATCGATATATGAAAATAATACTGAATCTGGGAATGTGGTTACGTTAAATTTTTGTAAAAATTGTGGTTCTACTATCTTTTTGAGGCTTAATGTTTTCCAAGGTATGGTTGCTATTCCTGGAGGAAGCTTTGACCCTCCAACATTTTGGTTTGAACCACAAGTTGAAAATTTTTGTCGTACAAAGGCACCATTTATTCAAACTTCTACTGCTGAAAAGCACGATACACATCCTATGTATGACCCGAAAACGCCGGACAATCACCCAGTTTAATAATTTGTTACATGAGGTAAATTAAATACTTAGCCCCCCTTGGGCTTCTCCAAGACTAAAAAATTAAGAAGGAATTTTGAAATGAAAACAAAAATACCACCACCAATTATAGCACTTGTAATGATAGCCATAATTTATTTATCTTCCCTAATTATTGAACCTATTACTTTTGGTTATCAAACATTAATAAGTATCTTAGTTGTTGTTATTGGATTGGCATGCGCCATACCTTCTTTTCGGTTGTTTGCAAAACATAAAACAACGATTAGTCCTTTCACCCCTTCAGAAACTACTGCACTTGTAACGGACGGCATGTATCGTTATTCAAGAAATCCCATGTACTTAGGGCTTGTCTTATTAACTATTGCTGCAACAATTTTTTTCGGAACTTGGTTAGGAGTTGTAATCGTTGTAGCATTTATTTTTCTCCTTAATTTTTTGCAAATTTTACCGGAGGAGGAAGCTCTTTTAGATATTTTTGGCGAGGAATATGTTGAATATCAAAAAAAGGTAAGAAGGTGGATTTAATAAATACTTATAAGGATACGCTATAACTATGAAAATATAGAATGGTGAAGGGTTATTTATTAGGTCAAATCACTATTAGTGATAAAAGCCAATATAAATTATATGACTCAAAAATTGGAAATATTATCGAGGAGTTTGGAGGAAAATACCTAGTAAAAGGTGGATTGCGGATTGTTAAAGAAGGTAATCCTTCATTTCAAAGAGACGTCTTAGTTGAATTCAAAGATATCAAAACTGCTCAACGTTTTTTCTCATCACAGCAATTTAAAGAAATCAGTAAATTTAGAAAGGCTGGCTCGAGTGGCTTTCTAATTTTAGTGAATGGCGAAGATTAATCTGTAGATAAGAAACCATGTTTGATTAATAAATGACATCTATCATCTCTATCTGTTACAAAATCGAAATATATTCTACCTAGATGTTATTTTTCTAATTTCTGCTAAGAAGGGAGGCCCCCTTGAAAGAAAGTGGACCTCCCGATTAAAATTGTTTAAGCAGGAATAGACATCCAAGCTCGATAAAGTTCCCCGAGAGCAGCGCCCTTTCTCACCATGGCTTGATATTCTTCTGACATGCCCATTTCATCTATAGCTTTACCGGCATGGTTCATTGACTCGGCGCCATACCCTATTACCATTGAGCTCATTGGTTCACCGGTTACAGGGGCTAGCAATACTGGCTTGATATCAACCTTATTACACATTTCCTCTACTTCAGGGAACAGTTCCATGGCTTCAGGCATCTTATCTCTTTTTATTAAATACCATCTCCACATAAAAAATCTATGAGTGGCATGCATACCTCCTGCAATGGTCCTTATAAGGTTCAGAGGTACTACAATATCGCTGGTTGGGTTATCATCTAATCTCATTTGTACTTTAGCCCACCAGTCACTTGAAAAAACTTTTTCAAAGTTATCCATTGAGCTCGTAAAGGATTCATGAAATGAAGAGAAGGTAAGACATCCTGCATCCGGGCCTAGCATATCTCGTGATATTCTTGCGGTCATGCCCATCTTATCAAATTCCGATGCAACATCTTTCATATTTTGTAATACTAGATTTGCTTTTCCAGCGTGTGGTCTAAATTTTGACATAGCAATAACAGTCATAATATATCTCCTTAAGGTTCATTATATGAACTATTAAATAATAAATATTTTGTATGTAAAAGAAAAATCTTTAAAACTGTATTAGAAAAGTGTTGCAAATACCCTCACGAGATAGGGGTAGACCAAATTGTTTTCATTTAAGAAGTTCTGTGTGATAGGGTTATACATTTGTTGTCGAGTAAATAGCTATGTTTTTATGGTAGACGCAGCGGACTCAAAATCCGCCGGTAGTGATAACGTGAGAGTTCGAGTCTCTCCCTGGGCACTTTTTGAATGAAACACTATCGTTTAAGAAAAAAGCTATCAGTGCTCATTAAAATTTTTACTAAAGAAGTTAAAAACTCGCTTTTATCGTCGTTTTTTGAAAGTTATATTCAGAGAACAAACTAGAGTAGGCGAGATCAAATCATTCTATTGGTCTGTTTCCTTCCGCGGTAATATACCCAGTAAAATCTTTGTCCCTCGGAATTTTGTGATTACTAAGAACAAAGGACCTTATATTTGCACCTCTGAAATGTCATTTTGACTTAGTAATAGAGAGAAGAGAAAAATGAAGGAGCCCTGACTAATATTAAAAGGTAGCCAGAAACAGTATATTGGATAGTTTTATAATTTGTTTTAACTTGTTCTTGCAAGTCAGTGAGAAAGGGAAAAACTATGATTTAAATAAGTAATATATGTTCCCATTAAGAGAGAGCGTTTAAAGATGAGGTTTTGCTTTAGTCTTAAAAATAGGTTTAGGCTACTGTAGATCGCAAAACACCCATCATCGTTGTAAATTCATATAAAGATTTTGGTTTAGTTTCAAGAGGTCTTAAAATCTTTACTACATAAAAATACCTACGAAAGCTTATGGATGGATCCTATCCACCTTGGCGACTATTATATTTGGCATGGGTAGCTAAAATTTTTGACAAAAAGAGAATTTAATATTTTGTTTAATGAATTTTGTGATTAAGCATATAGAGCAGCTTTAAGTTTTTTAATAAATAAAATAGTCTATAAATTATACGAGATAGAGAAGGAAAAAAAAATGAAAACGTCTAGTGAATATTTGAAAGAAGCGAATGCTTTAGTTGAAAAAATTGATGTTGAGATGGGGATTGACCGCCATAAATCGGGGGAAGCGATTTTCATTGATGTTCGAGACAGTGCCGATATTGCGTCCACTGGAACGATAAAAGGTTCGTTACAAATTCCACGTGGGTTTATTGAGTTTGCGGCCGATGAATCGACGCCATTTTACATTAAAGCGCTATCCAAAGATCAAGAGATTATTTTAGTGTGTGGTGCTGGTGGTATGGCTGCACTAACTGGAAAAACCATGATTGAAATGGGTTACAAGAATGTAAAAAACGTTGGAGGGATCGGAGACTGGATAAAAGCTGAAGGCCCTATTGAGAAATAATCTTTTAACTTTTTGATTGAAGTTCAAATGAGTAGGTATAGAGTAGCAATTTAACTTTTTCCCTTCGGGAAACTTCTATGAAGGACCTTACTTATTAAATGAGTATAGATAGTTATTCAATAGCTTTTTTAGGTTTAGGAGAAGCCGCATCTTTAATTGTCTCGGGATGGGGAAACCTTCGAAATTGTCAAATAAAAGCCTACGATATTAAATTGCATTCAAATGAAACTAAGGAAGAGATAATCACTAGGGCAAAGGAACTAAATATCCGTATAAAACTGTCCTTACAAGAACTTGTTAAAGATTCTGATCTAATTTTTTCCACAGTTACTGCTGATCAAGCTTTAAAAGTGGCAAGAGAATCGTGCCAATTTATAAAAGATGGGGCGTATTTTTTTGATCTCAATTCCTGTGCGCCCTCTTCGAAAATAAGTGCATGTAAAAGTATTGAGAAAAATGGAGGAAGGTATGTAGACGTTGCAGTTATGGCACCTGTATATGCAAAAAAAAACCTCGTTCCTCTCATAATCTCTGGAGATAAAGCATTTCAAGCACACGCTATATTAGAAAAACTTCCAATGGATGTAAAAATTATTGAGGGGCCTGTTGGTAGGGCATCTACTATAAAAATGGTTCGTTCTATAATGGTTAAGGGGTTAGAGGCTCTTACCGCCGAGTGTGCTCTCGCTGCAGTCGAAGCAGATGTCTTAGATGAGGTATTCAATTCATTATCGGCTGAGCATCCCTACTTTGATATTATGAAGAATTCTATTTACAATTTCGAAAGAAGCATTTCTCATGGCAAGCGTCGATCAGAAGAGCTCAAAGAAGTGTCAAAAATGCTTGAAGACTTGAGGCTTGCAAATCATATGTCAAAGGCAACTGCCATTTGGCAGAACAATATTGGTTCATTAGAAAAGACAAATTCAATGTTGGAAATAAAAGAAAATTTTGTTTCTTTTGCTAAACAGTTATCCGCTGAGCTCAGAGACATAAATGAGTAATAATATTTTTAGATCTTTTCAAAATTTTTATTTAGAATTAGAAGGAACTAGTTAATAAGGATCTCTTTTGTAAATGACTAAGAAAGAATATGATAGTATCCCCGGCACCATTGTCTTTGATGCAAGTAAATCACGAGAGGGGTACCATTTAAACCAATTTTGTATATCACTCAGGTTGCAGAAAAATAGAGACGCCTTCAATAAAAATGAAGAGGCTTATCTTGACGCCTTCCCCATGTCTAAGGAACAACGGGAAGCTGTTTTGAAAAGAAAGTGGAACCTATTGTTGGAATTGGGAGGTAATATTTATTATACCTCAAAATTAGCGGCTAATGATGGGATTAATTTCCAAAATCTTGCGGGACTAATGACTGGTATGGGTGTAGATTCCTATCGCGAGATGATGCTTAAAGGAGGACGTTCTATAGAAGGCAACAGAGATAAGTCTGAGTGGGGAGAAGATTAATGGCTAAGATTATAGCGGGAGTAGGATGCTCACATGTACCAGCAATTGGTGTTGCGATGGATACGGGTATAACACATGAGGAATATTGGAAACCAGTTTTTGAAGGGTTTAAAAAATCTAGAGAATGGATGAAAAAACAAAATCCTGACATAATATTTCTTGTTTACAACGATCATTGTACCGCTTTTGATGCAAGGTGCATTCCTACCTTTGCGCTTGGATGTGGGGCCGAATTTCAACCTGCAGATGAAGGATGGGGGCCTAGGCCAGTGCCATCAGTAAAAAACCATCAAAAAATGGCAAGCCATATAGCACAATCTTTAGTGCTCAATGAATTTGATATTACAATCATGAATGAGATGGAAGTTGATCACGGTCTTACCGTTCCTTTGTCAGTCATGTTTGGAGAAATAAAGCAGAATGACGAATGGCCTTCTCTAGTAATTCCACTTTGTGTAAACGTTGTTCAATACCCAGCTCCAACTGGTAATAGGTGCTATAATCTAGGTAAAGCTATACGAAGAGCCATTGAGAGTTATGAAGAAGATTTAAGTGTTATTATTTTTGGTACAGGGGGTATGAGCCATCAGTTACAGTATAAGAGGGCTGGGCTTATTAATTCTGATTGGGACAAACGGTTCCTCGACCTTATGACAAAGGATCCAGTTGGAGCCAGTCAAATCACGCACCTCGAGTATCTAAGGGAAACTGGCAGTGAAGGAATTGAGATGGTAATGTGGTTAATTATGAGAGGTGCTTTGAACGAAAGTGTTACCGAAGTCCATCGCCACTATCACGTTCCTGCATCTAATACAGCTGTTGGGCATATAATTTTAGAAAATGATGCATGAGGAAAAATAAATGAGAATTTGTGTTGCTGGAGCCTACGGTGCATTTGGCCTAAAACATTTAGATGCTTTAAAAAATATTGAGGATATACAAGTTGTCTCTATTATGGGGCCAAACAGAGACAAAATAGCGGCTCTTGCAAACGAGCGGCATATAGAGCACTTCAGTAATAGTCTTGAGGAGTGTATTTCTTTACAAGATGTTGATGCTGTTATTCTATCAACTCCTACCCAGATGCATGCTAATCAAGCAATTGAGTGCATGAATGCTGGCAAACATGTTCTTGTAGAAATTCCGATGGCTGACACCTTAGCTGATAGCAATCGTATTGTTGATAAGAAAAGGGAAACTGGCCTAATCTGCATGGCAGGTCACGTGCGGAGGTTCAATCCATCTCATCAATGGATAAACAACAAAATTAAAGCAGGGGAACTTAAAATTCAACAAATGGATGCACAAACCTACTTCTTTCGCAGAACAAATACTAATGCAAAGGGTGAACCAAGATCATGGACCGATCATCTACTTTGGCATCATGCCTGTCATACGGTTGATCTATTCCAGTATCAAACACAAAGTAAAGTGGTGCGAACCTTTGGTTTGCAAGGACCTTTACACCCAGAACTCGGCATTGCTATGGATATGTCTATAGGTATGAAAACTGAAGATGAGGCAATTTGTACTCTTTCTCTTAGCTTTAACAATAATGGGCCTTTTGGTACGTTTTTCAGATATATATGTGATAATGGAACATATTTAGCCAGATATGATGATCTTTATGATGGGGACAATAAACAGATTGATTTGAGTGGGGTGGATGTTTCAAACAATGGTATAGAGTTAATTGATCGAGAATTTATTTCCGCGATTAAAGAAAACCGTCAACCAAACGCGTGTGTTACCGATGCTATTTCAGCAATGCAAACTCTTGACAAAATAGAGAGAGATTTACAAAGTGACTGAAAATAAAACAGCACTGATACTTTCTGCACATGCCGCAGATTTTGTTTGGCGTTGTGGGGGTGCTATAGCACTTCATGAAAAGCTTGGATATAAAGTTACCATAGCTTGCATGTCATTCGGTGAGAGAGGTGAGAGCGCTAAGCTATGGAAGCAAAGTGGAATGACCTTAGAAAAAGTAAAAAGCAACAGAAAAAGTGAAGCAGAAAAAGCAGCTAAGGCACTAAACGCCCATAATATTATTTTTTTTGATCTTGGTGATTATCCTTTGGAAATTGACAAAGAAGCAAAGTTAAAAATAGTAGATCTCATTCGAAGTATTCAGCCAAATTTCATGATGAGTCATTCTAAATATGACCAGTATAATACAGATCATATGCTTATGACTAAGATAGCGATCGAGACACGTATGATTGCGCAGGCTTGGGGACACAACCCAGGGGAAAAGGTGCTTGGCGCCCCTCAACTATATTTATTTGAACCTCATCAAACCGAGCAAATGGGTTGGAGACCTGATATATTTTTAGATATCACAGAAGTTTGGGATAATAAACGAAAAGCGATAGAGTGTATGGAAGGGCAGCATCACTTGTGGAATTATTATACGAATTTGGCAGAAAACCGTGCAAATCATTTTAGGCGCAATTCTGGAGGAATGGCTGGAGGTCGTGTTGCTAAATACGCTGAAGCATTTGAGTCAATGTATCCAGTCTGTAAGGATGAGCTTTGATGGGAGGAATCGTAGTTCAAAACTTTGAGCGAGTAGAGCAAGAAATTATTAATGGGTTACAATCCTGCGGAGTATCTACCATCCATGAAGCACAAGGAAGAAAAGGTTTGTTGGCAAGTTATATTTCGCCTGTAATTCCAGGAAAAAGAATTGCAGGATCAGCCATAACAATATTAGCTGCGCCTGCCGATAACTGGATGGTGCACGTGGCAATCGAACAAATAAAGCCTGGTGATATAATGATATTGGGTACGACATCTCCTTCAGATGCGGGGTATTTTGGAGAATTGCTAGCGACATCTGCAATTGCAAGAGGTTGTAGAGGTTTCGTGATTGATGGCGGCTGTCGAGATATTGCAGAATTGAGAAAAATAGGTTTTCCAGTTTGGTGTAAGGCCCACAATGCGCAAGGGACTGTGAAAGAGGTTGTTGGGTCAGTTAATATTCCTATTGTTTGTGCAGGAGCGTCTGTTGATGCTGGTGATGTAATAGTAGCTGATGATGATGGAGTGTGTATTGTTAAGAGAGGCGAAGCAAAATCAGTTTTCGGACTAGCACAGGAAAGAGAAAGGCTCGAAGTCGAAAAACGAAAAAAACTAGCTTCCGGTGAACTAGGATTAGATATCTATAATATGCGAGAGAAGTTAAAGAAATACGGTTTAAAATATGTCTGAAGGCACCCCAGCGATGTGGATGAGAGGAGGAACGTCAAAGGGGCTATATTTTTTAAAAGAGGACATTCCGAATGATATTGCGAAAAGAGAAGACTTTCTACTTTCTATTTTTGGTTCTCCAGATAATTTACAAATAAATGGTGTTGGAGGAGGAAACCCCTTAACGTCTAAGGTTGCCATTGTTTCAAAATCAAAAAGGTCTGATATTGATGTTGACTACCTATTTCTTCAGGTTGCAGTAGATGATTATGTGGTGTCCTCTACCCAAAATTGTGGCAACATACTCGCTGGTATTGCGCCCTTTGCAATAGAGCGTGGACTGATAAAACCAGAAAAAGATAAAACATCTGTAAGAATTTTTATGGAGAATTCAAAACAAATTGCTATTGCCACTGTTGACACCCCGGATGGTACTTTAACTTACAATGGAAATACATACATAGATGGTGTTACCTTGCCAAGTTCCCCCATTTCATTAGAGTTTCTGGATATTGAGGGGTCTTTATGTGGCGAGCTTTTACCGAGCGGTAATATAAAAGATGAAATAGATGGATATTCTGTAACAATGATTGATAACGGAATGCCATGTGTAATTATTGAAGCTAGTCAACTAGGTCTTAATGGCAACGAAAGGCTCGAGGAACTGGAACAAAATACTTCTCTGAGAGAAACTCTTGAATCCCTTCGACTTAAGTGTGGAAAGATTATGAATCTTGGAGATGTGAAAGAGAAAACGGTACCTAAAATGACAATTGTGAGCAAACCTCTAAACGGTGGTATGATAAATACGCGAACATTTATTCCTCATCGGTGCCATCGCTCTATCGGTGTTTTTGGTGCAATTTCAGTTGCAACGGCTTGTCTGATAGAAGATACTCCTATCAATGAATTGTCGATAGTTCCTGATGGTGAAAAAAAATTATGTTCCATTGAACATCCCTCAGGACAGATGCATGTTTTAGCAGAGTTGAGAGATCAAAAGATCAAATCAACAGCTATTTTAAGAACGGCCCGAAAGCTATTTGATGGTATGGTATTTCCCCATGAAGAGAGTGAGAAGGCTAATTGAAATCATGGATGCAGATTGGCTACCTTTTCACCCTAATCCGCGTAAACCAAAGTTCAAGGTACCCCAAGGTGCAGTAGATGCCCATTGCCATGTTTTCGGTCCAGCTGCTCGTTTCCCATTTGCTTCAGAAAGAAAGTATACCCCCTGTGATGCATCCAAAGAGCAATTATTTGCACTCAGAGATTTTTTAGGTTTTGAACGCAGCGTGATAGTACAGGCGACTTGTCATGGAAAAAATAATGATGCCTTGGAGGATGCTTTGCTGAATTCAAATAATATGGCGAGAGGAATTGCCGCAGTTGGACCAGAAATCAATGAACAAACCCTAAAGCGCTTGGACCATGCAGGTGTTAGGGGTGTGAGATTCAATTTTGTAAAGAGGCTAGTAGATAATACGCCGAAAGATATATTCAAAGATATATCGAATATGATCGCAGAATATGGATGGCATATTGTTGTATACGTCGAGTCACAAGACTTAGAGGAGCTGATTCCCTTTTTAAAAGCACTTCCAACACGTGTGGTTTTTGATCACATGGCACGACCAGATGTAGCAAAGGGCACCAATAGTAAGGACTTTAATTTATTAATGAAGCTAATGGAAACAGAAAAGTTTTGGTGCAAAACAACTTGTCCTGAAAGGCTGACTAAAGTCGGACCAGAAGAAAACTATTCCGATGTTTTACCGTTTATGAAAAAACTTGTGGA
Source organism: uncultured Alphaproteobacteria bacterium (assembly GCA_902619165.1). GTDB lineage: Bacteria > Pseudomonadota > Alphaproteobacteria > Rhodobacterales > Rhodobacteraceae > CACIJG01. The sequence goes on from CACNDI010000004.1 coordinate 160,548, forward strand.
AAACTTTCCTGACAGAGTTTTATGGGGCACGGATTGGCCTCATCCGAATATGAAGTCGCATATGCCTGATGACGGTCAGCTAGTGGACATCATAGAACTCTTTGCTCCGAAAGAGGAAACACAGAAAAAACTCCTGATTGATAATCCATTAGCTCTTTACTGGAATGATTGAACCAAATTAGCCCATTTTAACTTTTGCTTTGAAAAACATCATGCTAATGACGGCAACCAAAGAACGATGCCTGGAAAAGAAATTAAAACGGCAATGGTAAAAGCATCCGCAATAAAAAATGGAGTTACTCCTTTAAAAACATCTTGCACACTTAAGTCATCTCGGACACCAGCAACGACGAAGCAATTTAATCCAATAGGTGGCGTTATCAAACAGAACTCTGCCATTTTCACAACCAGTATACCAAACCATATCGCGCACATAGTGCCAGACATTCCAAATGCACTATCAGCGGCTGATACAGTTTCACCTCCATTTAGTGCCATAACAGCTGGGTAAACAACCGGTAGTGTTAATAGCAACATACCTATGGCATCCATGAACATGCCGAGAACAGCATATCCAAGTAAGATGCAAACCAATATCAGTACAGGAGACATATCCAGCGATGTAATCCAAGATGAAAATGCATCTGGAAGCTTCGCAAAACCGAGGAAGCGAACATAGATAAGCACACCCCAAATAATGGTAAATATCATTATAGTTAATTTTGCAGTTTCTAGAAGAGCTTCCTTAAGCTGTTTTATTCGCATGCCTCTGTAGATAGCCATTAAAAAAACAATAAAAGCACCTATGGCCCCTCCCTCTGTAGGTGTTCCCCATGCATCACCGAATGGGTTATAAACGAAAAAAATTATTATTATTATAACGGCAACAATTGGAAAAGCTGGTGCTAGGCTTTCAAAACGCTCTTTCCAAGTAAATCCGCTAACGGGAGGCCCAACGTTCTTAAAATAAAGAGCAATGCAAACAATTAATCCGCCATAAACTAATGCTGAAACTGCACCCGGAATAAACCCAGCTAGTAATAATTTCCCTACATCCTGTTCCACTATTATAGCATAAATTACAAGAATTGCAGAGGGGGGTATTAAAGACGCTAAAGTGCCACCAGCAGCAACAACACCAGCCGCAAATTGTTTGTTGTAACCTATTTTAAGCATCTCAGGAATTGCAATTCGCGCAAATACAGCAGCTGTTGCAACAGACGCTCCTGATACTGCAGCAAATCCAGCGGTTGCAAAAACAGTTGATACTGCCAGGCCACCGGGTACCCAAGCAATCCATCGTTTGGCAGCCTCAAACAGAGCAGATGTCAACTTTGCATAATAGGCTAAATATCCAATTAAAATAAAAACGGGTATTAGACTTAACACGTGGGCGCTTACTTTAGAGTGAGGGGTGAGGCCTGCAACCTTGACGCTTATCTGAAGTGCTTTTAAAAAACGATTAGGATCATAATCAAACCCATTCCAACGAAGCCAAACCAAACCAATAAACCCGGCTAAACCCGCGGCAAATGCTACGCGCATACCTAGAACAACAAGAAGCAACATTCCTCCGCTCACCCATAGACCTATAGTAATATTTTCCATCAACTAGATCTATCAATTGCATCGGTCTCAAGTTTTGCTTGTTGAGAGGCACTCAAGACTAAAGGCACTGCTGATGGTTGATCCAATCCAAATATTAAAGCTCTTGTATATCCAATAGCTTGTAAAAATAGACGAAGGGCCAGAACACTAAAAGCAAAGGGAACCACAAGCTTAGAAGGCCAAATAGGCAATCCAATATCAATGGAACTATCTCGACTACAAAAAGGCCGCGCACAATCAAATGATCTATTGAAATGCACCCACGCACCCCATGTAAGTGCTAAGATAAGGACAAGTATAAGAACTATTGACAGCAATTCAAAGAGCCAAAGAGCCCTCCCTCTTAAAAAAGAAACAAAAATGTCCATCCTAATATGACTTCCGTCTCTTTGAACATAAGATACACCCATTATTGCTATTATAGGCATTGCAGCCTCTATATAATCCACGTATCCAGCTAGGGGAGCATTAAAAAATTTCCGACCCGTAACAGAGTACACAGCCAAAAACATAAGAGACAAAATCGCTAGGCCACTTATCAAAGCACAAAATTTCTCAAGCTTTAGCAGATATCTGTCGAGGCGACTCAATAAATGCCCATCCTCAATTACCGCAACTTGGCCAGCCATTAGATAATCCTTAGTTGAAATGGTTAGGTCAAAACAAATTGACCTAACCATAAGTCAGCATTAGTTTGAAGCCTTTGCTTTAGCCAAGGTCTTCATAACTAAATCGTACAATTCTTGACCTGGCAACCCTTGGGCTTCCATGTCCTTTATCCATGCATCACGAATAGGATCAGCTGCCCTTTTACGAAACTCTGCAATTACTGAATCGCTTATCTCTATCTTTTTAACACCTTTTTCAGCAAGCACAGAATCCCACTTGCTCAAAAGTTTCCCATAATTATCTAGATAGTGATCAAGTGCTTCTTCTATTGATCCATCAAGCGCGTTTTTATGTTTAGATGATAGTCCTTCATAAGCATCAATGTTGACTACTACTGGGCAATTTACTGTCCCTGGATTAAGGTTGGCTGTCCACCAGTCGGCTTGATTGATTGTTCCAAATGATAAATGTGCGTGTTGCGCGAAAGCTACTGTATCGACTACACCCGACTCCATTGCTTGATAGGCCTCTGTAGCAGTTACCGACGTCGGTACGGCTCCAACTGCTTTAAATGCCTGACCTAAACCACCAGTTGCTCGCACTCTCATTCCGTTAAACTCTTCAAGAGTATCTCTTGGATCCCCAGTTCCCACCAAGTTATATTGTGGCATAGGTGAGGTCATAAGAAGCTTTGCATTCCATTGTTCCATTTCCTTGGTCGCTGCTGGATGTGCATATACAGCGCTTGAAACAGCTACTTCTTGTTCTAAAGTCTCTACCCCTAGAAAAGGTAGTTCCAAAACAGTTACCACTCTGTTTTTATCACGGTGATAGCCAGCACAGAATTGGGCCATCTCAAATGCACCTATACTTATACCATCCAAGTTTTCTTTATTTTTGGATAATCCACCATAAGAGATATTCATAGTGAACTCTCCGTTTGTTTTCTCGCTTACGAGCTCTGCAAGTTTTTCAATATGTTCGGTGAATGCTCTACGTTTGCCCCATACTGAAACATTCCACTCTTCAGCAAATGTCTCTGTGCCAAAGCAAAAAACTATAGTAACTATGCACAGTTTTTTTAAAAATTTCATACTCTTCTCCTTAGTGATTCCTTTTTTGCATCAATTGTTACGTTATATAATGTACTAGTAAACCCTCATCTAGCTAGCTCAAAGAGTTCATTTTAATCGAGCCAGATAGCACACCTATAATAATATTGAATTTGCTTTATCAGACAAGACGTTATAGTAGAAATTTTATTGGCTCTGAGTGCTTATTGCTTCTTAAAGAATAAAAAACTTAGTGATAAATTTTAAAAATGATAAAACCTTCCGATAATAGTTTTGAAAATATTACTCATAGATAAATTGCGAAAATAGAAAGCCGTATTTAATTATGACAGATGGGTTGTTTGGAAAATATGTTTTAACGGTGATTATCCCATTTACCTTTAAAGAATTTTTTGGTTTGAAAAAAAAACCTTTTTTTCTTTTCCTGCTTATTTGTTTTTGTGGCTATATAAACAGTACCTATGCAGAGGTTAGAGGTAAATTGTTGTATTTTTATTCTGATACATGCGCTTATTGTAAAGCATGGGAGAATGAAATCGCCAATATTTATCTTAAAACAGAATTCGAAGACGAATTTAAACTTAGTTTCATTAATTTTTTTTCTAATGTTGAATTAGAAAAATATGCAATTTCAAAAACAGTAAAAGTTACTCCAACCTTTATATTCGTAAAAGACAAAACGGAAGTTGGCAGAATAGAGGGATACAACGGCCAAGAGTTATTTTGGTGGCAAGTTGATGAAATAATTAAAAAGCAATAGTCTAGAGTAAAATTTTGCAAATAATTATGTCTAGGAAACCGTTGCTCTTCCAGTATGAGTGATATATGATTAGAACAAAGATAGGGGGAATTGTGAAAATAAGCCGTAGAAAAGCTGTAAAAATGATTGCTGTTTCCAGCGCACTTTTCTGCTCTGGCGGTGGCGGCGTTTTAGCCGGTAAGCCTGAAGTGTCTGATCAAATTAATAACATAATTTCTGGATCACAGGCTAGAGAAGTGGACGTTTTTTTAGATGTTCCTGAAATTGCTGAAAATGGAAATCAGGTTAAGGTTGCATTTGAGATAGAGAGCCCAATGTCTGAATCAGATTTTGTGCAACAAGTTTATATAATGGCAGATGGGAACCCAGCTCCAAATGTTGCTAAATTCAATTTTACTCCCTATTCAGGTCAATGTTTTGCATCAACAAGGATGAGGCTCTCTAAAACTCAGGATGTTTATTTGGTTGCAAAGTTTAATGACGGGACCCACTCAATAACTCAATCAACTATAAAAGTAACAATAGGGGGCTGTGGAGGATAGTAATGTCAAAAATTAAACCAAGAGCCAAGATTCCAAAAGAAGCGGAGCTTGACGAAGTCATAGAGATTAAGACCCTTATTAGACACCCAATGCATAGTGGAAGGGTAAAGGACGTCGATGGTAAAACAATTCCGCGCCTAATTATTAATAAATTCAATGCAATGTTCAATGGTAAAGTTGTGTTTACGGTAAATTTAGAGCCATCCATTTCGAGCAATCCATACATATCTTTTCCCTTTAAAGTAAAAGAGGAAGGTACCTTTGAGCTTTCATGGGAAGAAGATGGTGGCAACCAGTATAAATTGACTAAGAGTTTAAAAGTCGTCTAGCAGCAAATTGTTTTGATAGAAGGTAAAATACTTGAAATTCAGTCGCCGAAACTTGATTAAATCCTTCGCTGCTCTTGGCTCAGTAGGCTTTTCGACTAGGGTTCTAGCTCAAGACAAACCAAATCCAAATAACCTTCCCCCAAACTTACCTGAATGGACACCAGACTTAGGTGTGGGGGTTGATGAAAATCCTTATGGAAGTCCCTCAGAGTTTGAAAGTGATGTTATTAGACGAAATGTCCCTTGGCTTACTGCTTCGCCTCAGTCATCAGTTAATTTTACACCTTTGCAGGATCTTGAAGGGATCGTAACCCCAAATGGCCTATGCTTTGAAAGACATCATGGTGGAGTAGCTGAAATTAATCCAACTGATTACCGCCTAATGATAAATGGATTGGTGGATAGAGAGATGATCTTCAGTCTTGATGATTTGAAGAGGTTTCCTCAAGTCAATAAATTTTATTTCCTAGAATGTGCTGCTAATGGGGGTATGGAATGGAAAGGGGCTCAACTTAATGGGTGCCAATATACTTTTGGTATGGTTCATAACGTTCAATATACTGGGGTGAAGCTAAGTGATCTACTTAGAGAGACGGGATTAAAGCCGAAGGCAAAATGGGTTTTGGCTGAAGGCAGTGATACTTCAGGAATGACGCGATCAATTCCCATCGAAAAGATTTTGGATGATTGTTTGATTGCGTGGGCGATGAATGGTGAAGCTTTAAGACCAGAGCAAGGCTACCCTGCTCGCCTTGTGGTGCCTGGGTGGGAAGGAAATATGTGGGTTAAATGGATAAGGAGACTTGAGTTTGGTGACAAGCCTTACATGACAAGAGAAGAGACATCCAAATATACCGACTTACTCACAGACGGAAAGGCAAGAATGTTTACATGGGTTATGGAAGCAAAGTCAGTAGTTACATCGCCAAGCCCTGAAAAGCCAATCCTACACAAAGGGGTTCAACAATTAAGAGGCTTAGCTTGGTCTGGCAAAGGAAAAATAAAAAGGGTAGATGTCTCTTTAGACGGTGGGAAAAACTGGAGAACCGCACAGCTCCATGCACCAATAATGTCCAAATCTTTAGTAAGATTCACAATCCCATTTGAATGGAGTGGTGAGGAGCTTTTGATCCAATCGAGAGCAATAGATGATACTGGATATGTCCAGCCAAATATCCACGAACTTCAAAAGATAAGAGGTAAAAATTCAATTTACCATAATAATTCAATTGCCACTTGGTTGGTAAGTAAATCTGGAAAGGTCGACAATGTACGTTTGGGTTAAGATAGTATCAGCATTGATGCTGACTATTTTAATAAGTACATTTTCTTTGGAAGCATCAGACAGAGCATTTAATCTAGGGAGTATAGCAACAAGTCAACAAGTAAAAGGCTGGGACATTGATGTAAGACCAGATGGGGTAGGTGCTCCCATTGGCTCAGGTACAGCTTTTGATGGTGAAGAAGTTTTTGCAGAGCAATGTGCGTCGTGCCATGGAGACTTTGGAGAGGGAGTAGATAGATGGCCTGAATTAGTTGGGGGTGATGGAACTCTGAACACCCATGATCCTTTAAAGACGACTGGCAGCTATTGGCCTTATGCTTCGACAATATTTGATTATATCTATAGGGCAATGCCTTTTGGTGCATCACAATCTCTTTCCTACGATGAAACCTATCAGATAGTTGCCTATCTTTTATATATGAATGATATAATTGAAGATGATTTTGTCCTATCTGATCAAAACATTGGGTTAATCAAAATGCCTAACCAAGATGGCTTTCTTTTACCAGACCCCAGACCAGATGTATCCAACATTAATGGCAATCCCTGTATGGAAAACTGTAATGTACCAGTGAAGATAATCGGGAAAGCAAAAGATATCGACGTAACTCCAGAAGACTGACTTTTTTCATTTTTATATTTAAGAAATTATCATTACACTGAGGTAATGTTTAGCAGAAGAGAATTTCTACAATATTTGTCGGTAATGGGTGGTCTTTTTTCTACCAGTAGCTTCCCAACAATTGCCTCCCCAAAAAACATAACGGAAGCTGACCTTCTAAAATTCGACTCAAAGGGGCAAGTTACATTGTTGCACATAACCGACATGCACGCACAATTGAAGCCAATATATTTCCGACCACCATCAGAAAACTATGGAGTAGGAGACTTTGAAGGCATTCCACCTCATTTGGTAGGCAGCGATTTTTTGCGACATTTTGCAATAGAAAAAAATACGCCTTTGGCTTATGCGCATACCATGGTGGATTATGTAAGCCTTGCCAAAGAGTATGGGAAATTGGGGGGATTGGATCGAACCGCTTATCTAATTAAAGCTATTCGTGAAGAAAGAGGAAATGATAAGATTCTGCTATTGGACGGTGGCGATACATGGCAAGGATCATACACATCCCTTCAAACACAGGGTATGGATATGGTCTCTGTGATGAACCTACTTTCACCAGATGCTATGGTAGGGCACTGGGAGTTTACACTCGGGAAGGAGAGGCTAAAAGAACTTACTGAATATCTTGACTGCCCATTTTTAGGTGGAAACGTTTTTGATACAGAATGGGAAGAACAAGTTTTTGATAGCACATCATTTTTTGAAAAAGGTGGGGTAAAGGTAGCAGTTATTGGCCAGCATTTCCCATATACGGCTATTGCAAACCCGAGCTACTTAGTTAAAGGGTGGTCGTTTGGAATACGCACTGAGTTGCTACAGGAGAATGTAAATAAAGCGAGAGAAAATGGCGCAGAGGTAGTGGTTTTGCTTTCGCATAATGGGTTCGATGTAGATCAAAAACTTGCCAGAATTATTAATGGTATAGATGTCATTTTGACAGGCCATACTCATGATGCCATACCACATGCAATTAGATTAAACAATACTCTCTTGTTATCTTCGGGGTCTCATGGGAAGTACTTGGGGCGAATAGATTTAAAGGTTAGTAACGGAAAAGTTGTTGATAGCACATCATCATTAATCCCAGTTTTTTCTGAAATATTAAAGTCAGACCAAGAGATGATGGAGAAGATAAATGAGGTAAGAGCTCCTTACGAAATGGCTTCTCAGAAAGTAATTGGCCGAACGGGAGCACTATTATACAGGAGGGGTAATTTTAACGGAACCTGGGATGATGTGATTTGTGATTCAATAATTGAACAAAGAGATAGTGAAATTTCATTAAGTCCAGGTTTTCGATGGGGAACGACCCTTTTACCTGACCAAAAAATAACTATTGAGGATATTTACAGTCAAACTGCTATAAACTATCCGGAAGTCTACAAAATTAAAATGACCGGGAAAGCAATCAAAGAATTGCTTGAAGATGTTTGCGATAACATTTTTAATCCTGATCCGTTTTTTCAGCAAGGTGGAGATATGGTCAGAGTGGGTGGTATGACATATGAGTGCTACCCGAAAGAAAAGATGGGGCATCGCATAAAAAATTTAAAATTAATACGAAATGGCAAACATATTGAAAAAACCAAAGAGTATATAGTGTCTGGCTGGGGATCCGTAAATGAAAACGTAGAAGGTCCTCCTATATACGGGGTACTACAAAACTACATCGTTGATAAACAGGAAATAAAACCAGAAAAGCCCTCACCAGTAAGGGTCATTGGAATGTAGATAGGAAGGCAGTTTAAAGACTGCCTTCCTCAACAAAAACTATGAGAACATATCGGTAGTTATACCGTTGTACCACCCTATAGACTCTTCGTAGGTCTTCTTACGCTTAGCGTTGCCCTCATCTGTTTTAGAGACGAACTTATCTACTACTTCGATCTTTTCTTCTCCAGCTTTGTAATTCGCTCCAACCTTTATTCCGTCATTAGTTGCTACCAAGGACCAACATGTATTTGAGAATTTTGCAGGAAATACTCTGCTATCAGTTAGTTCGCCTCTTATATGATTTGCTGCAACCTTTGCTTGGCTATTCGCAGAGAAACCAGATTTTGGCATCGCAGACGCAACTGATGCATCCCCCAGAACGTAAATATTACCATCTGCCTTGGTTTGCATAGATGCTGGAACTATTGGGCTCCAATCTCCATCTGTTACACCGGCATTCATTGCTATAGCACCCGCCCTCTGGGCTGGTACCACACAAGCAACGTCCGCTTTGAATGTATCAAGATCAGTCTCAATTTCCATTGTTTCTGGGTTTACGTTTTTAATGCCACCGTGAGTATCGTTATCAATCCACTCAACCATCCCAGGATAGTGCTTTTCCCAGCCGGCCATAAATAGACCTTGTTTAGAAAATTTATTTTTTGGATCTATAACAACAATTTTTGCAGTTGGATTTTTTTCTTTAAGTATATGGGCAACCATAGAAATGCGCTCGTAAGGTCCCGGAGGACATCTGTATGGGTTTGGTGGAGGAACCATAGCAAAGGTACCACCCTTAGGCATATTTAAGACTTGATCTCTCAAAACCTTGACTTGAGTTCCAGACTTCCAAGCGTGAGGCATTTTTGTTTGTGCTTCGACCGAGTACCCATCAATACTATCATATTTTATATCGATCCCTGGTGATAACACCAACCTATCATAACTGACATTGGCCCCGGAGCCTAATCTCACTTTGCGTGCAGACGAGTCTACAGATATAGCCCAATCATGTACTACATTAACGCCATGATTAGCGCTTAAATTATCGTATGAATGGCCAATTGAATCATAATCTCGAAAACCCCCTAAATAAAGGTTCGAGTAAAAACATGTGTAATAATGTTTTGATGCTTCAATTAAAGTCACATCAATTGCGCCTTTCGAGTCTTTTGCAATGTATCTTGCAGCCGTTGCTCCACCTGCACCACCGCCAACAACAACGACCTTAGGACGAGCTGATCCTGTAGAAATAGCAGGCATAGCTAACAAAGATGTTGAAGCAAGAGCAAAAGATACAAAGGAACGTCTAGATAGATTATGCATTGTGTCCTCCCTATATTGTTTTCTTTAGTGTAACAGGATTATTTTTTTTTGAAAATAAAATTGAACAAGTGTTAGTTGTTTCTTTACATGTTTTTGATTAACTTCAGTTCATTTTTCCAAGCTATTAAAATAAATCGCTAAAGACGCTATTTGCTCTTTATCTAGAGCACTAGCAACCAATTGCATTACCTCGTTCTCCAGTTCTTTATTTTTATATAATATTAGCTTCTTAGCGATATAAAGGGCTTCGGCGCCATTTATGGCAGGGATGCCTTCATCTGATGAGCTTTGATGACACGTTAAACATTGCCCCGATAAATATTCGCCGTAATCAAAGTCAGCTCCATCAAGCAACGGTTCTGCTAATAGTCCCCTAAATATCAGCAAACAAGAGATGGCTATAAAAAATTTAAAAACAATATTTACCACATAGTAATTTTACTCTCCGAAAAGCAAAATTGTAAATGACTTTTATACCGAGGAACAAAATTTACACATGTGGCTTTAGATCATCCTTATGAGCTTACTGACCAAATATTAGATAGTTTATTTTCTTGGTTTATAATGGGAAAGTTGACCTCTTTACGTGTAGATTATAAACTAATAGATGTTTAGAAAAGACGGAGCCCAAAATGACAAATAAATCAACTGGAAATAAAGTAATAGTAGCGGGAGTTGGAATGATTCCTTTTGCTAAGCCTGGAGCTTCAGAGACCTATGATATTATGGGTGCAAAGGCAGCTCAGTTAGCACTCCGAGACAGCGGTGTAGACTATAAAAATATCCAAAGTGCCTTTGTTGGATATGTATTTGGAGATTCCACATCAGGTCAGCGGGCTTTGTATCATGTTGGCATGACAGGTATTCCAATTATAAATGTAAACAATAACTGTTCCACAGGTTCCACAGCACTCTATTTGGCAAGGCAAGCGATAGAAAGTGGTTCTAGTGATTGTGTTCTGGCTCTCGGCTTTGAGCAAATGCGACCTGGAGCGCTAGGTGATATCTACACTGACAGACCAAGTCCTTTTGGTGAATTTAATGAAACCTGCGAACAGTTAGTAGGGAACGCAGAAATTCCATTAGCGTTACGTTACTTTGGAGGTGCTGGAAAATCACATATGGATAAATATGGGACCACTATGAAAGATTTTGCAAAAATTAGAGCTAAAGCAAGCAGACATGCTGCTAAAAATCCGTTAGCCCTATTCAAAAAAGAGGTCAGTGAGGAAGAAGTAATGGAGTCTCCAATTATGTGGCCAGGTGTTATGACAAGATTAATGGCTTGCCCACCAACCTGTGGTGGGGCTGCTGCTGTATTAGTTTCTGAAAAGTTTGCGAATAAATACAATATCGATTCCAGTGTGAAGATTTTAGCGCAGGCGATGACAACTGATTATGAGTCTACTTTTTCAGAGAAGGATATGATGCAATTAGTAGGCTACGACATGACTAAGGAGGCGGCAAAAAATGTATATCAGCAAACTGGAGTTGATGTTAAAGATGTGGACGTAGTGGAATTACACGATTGTTTTGCCCACAATGAGCTTATAACTTATGAAGCTCTTGGCTTATGTGAAGAAGGCGAAGCGCAAAAGTTTGTTCAAGATGGAGATAATACTTTCGGGGGCAAATTTGTCACCAATCCTTCCGGAGGATTACTTTCAAAGGGACATCCATTGGGGGCAACTGGATTAGCACAGTGTTTCGAGTTGACCCAGCAACTTCGTGGAAACGCAGGCGAAAAGCAAGTTGATGGCGCTAAAACAGCTCTACAGCATAATCTCGGCTTGGGCGGAGCGTGTGTAACTACGCTTTATCAAAGCACATAATTTGATCAGCTTAGAGCTATGCCCAAGAATTTTGACATTCTTTGGTTGAATTTCGCTATGTCGTTAGGCAGCTCTCCTTCCACCATCTTTGCCTGATCAAACAGTAGAAAAGAGACATCATTCAAAGCATCTTTGTCTGTATCCTTAATCTTATTTAGTTTCTTAATAATATTATGATCAGGATTTATCTCTAATATTCTGGGCATCCCCTTGAAATCTTTATTTTGAATTTTCATTATTCTTTCCATCTGAACATCCATGCCAGTATCAGGTGCGACTAGACAGCATGCGCTGTCAACCAGTTTTGTAGACACTTTAACATCTTGTACGCTTTCACCTAGTATTTCCTTGATTTTTTCAACTAGACCTTTTATGCCTGCGGGTGGTTTCTTTTCTTTTTCTTTTTTATCGTCTGAAAAAGCTGTTAAGTCTATATCGCCTTTGGTAATAGAAACAAACTTTCGGTCTTGAAATTCACCTGCCATAGATAACCAAAACGTATCGATCGGGTCCGTTAAAAATAAAACGTCTAGCTTCTTTTTCTTGAATACTTCGAGATGCGGGCTGCCTTCTGCCATCTCTTTATTCTCTGCTGCTAAATAGTATATATCTTTCTGTTCAGTGTTCATTTTTTCGATATAATCAGATAAAAACACTGGTTTATCGTCGTTCATAGATTGGAATTTTGATAACTCGAGAAGTTCTGTCTTTAGGTCAAAATCCTCATAAATTCCTTCTTTAAGAACGATGCCAAATTCATTCCAAAAAGACGAATATTTTTCTTGGTCTTTATCTTTCATCTTTTTCAGTTCGTTAATGACCCTCTTCTTTAATGCCTTAGAGATTTTCTTCAAGGTGATATTATGTTGTAGCATTTCTCTACTAACATTAAGGTCAACGTCTGAGGTGTCGACTATACCTCTGACGAACCTAAGCCATCTTGGTAAAATGCTTTCAGAGTCATCGGTTATCAGGACCCGGTTTGAATAAAGTTTGATCTTAGATTTTACATCCATTTGAAACAAATCAAATGGTCTTGAATCCGGAATAAAGAGAAGGTTTATATAGCTTAATGTTCCTTCAACTTTATTGTGTAAGGTGAGTAAAGGTTTATTAAATCCAGCACCAATTTGTTTGTAAAACTCTTCATATTGTTCGGCAGAAATATCTTTCTTCTCTCTTGTCCAAATAGCTGAAGCTTTATTAAGCAACTCAGGTGCTTTGTTTCCATCAATGAAATTTACAGAATACATTAAATGATCTGAATACTTTCGAGTTACAAAACCTATCCTTTCTTTATCAAGATATTCCTTTTCGCTCTTTTTTATATGGAGGGTGATTTCTGTTCCGACCTCCTCTTTATTAGCTTCAGAAATTTCGTATCCTGAAATACCATCAGATTCCCATTTGTTTGCTTTTGTTTGCCCAACACCCTTGCTTACAACTTCAACTTTGTCAGCAACCATAAAAGCGGAATAAAAACCCACACCAAACTGGCCTATAAGATTAACATCTTTTTTCTTCTTGTCTTTTCCTGCGTTTTTTTCAAGCTCTGCCAAGAATTCTGTAGTTCCGGATTTAGCAATGGTACCTAAAGAATTTTCTAATTCTTCTTTGCTCATACCGACTCCGTTATCTTTTATTATCAGAGTGCTATCCTTTTTACTTGATTGGATCTCAATTTTAAGATCGTCTGTCCCAACGTTATCATTTTTGTCAGTCAGAGAAAGAAAACGGCGCTTATCAAGCGCATCACTGCTATTAGAAATCAATTCTCTAAGAAAGATCTCTTTTTCTGAGTAGAGTGAATTAATTACAATGTTAAGAACGCGACCAGTATCTGCTTCAAAAGCCTTTTTCATTGAGAAATTTCCTTCATTATTGAATTAGTTGATCTTATTTATGTATTGAATATTCAGTAGTCAATAAGAACAAACGATTTTTTTCGCTTTTTTTAGTATTGTTCAGGTTGTTTTTTAGGCCCAATAAGTGTAAGACCTACCTTGGCAATAATTTTAGTCACAAAGGAATGTGGATGGACTGGGATAAAAAAGGTTGGCGTGGGAAACCAAGAGTTCAGATGCCTACTTATGGTAATCTAGATGAGTTAGCATCTGTAGAGAGTAGCCTAGAAGCATTGCCACCGTTAGTTTTCGCCGGAGAGGTGAGAAATTTAAGGGAACAGCTTGCTAAAGTAGGCACGGGCGAAGCTTTTTTACTTCAGGGAGGAGATTGCGCTGAAAGCTTTTCAGAATTTTCGGCAAACTTAATAAGAGATACGTTTAAAGTAATGCTCCAAATGGCCGTTGTGCTTACCTTTGGCTCAAAAAAGCCAGTGGTGAAGATTGGTCGTATGGCAGGACAGTTTGCGAAGCCTCGGTCTGCAGACTATGAAACAATCAATGATCAAAAACTACCATCATACCGAGGAGATATTATCAATGATATTGCGCCGGACTTGAAAAGTAGAGAGCCTGATCCAAAGAGAATGCTTCAAGCCTATACACAATCAGCGGCCTCTGTGAATCTATTGAGAGCATTTTCTCAAGGAGGCTTTGCTGATATACGTCAAGTTCACTCTTGGACCCTAGAGAACACTAGGACAGGAAGCAGATATACACAGTTTTCAGAGCTTGCTGAGAGAATTTCTGAGGCTCTTGACTTCATGGAAGCGGCTGGTGTTTCTCCCAACAATACTCAGACGCTTAGAAAAGTTGATTTCTATACAAGCCACGAAGCATTGCTTTTGGAATATGAAGAGGCACTTTGTAGAATTGACAGCCTCACGGGTAATCCAATTGCGGGTTCAGGCCATATGCTTTGGATCGGGGATAGAACGAGAGATCTAGATGGGGCTCATGTCGACTTTTGTAGTGGTGTGGAGAATCCAATAGGACTTAAGTGTGGGCCCAGTCTATCTAAAGACGATTTGGTGAGACTAGTTCAAAAGCTCAATCCAAAAAATGAAATGGGTAGGCTCACTTTAATAACTAGATTCGGTCATAACAAAGTTTTGGATTATCTACCGGGACTAATAAAGATTGTTCAATCAGAAGGGCTAAATGTTGTTTGGTGCTGTGATCCCATGCATGGAAACACTGTTAAGTCAACCAGTGGGTTCAAGACTAGACCATTTGATCATGTATTGGCTGAGGTACAAAATTCGTTCACAGCTCATCGATCAGAAGGGACTTATCTTGGCGGTGTACATTTTGAAATGACAGGAAAAGATGTAACCGAGTGTACTGGTGGACTTCAATTAATTGATGATGAAGACCTTTCCTTGCGGTATCACACTGCCTGTGACCCCAGATTGAATGCTTCTCAATCCCTTGAGCTTGCATTTTTAGTAGCGGAACAATTGGAAAAATAAAACAAGGCGAATACCCACTTTTGTAATGCAAAATTTCTGTGTAGTAACATCGCATAAAGAAATACCATCTTCTGAAATAGCTTTATTGAAGAACCATTTGAACGCCAAAAAAGTAGATGTGCTAGGTACCTGTGGAGTTCAGTTTGAAGTGGATCCGGAAAATATCACTGAGGAGCTTAAGTTAGAAAGAAGTAAAAAAATTGACATAAATTTTATTACCGAGGATGAACGAAGTGTTCATCTATTAGCTTCCGATATGGACGGAACTATTTTAGAAGAAGAATGCATCGATGAGATTGCTGATCTTGTAGGAAAAGGGTCGGAAGTTAGGAGGATTACGGTACAAGCAATGAAAGAGGGGTTGAATTTTGACGAATCTTTGCAAAAAAGATTAGCTTTGCTAAAGGGCACGGAATTAGAAGTTCTAGAGCATTGCTTATCCAAAAAAATTAATGTAAGGCCTGGTGCTGTAACTCTTTTTAGAACGTTTAAAAAACATTTTGGAAAAACTGCTATTCTTTCTGGAGGATTTACTTATTTTTCTGATCATATTCAGAAAGAATTGGAAGCAGACTTCTCATTTGCAAATGTTTTAGAATATAAAAAGGGTCGCTTAACCGGAAAAGCATTAGGAACAATAGTAAACGCAGAGAAAAAGCTTGAATTGATGAAGCAATTAATTGCTTTACAAGGGAAAAACAACTCTCGAGTTGTGGCGGTAGGTGATGGGAACAATGATGTAAGAATGATTTCAGAATCTGGAGTGGGTATTTCGTTTAAGGGCAGTGATCATCTTAATCTTTCTGCAAAACATGTGTTAAAGAATTCAGATATATCGGCTATCCTATACTTACTTGGACTAAGAGAAGAGCAGTTTGTTTATTAAACCTAATTTGTGGAGAAATTGAGCTTGACAGAAAAAGGCGTATTAGTGATTTTGTCTTCTCCATCGGGAGCAGGTAAGACAAGCATTGCGCGTGCTTTGGTTGAAGAAAATAAAAACTTTTTATTTTCCGTTTCGGCTACTACTAGAAAATCTAGGCCAGGTGAAGTAGATGGCAGAGAGTACCATTTTTTAACCGTTGACGAATTCACAGAAGGAATTAATGATGGTCAATTTTTAGAGCACGCCAAAGTTTTTGGAAATTTATATGGGACCCCTTTAGAGCCTGTGATGGAGTCCATTAGTGATGGTAAAGATTTGATTTTTGATGTTGACTGGCAAGGCGGTAAACAAATTCGTAGTTCATCTCTAAGTAAATTTGTTATTTCCATATTTATTTTACCTCCATCAATTAAAGCGCTACAAGAGAGACTGATGAAACGAGCTCAAGACTCTTCAGAAACTGTCAAAGATAGAATGACAAAATCTATTGGTGAAATAATGCACTGGAAAGAATATGATTATGTTATTGTAAACAATAATTTTGAGCAAACCCTTCATGAAGTAAAATCGATAATTACATCTGAAAAGTTGCGACGCGTTAGAAATAGCCAATTGGAGGATTTTGTTGAAACACTTACATACGAATTTAAGGAATTGAAGTCATGACAACTATTTATGAGCTCGGAAATATGAAACCTACGCTGCCAGAAAATAATGATTTTTGGATCGCTCCGAGTGCATTTGTTATAGGTAATGTGATTATGAAAGAAGGAACATCTGTTTGGTTTGGAACAACTATAAGAGGGGATAACGAAACAGTAACGATAATGGATGGCACCAATATACAAGAAAACACAATTCTCCATACAGACTTAGGATTCCCGATTGAAATAGGCAAAAACTGCACAATAGGCCATAAAGCGATGCTTCATGGATGCATTATTGAAGATAACACTCTTATTGGTATGGGGTCGACAATATTAAATGGTGCTCGAATAGCAAAAAATTGTTTAGTAGGTGCCTGCTCCCTTGTAACCGAGGGAAAAACGTTTCCAGAAAACTCTCTCATCATGGGATCCCCAGCGAAGGTTGTAAGGCAATTAACAGAAAAAGAGATTGAGGGGATCACGAGGTCTGCGCAATGGTACCAACAAAACATGAGACGTTTCAACTTAGACATGAAAGCTATTAAATTATAAGCAACTGGAAGGTTAGATGAGTTCCATTGCTATATTGAGAGTTGCGGTTGTTTTTGCTTTGACAATAACGCTAATGCCTATGTATCTGCTTGGGTTAGCTTTAGATTTTTTATTCGGACAAAGGGTTGTTATTTTACTGATCAAAAAGTTTTGGTCTAGAGCTGTTATGAAGATAATTGGAATAGAATGGGAACTAGTAGGGCTAAAGAGTGAGGCTCATGTTTTTGTCTCCAACCACATTTCTTGGATCGATATCTTGGCTATAAATTGCATACTAGATGTGGTCTTTATTGCAAAAAAAGAAGTAAGATCTTGGCCAGGTTTGGGAGTCCTTGCCACTCTAGGACAAACAATATTTATCGAAAGAAAATCTTTAAATGCACTTTCGCACAAGTCGGCTGTGGAAGAATGTTTAAAAAAAGGCCAAAGTATATTCTTCTTTCCAGAGGGCACAAGTACCGATGGGTCAGTCATTAAGCAATTTAAATCATCCCTATTTGAAGTTTGTTATGGTGAAACGTTTAAAGAAAAGATTTTAGGGTCCGTTCAGCCTTTAACCATTATCTACAAGTCACCAATAGAAAATGATCCTGGTTTTTATAGTTTTTGGAGAGAAGAGGATACAATCTTTGAAAACATCAAAAAAGTCATCAATAAGTTAGGCCAAGGTAGAGTCCACTTGGTATTCCATAAGCCAATTGAATTTAACAAATGCAAAGATAGAAAGCATTTAAGTTACGCTTGTTACGAAGCGGTTAAGAACGGTTTAGTAAGTCCAGGAAACTCATTTTAGGATCTCAGTACCAATATACTCAGCATTTTGCCCAATTTCTTCCTCTATGCGTAAAAGTTGATTATATTTTGCCAACCTGTCACTCCTCGATAACGATCCAGTCTTTATTTGAGTGCACCCAGTAGCCACTGCTAGATCAGCTATAAAAGTATCCTCTGTTTCTCCAGATCTGTGAGACATTATACAGGAATAATTATTTTCCTGAGCTAGTGAAATTGTCTCAATAGTTTCGCTTAATGTGCCTATTTGATTTGGTTTAATCAGGATTGCATTCCCAGCACCTCTTTCTATGCCCTCTTTGAGTCGGATTTTGTTCGTAACAAACAAGTCATCTCCCACCAATTGTACTTTTGGACTCAGGATTTCAGTGAGCAGTTCCCACCCTTCCCAATCATCCTCAGCCATTCCATCTTCAATAGAGAAAATAGGGTACATCTTGCATAGCCTCTCGAGGTTTGAAGCATTTTCGTCCGCTGATAAAGATTTATTTTCACCTACCAAGTTATATCTGTGATTTTTGAAATATTCTGTTGATGCACAATCAAGAGCCAAATAAAAATCTTTCTCTAAAATATATCCACAAGATTTGATTGCCTTCACAACTGCATCCAGGGCTTTCTCTGTACTTTCCAAAGCGGGAGCAAACCCTCCTTCATCTCCTATATTTGTACTAAATCCATCTGTCTTTAGATTATTTTTAAGAGTTTGAAAAACTTCGCATGACATTTGTATGGCTTTGCTGAACGTTTTTGCCCCGATAGGCATAATCATAAACTCTTGGAAATCGATGGTGTTATCCGCGTGACTGCCCCCGTTAATTATATTCATTAACGGCACTGGGAGTTTATACTCCTCAACGGATCCTAGGTACTTAAAGAGTGACTGATTTTTCGAATTAGATGCTGCTCTAGCTGTTGCTAGAGAAACTCCCAACATAGCATTACCCCCTAAATTTGACTTATTTGGTGTGCCGTCCAATTGAATTAGCATATCGTCGATTTTCTTTTGGTCTAATGGATCAAGACCTTTTAAGTGTGGGTTTATTTTTTCATTAATATTGTTAACAGCTGTTCTTACCCCCTTCCCCAAATACCTTTTTGAATTATCATCACGCAATTCTAAGGCTTCGTGGCTGCCAGTAGAGGCTCCAGAGGGAACTGAAGCTCTACCAAGAGAACCATTGATCAGAGATACATCAACTTCAATAGTAGGGTGCCCTCTACTATCAATTATCTCACGTGCTATTATTCGATCAATGGTTCTTGTCATTTTTTTTCCCGTATAATTCTAGTTTATGTCCTATTAGCTTATAGCCCAGCTTCTTAGCTATTTTCTTTTGTATATGCTCAATTTCCTCATCAATGAACTCTATGACTTTACCAGTATCTAAATCGATTAAATGGTCATGATGTGTTCTCACCGCATCTTCGAATCTTGATCGACCGTCATTAAATTCTAATTTTTCTAGGATACCGGCATTCTTTAAAGTTTTAACCGTCCTATACACCGTTGCTATCGATACTTTACTATCGATTTTGTTCGCTCTTTCGAATAAAGTCTCAACATCCGGATGATCGTCAGAGTCTTCAAGGACTTTGATGATTAACCGTCTTTGCCCAGTCATTCTGATTCCAACTTTTTTACATCTCGAAGATATAGTTTCAAGCATCATTTTTTTAGCAATTCTTTAGCTTGCTCCCATATTGCATGTAATTTTTTATCCGTCAGGTGTTTATCAGATAATTTTTCCGCCTTGATTAACTTAATTGACTCACTTATTCTTTTTTTGAATTTTTTGATTGAAAAACCTAAGCTTTTCTCAGGGTCTACATCAAGTTTTCTGCCCAGATTAACAATAGAAAACAGAACATCTCCAAACTCTTCCTCTATGGAAACTTTCTTATTAGTTTCACAAGCATGCCAAAGTTCTTTAACTTCTTCATTTATCTTGCTGAGAATTTCTGCAGAATTGGTCCAATCAAAATTAAGTTGTGAGGCTTTTTTTTGCACTTTTGCTGCATGGGTCAGTGCTGGAAGTGATTGGGGCACGTCTTCAAAAAATCTCTCTGGATCTTGTGTATTATTTTTTTCCAGAGATTTAATTTTTTCCCAATTATCTTTCACTTCTTTTTTGGAAATTCCTTCGTCTCGTTTTTCTTTATTGAATACATGAGGATGCCTAAAAATCATTTTATCACAAACATCTTGGACTACGTCATCAAGGGTAAAGCCATAATCTTTCTTAGCTATTTCGCAATGAAACGCTATCTGAAATAAAAGATCTCCGAGCTCACTTTTTATTGCATCCTTTTTGTTCAAAGATACGGCGTGCTGAAGCTCGTGTGCTTCTTCGATACAATAATGTGCTATACTCTTATTATCCTGCTCAATATCCCAAGGGCATCCAGATATAGGATCTCTCAGTCTCTCAACTAATGACTCTAGTCTTTGAATGCCAATATTACGGTTATAGACTTTGTCATTTTTTGATTTATCCATTTAAATATTTATCCTGTTATCTACCCTTCGCCCTTGTAGGGGGCCACGTACTGTAGGGCCATATCCCAAGGGAAAAATATCCAAGTATCTTGACTGACTTCTGTTATAAAAGTGTCTAGCGAATCTTTGCCCAACGGTTTGGCATACACCGCTGCGTAGTGTGCTTTTGGATATAACCTTCTTATGGTATGGAAGGTTTTTCCCGTATCAACCAAGTCATCAACAATTAGTATTCCATCTCCGTTCCCTATATAAACTTCTGCAGGGCTCTTTAGAATTTTCGCCTCAGACTGGACTTGATGGTCATAAGATTTAACGCTAATTGTTTCCACAACTCTTAAGTCTAGCTCTCTCGCTACAACCATGGCGGGAACCATGCCGCCCCTCGTAACAGCTACTACAGCTTTCCAGCTACCTTTAGGAGATATATTCTCCAAGCGCCATGCAAGTGCCCTAGCATCTCTATGGATTTGCTCCCAAGATATATGAAATCCTTTTTCGTGAGGCAACGTTTCCATATTTTTTACTCTTTTCTACCGGTAACGACATCTATATCAGGGGCATCTTCCGCCTTCATTCCAACAATATTATATCCAGCATCGACGTGCAAATTTTCACCAGTAATTCCTGAAGACAGGTCTGATAAAAGAAAAAGCGAAGCGTTCCCTACTTCATCTTGACTAACATTTCGTCTCAAAGGCGAATTTAATTCATTCCATTTCATAATATATCTAAAGTCCCCAATTCCAGAAGCAGCTAATGTCTTTACTGTACCTGCACTTATCGCATTTACTCTAATATTTTTTTTACCTAAATCCATTGCCATATATCGTACGGATGCTTCCAATGCTGCTTTCGCAACACCCATGACGTTATAATGAGGTAATACTTTTTCAGACCCATAGTATGTCAACGTTATTATTGAACCTCCTTTTGGCATTATTTTTTCTGCCTCTTGGGTAACGGCTGTGAATGAGTATACAGAAATGTCCATTGTGGATAAGAAATTTTGTTTTGACGTATCCACATATCTTCCTCTCAATTCATTCTTATCTGAAAAACCAATAGCGTGAACCAGAAAGTCGATATCGTTCCATTCACCCTTTATTTTTGCGAAAGTTTCTTTTATGGCGCTCTGATCTGCGACATCACACTCTAAGGTAAAATTCGACCCAACACTTTTGGCTAGTGGTATTATTCTTTTTTTTAAAGCTTCACCTTGATAAGTGAAAGCCAATTGTGCCCCCTGGGAGCTGCATGATTTTGCTATACCCCATGCTATCGAGCGGTCATTTGCGACGCCCATTATCAAGCCTTTCTTACCAGATAGCAGACCCATTTGTTAATACTCCCTGTAAAACTATTGAAATAGATTATATAAAGGATAGTGGTTTTTTTTTTAAATGCCATAACTGAGATTAAAAAATTGGGAATAAAATGGAAAGTAAGTTTGATGAAAAATTGTTTGCTGGGGAGGAACCATTTACGATTTTCCGCAGATGGTTAGAGGAAGCAAGAAAGACAGAGGTTAATGACCCTGATGCGATTGCGTTAGCTACCGTTGATAAAGACGGGTTGCCTAACATAAGAATGGTATTACTGCGAATCATTGAGGATGATGCCTTTGTTTTTTTT
>CACNDI010000005.1 GCA_902619165.1 uncultured Alphaproteobacteria bacterium
TCCCCTTTTTCAATTGGTAAATCTTCCAAAGCGGAACCCATACTGTCATTCCATCGATTGAGAAAGCCAAACAATGCAATTACGCCCATAATTTCGACAATATCATTATCATTCCAATAATTTTTTAATTGAGACGCTTCTTTTTCTGTAACTTTGTTAGGAACAGATGCCGCTGCCAAAGCGAAGTCGAGGGCAGATTTTTCTGCATTTGAAAAAGCTGAAGAATTTGCATAATTCCAAACTTCTTCTAATCTTTTCTTTGTAGAGCCGAAGCGCTCAGCTCCTAAAATAGTATGAGCTTGGCAATAAAGGCACCCTGAGGCAAAACTTGTTACATATCCGATAAGTCGCTTAAACTCTGGAGTAACTTTCCCTTTGCATTCCATTACAGCCTTATTGAGATCTGTAAATGCATTGGCTATTTTTGGGTGATAACTCATAGTTTTAACTGAGCTCGGTATAACACCAAGCGGTCCTTTAAAGAACTGAATCTTTTCTAATAGACCTGGGTCAATATCATTTTCATTCAGTGGTTTTACAATTTCCATCATTTCCTCCAAGTGTCACG
This sequence comes from uncultured Alphaproteobacteria bacterium, assembly GCA_902619165.1. Taxonomy (GTDB): domain Bacteria; phylum Pseudomonadota; class Alphaproteobacteria; order Rhodobacterales; family Rhodobacteraceae; genus CACIJG01. The sequence goes on from CACNDI010000005.1 coordinate 569, forward strand.
TCATGAGATGTTTTCAAAAAAATTATTTCAGAATTAATTAAAAATAGCACTAAATTAAAAACGTCATTATTTGTTAAATATGCTGAATACTTACGATTGATATATGATCACCGGCTTGCATATTTTAAGGCCAGAAAATTTAGCACTACGTTATTTTTCAATTTTATTTGATTGCAATATTGTCAACTAGGAAATTTGAAAATAGGTTCCCCTCATACATAGGTTTGGGTTTATATTGGGAGTATGAGGGGACTAGATGGCTGCAAAACACATGCCATTACTCACAATAACACATATCTTTTGGAAAAAAAATCATAGTTTTTTACCATCTAAGGTTACTTTTCTCTTATAATATAGATTATTAATATGTTTTCATGAAAGCAGGAGTTAAATTTGCCCGGATTTGAGGTTATCGACGAAAAAGAAAAAAAAGCAATTTCCAGGATCTTTGATGAGGGCAAAGTTTTCTTTGCTCATGGTTTTGATAAAAAAAGGAAGCATTATCATGTTAGAGAGTTTGAACAAAAGTTGAAAAACATTTTCAGCCCAAAAATGGCTGACGTTTTATGCGTTTCATCTGGTACGGCTGCAATTAAAGTGGCTCTCAAAGCTCTCGGTATTGGAAAAGGTGATGAGGTTATAACTCAGTCCTTTAATTTTATTGCAACTGTTGAAGCGATTGTAGACACTGGTGCAAATGTTGTTTTTACCGATATCGATGATACTTTGAATATGTGTCCCAAAAATTTAGAAAGTTTAATATCTAAAAAAACAAAAGCTATAATTCCTGTTCATATGCTAGGGGTACCAGCAGATATGATATTAATTAACAGGATTGGCAAAAGAAATAAAATTCCAATAGTTGAGGATGCATGCGAAGCAATCGGGGCCAAGGTTGTAGGCAAATATGTTGGAGGCTTGAGTGAATTTGGTGTTTTTAGTTTCGACTTTGGTAAAATGATTACAACTGGTGAAGGTGGAGCTCTGTTTTCCAAGAAGAAAAGTGATGGAAAAAATGCTAGAATGTATCATGATCATGGCCACAAAAATATTCCTAGTCTGCCAAGAGGGTTAGATCATGCTGGAATGATTGGGTTTAATTACAGAATGACAGAAATGAGTGGAGCATTTGGCAAAGTCCAGCTAAAAAAATTCCCGAGTATTTTAGGAGACTCGAAAAAGAGATACCACGCCCTCGAAAAATTTATAAACCACAAAGAAATACAATTTAGACATGTTACTCCAGGGAGCGAGCCCAATTATGATACTTTTGTGATATCTATAGAAAATAAAAAACTACGTAATAAAGTAATTAGTTTACTAAACAAAGCTGGCTTTGGTACAAAAAATTTACCTGATGCTTTTAACTGGCATTGTGCATATTTTTGGGAACATATTGATAAAAACATTAGGAATAAAGAGGTAAAAAGTAGCTATGATAGATTGCGTAAATGTGTTGCCATTCCGATTTTAGTATCCAGGTCAATTAAAGATTACAAAAATATTGCCAGTGATATCAATGAATGCTCTTAATGAAAATTTAGTTATAGTTATTCCCGCTCGCAAAAACTCCAAAAGGCTAAAAAATAAAAACTTTAAGAATTTTTTTGGGTTTCCTTTATTTGAGTGGAGTTTGGCTGCGGGGTCATTTCTAAAACAACAGCTCAGTGGGTTAGGAGAAATTTCAGTGGTTTGCACCAGTGATGATGATCGGATCTTAGATTTAGTAAAAAAGAAATATTCATCTAGTATTCTAGCAGTTCGAAGAAAGCCAGAGCTTTCTGATGACAATGCAATTCTATCCGATGTCATATTTGATTGTATTTACAAGCTAGCTGAGAGACACGTGATCCCTTTAGATGACTACCTATCTGGGAGCTTTATATTATTGCAACCGACATCACCTATTAGACTAAAGGATGATTTAGTCTCTTTTTGTAGACAAATTAAGAACTTAGGGAATAATCTTTCTATGGTGTCTGTTAATAAAAACTACAGTGAAATAAAAGATATCTATGAGATAATTAAATTTAGTGAAGCAACATCAGACTTTTTATTAGGTCACATTGGTAAAAAATTGCTTAAAGTGCAGGACATTAAAAAACATAGCGAGTCAGCTTTCGTAGATGGAAGTTTGTATATAGGTTTGATATCGATACTAAGAGAAGAAGGCTTCATGCCTGCGGCCAAGACCTTAGCTTTTCCTCTTTCGATTAAGCGCTCAATAGATATTGATACGGAGGAGGAGTTTGACGAAGCGTTAGTGTTGATCAAAGAGCTGCAAAATTTGGGAATAGAGTATGTATCCCCAAAGATATGATTTAGCGATTGTAGGTGCTGGAACAGCTGGTCTCGAGATAGCAAAAAATGCAAGTAGGTCAGGTTTAAAAGTGTGTTTAATAGAGCAGGGGTACTCAGAGGGTAAAAGTTATCTAAATAAAATACCATTATTATCAGGAAAATTACTCCAAAATGATAAACACTGTTTAAGCTTTATCTCCAAGAAACAAGCTGGCTTAGGAGATAGAGAATTGCCTATTCTTCAGGGAATTGGTTTTGGGGGTTCAAGCTTAATCAATGGGAATGTCTCATACTTAGGTTTCGAGAAACGTTTTGGAGAGGTTTTTTCTTTTTGGCCAAAAAATATGTTCCAGAGAGTTAAGAAGCACATATATAATAATACAAATTTTTCGTATAATAGAGAGTACGGTTATTCAGACGAACTAACAAATATTTTTTGTGAGACCCTTAACAATATTGCAGTTCCTGAGGTTGCGGATTTAGATGATTTTATAGAAGGATGGGCAAAAATTCATCTTAATATACAGGAATCAAAGAGATATAATTTTTCAAATGATTTCAAAGAAAATGCAAAACACAAAAACATTGAAAAGCTATCAAACACACGTGCTATTAAGATCTTCTTTAAAGACAACTACGCTTCAGGCGTTGAGTGCGAAAATTTAACAACCAAGGCCAAAATTATTGTTAATGCAAAGAAAATTATTCTTTCGGCAGGCACAATATTTTCACCTTTAATTCTGATGCGGTCAGGGATTGGAGACCCAAAAAACGTTTATAAAGCCGGCGTTCCTACAATGATCCATCAAGAACATGTAGGAAAACATTTAAAAGATCACGCAAATTTCAGGATTGAATTTGATTGTATTGGGTTCGATACGCTTAACCAAAAAACTCGTGGGTTGAAATTATTTTTTGAATTTGTCAAATATATCACGGCAAATAATTCGATCTTTAAAAGTCCAGGTGCCACTCTCGCCTGGAATAGATCAAGTTTTAATAAGAAAGCAAGTATAAACAACTTGGTAAGGTATCATCTGGTGCATTTTACACAAGAAAGAAGCTTGCTATCGTCCAAGGGCATTAGATTTCAAAAAGATCAGCGAGCATCGCTGGGTTGCTTTCAAGTTTTTCCGAGATCAGAAGGATCTATCTCTTTTAAAAATAAGAATAAGATACAAATTGATCCCAACTATTTGTCGAACAAATATGACATAGAGCTTACTTGCAAAGCTTTTCGAAGCGCTATCGATCTCTTGCAAAAAGCAGGCTTTGCTAAAAGTGGAAAAGATTTTATTGATGATGATATAAAAAGAAATATCGGGTCAGAAACGTTTTCTGGATACCATCTGATAGGAACTAATAGAATGAGCAAAAATAAAAATAGTGGGGTAGTTGATGAAAGTTTTAAAGTATTTGGGACCAACAATCTTTATGTGTGTGACGCCTCGATATTTCCAGATTTCGTTTCAACACATCAATATTTGCCTACTTTAGCAGCTAGTAAGATTTTTTGTTTGAAACAGGGGTTTCTCAATGATTAGAAGTCTCAAAAAATGTTTTCTGTAAATTTAATTCCCAAATTTTTTTTTCGTTTAAAATCTTTGAAAACTTTTTTGCCGATTGACCGGTCCCAAAACTATTATCAGGCTCAAACCGCTTACCCCATTGGTTTTCAACTAGCTTGTCAAGTTGTCCATTTTTAAATACATCAAAGTTTTTTATACTTTTTGCTGCACCCCTTTTAAATTGGCGAGAGCCGATGTTTATTGAAGAAATCCCAAGAAAAGGAGCTTCTCGAACGCCCGCTGAACTATTTCCTATAATAACTTTAGAATGTTTTAGTAATGTCGAAAAATATGCAAATCTCATAGAAGGTATTTGTTTGAAATTAGATTTGGGTAATTTTCCAATTGTCTTAAAAATTATTTCACATCCTGGATCATTATTTGGCGCAATAACTACGAAGTTCTTTTTTGTTTTCTTTAACGCATCACAACAAAATTGGATTTCTTTCTTTAAACTCTCTAACTCTGAAGTAACCGAATGAAAAATGAAAATTCCATAGTCATCCCAATCGATATCATAGTAATTCAAGACTTCATTTAGTGGAATTGAATTTCTTGCTTTATGTGCATCAAGTTCTGGAGACCCCAGAACAAAAACCCTATCGGGATGCTCTCCAAGTTTTGTAACGCGCTTTTTTGCTGATTTTGAACTTACAAAGTGGACTGTGCATAACTTTGAATTACAGTGACGATATACTTCATCTATGGTTCCTGACACTTCTCCTCCTTCGATGTGTGCGCTTCTTATGTTCTTTGTTGCACAAACAAGAGAGGCAGCGACTGCTTCAATTCTATCGCCATGAATCAAAACAAGATCAGGTCTCAAGCGGCTTACATATTCAGAAATTCCAGTGATGGTTTGAGAAAGGATTTTGTCTGGTGGATCTCCTTCCATCTGATTAACAAATTCAAATCTCGTAATGTTTTTCATTCTTGAAACTTCTATACTAGTAAGTCCATACTTCTCTAGAAGGTGCATGCCAGTGACAAAAAAATAAATTCCAAATCCCGCTGATTTTGCGCTTGATGCTAATGGTTCGAGTTTACCGAAGTCAGCTCTGGTGCCTGTTATGAATAGCAGTTTTTTCACATTAATCTCTTTATTCCAAATCTGACCACTTTATCTGAGTATTTTTAGCGATGTCTCGTTTTAAGGTTTTCCCTAAAACTTTTTCAAATTCGAAAGCAGGTATTTCTCCATTTCCTGGTCTTCTGGCCCAGATATTTTGCCTATCAATAGTATCACCTTTTTTTAGATTTTTATCGCTAACAATGGAAGATCGTGCAAATTTATAAACATCTTTTTCCACGTTGGCTATAAACTTTCCTCTATCCCTTGAATGAGCTATTTCCTTGCTTTTTTTAATAAGGTGCTCGAGCTCATCTGGGTCCATTGAACAGGAAATGTCGGGTCCTTGTCGATCTTTGGTGTCAGTAAAGTGTTTTTCAATAATTGTTGCACCTAATGCAACAGCTGCTAAAGCCATTGTTGGTCCAATTGAATGATCTGAAAAACCTATCTCGGCATTAGGGAACTTATTAGATAGTTGTTGCAAGCTACCAAGCGCTATATCTTCTGGTGGGCAGGGATAAATATTTGTACATTCTAAAAGTGCATATTCAATATTGTTGTTCTCAAAAATTTCTACAGGCTTTTCCACCGACAATAAGTTTTGCATTCCAGTGGAAAGAATAATTGGCTTTCCAAAATTTGCTATATGCTCAAGTAAGAGAAGATTATCACACTCTCCAGAGCCAATCTTAAAAGCGGGTACATTAATATCATTTAAAAAATCTGCAGCTGATCTTGAAAAAGGAGTGGAGATATAAATCATTCCTAAATCTTCCACTATCCTCTTCAATTTAATTTCTTCATCTTTGGTTAAGGAACATTTTTCCATTACATCCCATATAGAAACATCCGCGTTAGGGGGCATAATTTTTTTTGCGTCAGGCGTCATTTCATCATCAAGAAAGTGTGTTTGATGTTTAATTACTTCACAGCCTCTTTCAGCAGCTATTTTAACCATTTGCTCTGCAACCAACAAATCACCCCCATGATTTATACCCAATTCGGCAATGATGAGAGGAACTTCTTTAGAGCTGATAGTCCTGTTTTTTATTTTCAAAATTTTTAAGCCTATCTTTTAAAATAATGAGTGAGTAAAATGTTATTGCTCAATTAATATGCAAGCAATGCTTTAATAGGTTAATTTTTTTGAGGTGTCGATTGAAATTTAGTTTGAAAAAAAAAATCTTTGCCTCAATTGTTTTCAATCTTTATCAGCTTCTTTGGTATTTATTTTTGCCGTTTGCATTATTGTATTTCTTCTATCGTTCTATAAAAGAACCAGGATATGCCTCTAATCTTACAGAGAGATTAAGTTTTTACAGAAAAGATTTTAAAGGAGCCTGTTGGTGTCACGCAGTATCTTTAGGAGAATTTAGAGCAGCACGCCCAATTTTTAAAAAACTTCTACTGAATGGAGAAAAACTATTAATTACCACGCTGACTTTATCTGGCAAAAGTGCTGCCCAGCAGGAATATCGTCAAGAAATAAAGGAAGGTAAAGTGTTAATCGTTTACGCTCCACTTGAAATAAAGTTCATGTTCAAAAGATTCCTTAAGAATTTTCAGCCAGGGTGCTGTATAATTCTTGAGTGTGATTTATGGCCAGTAATGATCACGACCACTTACAAGAGCCAAACCCCTCTAATATTTGCGCAGGCTCAATATCCTGAAAAAGGGTTCATTAGAGATAAAAAATTCCCTTTTCTGAAAGCTAGTCTAATTGAGAAATTCGATTTAATTTTATCTAAATCTGAAAGACATAAAAAAAAGATTTGAGTATTTTGGGGCTAAAAATGTTTTTATTATGGGAGATGCTAGATTTGAACAAAAGGTTCCTTCACATCAAATTGTTGCAGCTTCGAAACTAAAAAAAATTGCTTTTAAGAAATATTTTACGATTTGTTTTGCCAGTATTGGAAAGCAGGAATTTACAATAATCAGTGAAATAATAAGGGACCTACATGCGAAGTATAAGGATATTTTTTTTATACTAGTTCCCAGACACCCTAATGATTTTTACAAATATAAGATTTTGTTTGAAGACAGTTCAATTAAAGTAAAACCACGCAGTGAAATGGTAGAGATCAAGTCAGATTTTAAAATTTGCGATGAAAAGAAAATCAAACACTTAAATAATTTTAGTCTGTTGTGGGGTGATAGCCTTGGAGAATTAAATTTTTATATGGCAATGTCTGATCTAGTTTTTATGGGTGACTCTTTAAACAAGGAAGGATCGCATAACATAATTGAGCCTTTTGCTTTACAAAAGCCTGTTTTAGTGGGCCCAAGTATTTGGGGCATAGAATATCCAGCATTAGAAGCACTAGATGTCGGTATTTTGAAAAAAATTAGTGGGCAAAAAGAGCTAGCGGCTGCTCTGGTTTCAGCTTATCACAATAAAAAAAATAACAGCTTTAATGAAAGTCAGGTAAAAAATATTAAAAACTTTTACAAGAGCAACCAAGGAGCTTCTGACCTATTTATGGATCAAATGTTCAACAACAAGTTTCTGGAATTAAATAATAATTAAGCTAATATTCAACTTGATTTTTTTCTTCATTGGGTAAGTAAGTTAGTGAAACTATTGATATAAGAGCCAACGCCCCGACTAATAAAAATGCAAAGTAATAACTTTGGGTTAAATCAAATATAGCCCCCGCTACGATAGGTCCTGTTACCGAGCCTATTGCGCCAAAAAATGTTATTTTTCCAAAGATAGTACCGAGATTTTTTAGACCAAAATTTTCAGCAATAATAAAAGGAGCTATTGTAAAGTGTCCACCGTGTGAGAATCCATATAGAAAAAGGAGAATATAAATAAAAAGAATATTTTCTGTGAAAGGTATAGTGACTAGCGCGATAGTCATTGGCAATAGACAAACTATATAAGTTTTTTTGCCCCCGAGTCTATCTGCTAAAACGCCAATAGAAAGTCTTCCAAAAATACTCGAAAAACCTATTATTGATAGAAGTAAAGCACTGTCCTTCAAAGATAATCCTACATTTAGACCATGTGCTGCAATGTGTGTCATAGTGGTGAACATAGCAAAGAAAATACAAAACTGACAGAAAGCCAAAAGGTTAAAAACTTTTTTGTCCAAAACCTCAAGATTAGTGTCATCACTAACTAATTTTTTGTTTGATGTATTTGGAGTTGACATTAATGTTGCAGCCAATACTAATCCGATGCTTGCTACAATGCCGAGATAAAATGTGGCCGTGCGCCAACCGAAGCTGATTATTAAAAAAGCCATGAGAGGAGGCATAACCATTTGTCCCATTGCAGTCCCTATCTTAGCAATAGAAGTCATTAGCCCTCTTTTGGACTCAAACCATTTTGCAATAGTTGATAATGTCGAGATATCGTGGGTGCTAAGACCAATCCCAATAAAGAAAATAAATATCAAAAATAAATGCCAGACCTCACTGGATTTAGAAAAAAGGATAAAACCGATCCCAAAAATGAATCCATTGACCCCCAATACAATTTTTGGTCCAAGTCGGTCATTTAAATATCCTCCTAGTATCGCAAAGATGCCCCATGCCAGCCAACCGGCAGCTCCAATTGATGATAGTATCGTTCTTGACCAACCAAACTCTTTTTCTAGTTCGGTCATAAGCACTCCATAGGTGAATAACATTCCAACGATTATGAATTGCGTAAGGAATGAACCTACAACTACGTTTACTTTTTTTATCATTTCTAAATCAGACCTATCGAAAAAGACCCAGCACGTTTCGATTAATTTTATTTGTTGATGATGCTAGAGAGACTGTTAAAATGCTATAAACTTACTCTATTTGATGTTTTGGTGAAAAAAATGCAAGAAAAAAAAGTGTGTTTAGTAATCGGTGCTGGAGCCGGCATTGGTGTGAATGTTGCAAAAAAATTTGCAATCTCTGGTTACCATGCAGTGATTTCAAGGAGGACTAATCGAGAAGGTTTAGATAATTCAGTTGCAAACATTGAGAAGGAAGGGGGTAGGGCAACAGGTTTTTTAATCAATGCAATTGAAGAAAATTCTTTAGAAAATCTTATTGAAAACGTCGAAGAGAGTATTGGCCCGATTAGCGTTGCAGTTTTTAATTTAGGATCTCAGATAGGTAATAGATCGCTATTTGAAACTTCTGATAAGGTATTTGAACGAGGCTGGAGAATGGCTACATTAGCTCTTTTTCGCACGGCCAAGAAGCTTTTTCCTTATATGGAAAAAAGGGGAGGAGGCACTCTTTTAGTAACTTCATCTACAGCAGCTGTCAGGGGCAATAAGGGGCAACATTCTCATGCTGCTTCTATGGGAGGACGACGTATGCTTTGCCAGACCCTAAACGCTGAGTTTTCAAGTAAAGGAATACATACGACACATATTATCATTGATGGAGCTGTTGATGCCCCCGACACGCTAGGAAAAATGCTGGGTGAAGAAGCCTATCAAGCATTGCGAAAGGAAAAAGGCTTGGGAAAAGACGGTTTATTGTTGCCTGATAAAATAGCTGAGACATATTATCATCTTGCTGACCAACATAGGTCAGCCTGGACACATGAAATTGATCTTAGAGCCTACAATGATGATCCCTGGTGGAACACGCCAAGAAATATAGCTAATAGTATCTAATCAATCACTTTGTAAGGTTTTGGTGTGAACCACGAGCTATCTTGAGCTATTTCATTATGATAAAGGGACATTTGCTGAGTTCCTGAAGATACTGTGACATTGTTTTGGATTAATTGACATTGGGTAAACGCAAAATTCTTTCCCTCGCGGAGGATTGAGGCTTCTGTTGTTACCTTGCCAGGGCGACATGGGTTTAAATATTGTATATTTAAACCTAAAGTTAGCCCAGTGGTATAGCCTTTATGGATTAGATCGACCACGAAAAACATTGAAGCGTCTAAAATAAAGGAGACAGTTCCTCCGTGCGCTATTGTTCCCCTAGTATGACAAAACTCAATTGGTATATACCAATCGACTTTAACAGTTTTGTTTTTTGTATTTAGTTCGGTAACGCAAGGTTCAAGTCTTTCTTGTATTTTAGCATATCTAATCTCTAAAGGGTCTGTCATTTTTCACAACTACTTATTTTTGTATTACTATCAAATATGAACATGATAAAAATAAAAAATATATAAATGTGCAAGCAAATTTTTACACCAATAGCTCATAGAGGAGGTACCGAGGTAGCTTTTGAAAATACTTTTGAAGCGTTTGCTGATGCCTATGCGCTAGGTTATAGATGGCTCGAAACGGATGTGCAAATTTCCAAAGATGGATTTCTATACGCAATTCATGATAATAATTTAAAGAGGACTGCTGGAATTAATATTAATATTGATAAGCTTAACTCTGAGGACTTAGATCAAATATTAATAAGCGGTAAACATAGGATCCCCAGGCTTGATTTATTGCTACGAAAATTTAATGACGTTACCTTTAACCTTGATGCTAAAAACATACATGCTGCTAAAGCCCTAGTAAACCTTCTAAATAATGATAAATCCTTTCGAAACCTTTGTTTGGGTTCGTTTAGCCATAAAACGATGAATTATATGAGAGAGTTTTTGAAAAGAGATCTCCCAATGTCCTTTAGTAAATGGGAAGTATTCTCACTGATCTTGGACATTAAATTCAATAAAAACGCGAAATACAATGCTAGCTATCTTCAGATTCCGAAGAGCTATTTGGGCTATAAGCTCATATCAAAAAAATTGTTAGACTACTGCAAAAAAAATGGAATAAAGGTACATGTTTGGACAATTAATAAGAGGAACGATATGGAGAGTCTTATCGGGATGGGAGTGGATGGCATAATGACTGATAATTGTCGAACTCTCTTAGATGCGACGAGGAAATATAGATTTGTCGATAAGGAAATAGTTTTAGAACCTTTTTCAATCTCTTAAATATATTCGGTAATATGAAAATAGTTAATTTGTTGTTCTCTTTCAAGCCATAATAAACTTACAGAAAAAATATTTTGCAAACAAAAAATCCTTCAATAATCGCTCTATCTACAGCTTCTGCTGTCTCTGTGACTGGTCTAGCTTTTATCAGCCCTGTAATTTTACTAATAAAAGATCATTATAACGTTAGTTCAAATGAAGTTCAGTTAACCATAACTATTTATCTTGTAGCTATCTGTATTTCTCAGGTTTTTTGGGGGCCTTTGTCCGATTTAATTGGAAGACGCATAGTGTTAATAATCGGAGCTATTCTTTTTTCATTAGGTGGAATTTTAGCATCTTTAAATTTAGCTTTTGAGGTGTTTGTATTTTTTAGATTTTTGCAGGGAATTGGTGCTGCGGCTTGTCTTTCAATGCCAAGAGTAATGTTGACTGAAAGCTATGGAGTAAAAAAAGCAGCAGCTAAAATGTCGATTTTATTGGCTTCTATGGCTATTTTCCCAATCCTTAGTGCTGCTTTTGGTGGCTTGATTGGTGAGAATTATGGATGGCAAGTAAACTTTTTAACTCTATTTATCTTTGGTTCTCTTGTTTTTTTACTAAATTTCATCCATTCGCCTGAAACAATTAAAGATAAAAAAAAGTGCCTCACTTTGAGGGCAACATTTATAGATTTTAGATACTTATTTAAACAAAGTTCTTATCTTTATTTTGCAGGTGTCTCCTCCATTCAAGCTGCTTTTTTCTTTTCAATGGCCGGTTTTATGCCTTATCAATTTGAGCGCTTGGGCGCGTCACCGACCGAGTTTGGGCTTTGGTTTTCTTTAACCAGCATAGGTTATATTATCGGAAATTTACTTAGCAACTGGTATTCAAACCGGTTAGGTCTAGAGCAGTTTTCCCTTATAGGATGTTCTTGGTGTTTATTGTCGGTTATTTTAATGTTTTTATCGGAAATACCGGTAATTAGCTACCCACTAACACTTGCTTCTGCTTGTTTTTTGTTTGGATTAGGGAATGGGCTTATTTTAGCAAACGTGTTAGTTCTAGCACTTTCATCTGTCGAACAAAAACGTGTAGCCTCTGCAAGTGGAATTTTAGGTGCTATGCAGATGTTTTGCGGTGCGATTTTAGGAAGTTTGATAGTGCTTCTGGGAGGAGATAAGCAGTTTTGGGTCGCATTAACGATTGTTTCAATTCTTAGTATGGTTTCTATACTATGTTGTTACCGTGGAGGGCTCTGGTCAAAAACCATGAAACCTTAAAATTAATTTATTTGTGAAGCTAATCGACAAGAGATATATATAAATTCTTAAAGGAATAGGCGATGACTAAATTGAATTTAAATGATGAAAAACTTAAAGCGTGGATGGATAGTTATGTAAAGAAAAGTAGGTTTAATGGGTGTTCTTTAAGTATAGCAGATATAGAGGGTAATACTCTTCTAGACCTTGCTAGCGGTCACGCCGACAAAGACAAAACTAAAGAATTTAATTCACAATCCATAGTGAGAATTTTTTCGATGACGAAGGCTATCGTTTCGACATGTCTGCTTCAATTAACTTATGACAAAAAGATAAATCTTGAAGATACATTAGACCATTATTTTGATAATTACTCCGATTGCTATGCTCTTATTAAAAATGCGAAAAATGTTTCTGAAATTGAAAAGACAAAAGCACCTTCTATTTATCAATTACTTAATCATACTTCAGGATTATCTTATTTTTTTAATGATGATTTAATCGGGAAGGAATATTTAAAGCAAAATCTTACGGCTACTCCTGATAACGATAATCTTTCGGTTTTCGTAGAAAAGATATCTAGTTTACCTTTAGCCTTTAAGCCTGGTACAGAATGGAATTATTCCGTCGGGATTGATATTGCTGGGCGATTAATTGAGATAATTTCGGGTGAGCCCCTGGATGCTTATATAAGGAAAAATTTATTCGATTTACTGGATATGAAAGACACTCAATTTTTTCTGCCAAAGACAAAAGTTGATCGTTTTACAGATTGTTTTTTTTACAATGAGATGCATGAGAATTTTTTACCTCTGGTTAAGCAATATGAAAATTTCAATTATCAAAAAGATCAAGTAACAAATTTCTCTGGTGGATCAGGACTTTTATCGACCGGTCGTGATTATCTTAAATTTGCAAGTCTTTTGCTTAATAGCGGGAAACATAATAACACAAGAATCTTTGACAACGATGTTATAAGTAGCATTAGAGTAAATTCATTAGATCAAGATATAGCATCGATCGGTGTAGAAACTTTTGCACAGATGCCAACAATAGGCATGGGCCATAGCCTGGCAGGTAGCGTAATTACTAACCCCCATCCAGATTTCACCAGTAATCTTGGAGATTTCGGTTGGGGCGGCATGGCAAGTAATTATTTTTGGATTGACTTTAAAAAAGGGTACACGGCGGTGTTTATGACCCAATTGTTGCCGTCTGCTTCTTATCCCAATAGAAAAGAACTTAAAAAATTAGTTCATCAGTCTTTGCATTGATAGCATAGCGGTATTGCAAAAATGCATGTTGTGAATGCAAAGATCCAGAAGTAGAAAATAAGCAGTTGCTAACGTCTGCTAGCAACATTCCTCCCTTCACTGGGCCGTATTAATTGCGGCCTTTTTTTTCGTTTAATTTCAAAAATTGTAGTTTACTATAGACTGAATGGGGTCCAAATGGTTAGATTCATGCTTAAATTAATCGGAGCATCGTTTTTGGTGCTTTGGTGGCTAATATCAGGTTTTTTGAAAAAAATACTGGATGTCTTAAAATTAATTGCAAGGATTAAGAAAATATTTGTTAGTCAAAAAGAAAATTCTAAAGGGGGAGATAGATGATGAAGGATATAAATTTCAAACAGTCTGAGGATGCATTATTTCTCGAAGAAGAACACATTATCTTAAAAGAACAGATTAAAAAATTCGTTGAAAATGAAGTAAAACCGAAAGCTACAAAATGGGAAGTGGATGGCTTTATACCAAGAGAAGTTTTTAAACATATGGGAGCTCTAGGGTTTTTAGGCATTACTTATCCTACTGAATTTGGTGGGTCCGACATGGATGTTCGGGGTAGTGTGGTTTTTGCTGAAGAACTCGGCAAGTCAACATTTTCTGGCTTTGCAATAGCTTCTTTAGTGCATACTGATATGGCTTCAGTTCATTTATTAAATGCCGGTAATATAGAGCAAAAGGAAAAGTATCTTGGCGATATAATTTTAGGAAATAAAATATCTTGCGTTGCGGTAACAGAACCACATGCTGGGTCTGATGTAAAAAATATAAGAACGAAGGCTCAAAAAGTCGGAAGTAAATATATCATCAATGGATCGAAAATTTTTATTACGAATGGAGTTCATGCTGATATATATTTTGTTGCAGCAAAAACTAGTGATGGATTGCAGCAATCAAGCAATATAACAATGTTTATTGTAAGAAAGAATAACCCCGGGCTGATTATAAATAAGCAGTTAGATAAGCACGGGTGGAGGTGTTCAGATACTGCGGAACTTTTTTTTCAGGACTGTGAGGTAGAGGAAGCCGATGTGCTAGGGACTCTAAATAAAGGCTTTTACGCAATTATGCAAAACTTTCAGAATGAGAGATTAGTTATGGGTTCAATGGCTATGGGTGAGGCACAAGCTGCTATTGATACCACTGTAGATTATGTTAAAAATAGAGATGCTTTTGGTGGGAAGTTATGGGAAAAACAGACGGTTAGACATAAGCTTGCGGAACTCCAATCAAAAGTGACTGCTGCACGCTACATGGTATATGGTGTTGCCAATAAAGTCAGGCTTGGGATCGATGTGATAAAAGAAGTATCAATGATTAAAGTTCTTTGTGGAGAGCTAGTTAACGAAGTAATGTATGCTTGTCTTCAGTTACACGGTGGAACTGGATACATGACAGGGACGGATATTGAAAGATTAACTAGAGATGCTAGAGCTCAATCGATTGGAGGAGGTGCTACCGAGGTTATGTTGGAAGAGGTAGCCAAGCGTATGTAGCAAAGTCATAATGGTTTATTTGAAGAATTCCCCTTTTAGGTTTCCATAAGCTAAACTAAAAATATCTTGATCATTGTAAGAAGTGGCTTTAGCAAGTGCATTCGAATGATTGTTTACGCTCTCTTTAGTCAAGATAAAAGGCAAACGTGGCATTTTTGTTGTTTTTTTAGCGAGATTAATTGTTTCCAGCTCGAGTTTGCTTGTACTTAAATAGCTGTCGATTAGCCCCCAATCTTTTGCGGTTGAAGAGTTTAGTTTTTCTGCCACTAGCAGAAGCCTTTTTGTTTTTGCAGGACCTATTAAAGCAATTAACCTAGGTACTGATCCCCAGCTCATATTTAACCCTCTCTCAACTTCCGGTACATAAAATTTTGCTGCCGTTTCAGCAAGTCTCAAGTCACATGAGATAGCAAGAGCAACTCCACCTCCCACGCACCATCCCCTAATTTTACATACGGTTAGACAGCTAAGCTTTTCCCACGCATCACACATGATCTTTCCAAGTTGAAAGTAATTTCTGTTCTCTTCAAAACCAAGCTTTTTAAGCCTTAAAAACTCTTTATCCTTTAAATCAAAGCCAAAAGAAAAATTTTGTTTGCCTCCAGACAAAATGATTGCCATCAAATTATTATTTTTGCCTAGATTGTTGGCAACCTCTGTTAGCTTCCGAATAACATCCAGCGACAAAAGGTTTGAATGCTTTCCGCTATCAAATGAAACAGAGACTATTTTATCCGTTATAAACTCAACGTTAACCATCAATCCGATAATAAACATTTTTTCAGATAAATAAATTATATTTGACTATTAGATTTAATAATCTGACTTTAAATTTTAGGTTTTAAAAATTAAGCCTCTTAATAAAAATAAATAATCGATAGCTTTCTCGTTTTGTTGGTGTATCCTTTTGGAAAAGAGGTTTTCTTATGGACGTGATATTTCATGGTGTGCGAGGATCAACTCCTACTGCTGACCAAAATTTTCTAAAGTATGGCGGAAGCACGACCTGCACTGAAATACTTCATGAACAATTTCAAATTATTTTTGATGCCGGAACAGGCTTTCAAAATGTAACGATACTAAAAGATCGTCCTACATATTTGATTTTCTCTCATTTTCATTATGACCATATTCAAGGCTTGCCTTTCAATCATCAGATTTTTGACCCCTCCAATAAAGTAACAATTTCTTCTGGGCTAGTAAAAGCAAATGAGTTGAGAGAAGTGTTTGTAAGAGCTTTCCAACCGATGTATTTTCCAATTCCATTGGTAGACACTCTAAAAAATTTAAAGTTTGTGGAATTTGATTTGATTATGGCTGATCTTGAGCATCTATGTTCTTTAAGTACCATAGAGTTAAATCACCCGGGGGGAGCTGCCGGATATATTGTTGAAAAAGATAAGAAAAAAGTATGTGTTTTTCTTGATCACGAGTATGGGCAGGAACCACTTATTGATGATCAGCTTATTAGTAGCGCTACAGATAGTGACCTAGTTGTATGGGATGGAATGTTTTTAGATGAAGAACTTCCGCCCAAAAAAGGCTGGGGACATTCTAGTATTGAGCAGGGAATTACTTTCTCCGAAAAAACTGCCTGCAAAAACTTAGCCATAGCCCATCATGCGCCAAGTAGAAGTGACGAGCAACTTAACGAGCACTCTAATAATCTATCAAGCGACAAGGTTTTTTTTGCCCATCAGGGCTTGTCCCACTCGGTGTGAAATAAGTAATAAGATGAAAAAGTTAGATTATAAGGCCGGTCAATATATTTTCAAAGCAGGAGATAAAGGCAAAGAAATCTTTTTACTCATGTCAGGAGATGTTGGTATTTTTTTGCCAACAAATGATACCAAGGATCCAAATTTTAAAGTTGGAGAGAATGAAGTTTTTGGAGAAATGGGCGTTATTGAACACAAACCCAGAATGGCTAGTGCACGCTGTATGTCAGATGCCACTGTAATTGCCTTGTCTGAAAGTGAATTTGAGGCAAGAGTTGAGAAAGCAGATCCTTTTATCAGAGCCCTGTTAAGAATACTCTCTCAGACAGTAAGAAATTTGCAGGATAAAAAATGATTTTTAAAAATGCTGGGAGAATAGTTTTATTTACTATTTTCATACCGTTAATATTTGTTGGTTGTCAGTCAACCGTAGACCAGCTTACTATTTCTACTTGTAAGGTGGTAGAAACAAATGTTGCGAAATGCAGTCAGCTGATAGCTGATGATATTTCTGATAAAAATGCAAATACACTGTCGGCCGTCAACGAGGGTGACTTGTAAATTTTAGTTCATGAATATTATAGAGCAATTAAGTTTTAAGACTGATGGGTATCAAATTGTAAATATCACCGAGAACATTCAGGAGTTAGTTCAACGCCATGAATTTAAAAAAGGTTTGGTGAATTTATCGATTTTGCACACAAGTGCATCTCTTACCGTTCAAGAGAATGCATCCAAAGATGTTTTAAAAGATATAAGTGCTTTTTTAAGTAATTTAGCACCAGAATCTGCAAATTATCTTCATGACGTGGAGGGAGCAGACGATATGCCTGCGCATTTGAAAACATTGATTACAAATACTAACTTAACGGTGTCTGTAGTTTCAAATAAATTGGTGCTTGGGGTCTGGCAGGGAATATATCTGTGCGAGTGGCGCAAGTTTGGTCGAACTAGATCTATAACCGTTCACTTGCTAGGTGAATAGAAAGATAATAATAAAAACATCCTAGAAAAAACTTGACAATATGGATAGACATAATAGGAATATGTCATAATTTTGAAAGTAGAAAATGTACGCAATTATAGAAACCGGTGGTAAACAGTACAAGGTACAAAAAAACGATATTTTGGCGGTAGAAAAGCTGTCTGCCAAAGGTGGAGATAGAGTACAGTTTAACACGGTACTTTTAACCGGAGGAGAACAAGTCAGAGTTGGTGACCCTCTGGTCAAAGGAGCAGGGGTTCAGGCTACCGTTATCGATCAAATAAAAGACAAGAAAGTTATCTCATTCGTTAAGAGACGTAGGAAAAGTTCCTCTAAGAGTAAGAAAGGCCATAGGCAGCAGATTACCCTGCTAAAAATAACCGATATATTGGAGTCTGGGGCTGATAAAACCAATATTCAAGAGGCAAAGTCAGGAAAGGGTCTTAAAATTGACTATTCCGCAAAAGTGAATATCAGTAACAAGGCTGAAAGGGTGATAGAGTCGGTGAAGGCCAAGCCAGCAAAAAAGACACCAGTGAAAAAAGAGCTAAAAGCACAAAAAGAAACTAAGGCAGTGAAAACAGCTAGTGTGGCCGCAGATAAGAAAAAAAAGGACACTACTAAAAAGTCAACCGCGGTTAAAAAGGAAGTTAAGAAAAAATCAACTTAGGCTGAGGCCAGGTGATTATTAGGAGAACGTTATGGCACATAAAAAAGCTGGTGGATCATCAAGAAACGGAAGAGATTCTGCTGGACGCAGACTCGGAGTAAAAAAATATGGTGGAGAAGTTGTGTCATCAGGCAACATTATCGTTAGACAGAGAGGGACGAGGTGGTTTCCTGGAGAGAACGTGGGAATGGGCAAAGACCACACTTTATTTGCTTTAAAGGATGGTAAAGTAAAATTTTCTAAGGGCTTTAAAAAGCGAAAGTTCATTTCTGTAGAAGAGACGGTCGCAGCTGCTGAGTAGATTTGGGTCTGAGTTGATTTCAGATTATATCGGTCTCATCTTCTTTGTTATGGCAATGGTAGGCTCTCCTGGGCCAGCGAATATTATCCTTTTTGCGCTGGGCTGTACCCAGCGGTTTAGGGTCTCTATCCCATTCATATTAAGTGTTGTATTATCTAAGCAACTTATAATTTGGCCAATTGGATTTAGCCTGCTCCTAATAAATGATCTGATAGACCGGTATTCAAGCATAATGATGATATTATCGATAATTTTTATCTCTTGGATAGGCTACAAGATTATTCTTATGGATCTATCGGTAAAGAAAAAGTCAACTTTATGGGCTCCAAAGTTTTATCACGGGTTGCTTGTTCATCCATTAAATCCGAAGGCGTGGATGATGATTACGCTAGCGTTTACAGCTTTCCAGAGCCAAGGGGTATCGACTGAAACAATCCCGGCTATAGCTATAACGTTTCTACTAATACAGTTAATTTTTCATTCTGCTTGGTTCTGGTTTGGTTCTCTAGTCAGACAAGCAGATCTATCAGAAAAAAATAGTCGAATTGTAAAAATAGCTCTATTGATTAGCCTCATAGCGAGTATTGTATTTTCATACTACTAACTTTTAAAATGCAACTTTTTAATTAACCGAAAGCTACTTTTACTTATGCAATTTATTGATTTGGCACTTATACACATCAGATCTGGAACTGGTGGATCAGGTTGTACAAGTTTTCGTCGTGAGAAATTTATTGAATTTGGTGGCCCTGATGGCGGTGACGGAGGAAAAGGGGGCGATGTTGTTGTGAGAGCGATCTCGGATCTCAATACTTTAATAGACTTTAAATACAAGAGACACTATTTCGCTAAGAACGGTAGGCCTGGTATGGGACAAAATAAAACGGGAGCAAATGGGGAAGATGTGGTTCTAAACGTTCCGATAGGAACTGAGGTGCTTTTAGAAAATAAGACAACAGTTTTGGTCGATTTAGTGAAAGAGGGACAAGAGCACGTGATAGCCGAGGGTGGAAATGGTGGTTGGGGAAATAGTAGATTTAAGTCATCAACTAATCAAGCTCCAAGGCAAGCTAATAAAGGACACTCAGGTTCTGAATTGATATTATGGCTAAGGCTAAAGTTGCTCGCTGACGTTGGTCTAGTAGGATTGCCAAATGTGGGCAAGTCTTCCCTTTTATCAGTTATGAGCAATGCTAAGCCAAAGATTGGTAATTTTGCGTTTACAACACTTAGTCCGAACTTAGGTATGGTCACTTATAAGAATGGCGACTTTATTTTAGCTGATATTCCAGGGGTTATAGAAGGAGCAAATATCGGAAAAGGTATTGGAATCCAGTTTCTTGGTCATATTGAACGATGTCAGGTTTTGGTTCACGTTTTAGATGTATCCTCAAATAACATTTTATCTGATTTTGAAACTACATTAAAGGAATTGAAAGAATACAAGAGCGATCTGGTGGAAAAAATTTACTGTGTCGTGCTTAATAAGGTAGACAGTATAAAAAGTAAGAAGTTGGAAAAAATAGTAAAAACTTTTAATAAGAAAGGTATTGAAGTAATACCTATTTCTACCTATTCGAGAGTTGGTATTGATAAGTTAAAGGACAATTTGCTTGAGTTACTAAAAAAAAATAAAATTAAGGAAGCTAAGCCTAAAGGGAGGACTGAAAAATGGAGCCCGATTTAAATAAAATTAGTCCTGACATTGAAAAAATATATCAGCAATCAAAGTCGATTGTCATAAAAGTTGGCTCATCTTTGCTAGTTGAGGATAAACTTGGTGCAATCAAAAAAGAGTGGTTCGCGTCTTTCATTGAGGATGTTATCGATTTACGAAAAAAGGGAAAAACCGTAATTATCGTTTCTTCGGGTGCAATAAATTTGGGAAGAAAAATTCTTAATCTTAGAGCAAACGAATTAACTTTGGAACAGGAACAAGCAGCCGCATCCGTTGGACAGATTGAACTCTCAAAGGAATATCAAGAGCATTTTAAATTAAAGGGCCTTATATGTTCACAGGTACTTATTACCTTAGATGATTTCACAAATCGTAGAAGATATTTAAATTGTAAATCAACGCTAAAAACGTTACTGGCATTTGGAGTAATACCCATTGTTAATGAGAATGACACTGTTGCAACTGATGAAATACGATACGGAGATAACGATAGATTGGCTGCACAGGTTGCGTCTATATGTGAGTCGGACCTGTTAATACTGCTCTCCGATATTGACGGTCTGTATAGCGAGTCACCAAAAAAAAGTAAGAATGCAGTGCATATTCCATTTATAAATGAGATCACAGAAGAAATTGAACTAATGGCAGGGGGACCAGAAAACGATTTTTCACATGGAGGAATGAAGACAAAAATTGAAGCAGCTAAAGTCACTACTTCGGTAGGCTGTAACTTAATTATCGCTGATGGCCAAAATCGTAATCCAATAAATGATATCTCTAAACGGAAAGCAACATGGTTTCTAGCTTCTCAAAGCGTAAAAGCTGCAAGAAAAAAATGGATCCTAAATATGAAATCGCAAGGTGAAATAGTAATAGATTTTAAGGCGGAAAAAGCATTAAAATCGGGAAACTCGTTATTGCCAGTGGGCGCAAAGAAATGTATTGGCTCTTTTACAAGAGGAGATGTAGTCACTGTTAAGGGAGAAGACGGTCAGATAATAGCTAAAGGGTTAGTCTCATTTAATCAGATGGAAACAGAAAAAATACTTGGTCTTAAGTCTGAGGAGATATCCGGTGCATTAGGTTATAATCGAAAACCAGAGCTCATCCACAGAGATAACATGGCATTCTTTAGTTAGGGAAAATTAAATAATGAGTAACAATTTTAAAATATTAGAGGTTGGAAAAAAAGCGCATAGCGCTGCTTTGGCTCTCTCTGAAATTTCAGACGCAGTTATTAGTGAAACTTTGGTATTGTTTTCAAGCTTTATTCAAAAACATAAAGACCAGATACTGAAAGCAAATGACGAAGATGTTCAGCTAGCTATTCTCAATAATTCAAGCAAAGCATTTATAGATAGATTGAGGCTGGATGATGATAGAATTAATTCTTTGCAGAATGTAATGGTGGACGTAGCCAAACAAAAATCCCCGGTGGACCAAATTTTAGAGACAAAAATACGTCCAAATGGCTTGGAGATTAGTAAGGTCACCACTCCAATTGGTGTGATTGGCGTAATTTTTGAGAGTAGACCAAATGTTTTTTGTGATGCCGCAGCCCTTTGTCTCAAGTCAAAAAACGCATCTATTTTAAAACCAGGCTCTGATGCATTAAAAACTGTAAAAGCATTATACGATCTTCTTGCCATGGCTTTGTTGGAGATGGAAATGCCGGAAAATTGTGTTCAAATACTCAGTTCTGGCAGTAGAGAGGAAGTAAAGTTATTAGTTAATATGACAGATTATGTTGATGTAGTTATACCGAGGGGAGGGCGGAGCTTGGTTGAATTTATAAAAAGCGAGGCAAAAGTTCCTGTGTTTGCCCATCTAGAAGGTATAGTTCACATTTATGTTCATAAAAAAGCAGATCTTGAGATAGCAAAGAAAGTAGTGCAAAACTCTAAGTCAAGGAGACCAGGTATCTGTGGAGCCGTGGAGACGCTCTTGATTGACAAAGAATTCTACAACAACCAAGGCAACAAGCTCATAGATTTCCTAATTGCTAATGGAATAGAAATACGTGCAGATAAGGCATTATTTAAAAATAAATTCATTGTAAGTGTTTCTGATAGCGACTACGGACATGAATTTCTAGAAAATATTTTAGCTGTTAAGGTAGTAAAAGACATCGATGCTGCTATTTCACATATTAGAAACTTTGGATCAAATCATACGGACTGCATATTAACCGAAGATAAATCTGCCAGTAATTTATTTTTTAAAAAGCTTGATAGCTCAATTCTTTTATGCAATGCGTCTACGCAATTTGCTGATGGAGGAGAATTTGGTTTTGGAGCAGAAATTGGTATTTCCACTAATAAACTGCATGCTCGAGGTCCGATAGGTGCCCAACATTTAGTTTCATTCCAATATCATGTAAATGGGAATGGAGCGTTAAGGCCTTAAATTAGAAACTAAGAAGTCCAAGTTCTGAATGGACCCGAGTCAATATGAACAAATCCGGATCGTGCATACCTACCTACTCCACCTGTCTTAAAACTTTTCGCTGCCCTACTGATTTTATCGGTAGACCGTGTTCTCATTCTTATATCGGCAGCCATCGCTTTAACATGATATGAATTTTGTGCAACGCCGTCTGTCATTCTTGAAAGCATTTTGTTGGTTTTACTAGTTCTATACCCCGATAAAAGATAGAATGGCTCTGAGCTATCAAGAAGCCCCTGTGTTGCAGATAAAATATCTATGTTTGCAGGATCATACGACCTAACCTTGTTTTGTCTCCAATCTCTCATAAAGTAGTCTATTTCTTTCAAAGCGTCGCGAACATATGAACCCTCTATCCAGTATACAGAGTTTATGAATTCTCCTGTGTTAAAATTCCGGAACCTTATCTTACGTATATCACCAGCGCCCCTCAAAAAACCTGGAGCTTTAGCTAAAACAGGCGCTGCCACCACAATAGATGCAGTAGACACAAAAGAAGTAAGCAAAGTCCTTCTTGTTATCATACCTGTTTCGCCTCGAATTATGTTCTTTTCTTTATACGACATATTTATTACACGATATAGGAAAAAATAAAAGATAAACTTTCGAATCAGTAGAATATTTTGTAAAAACGCTTATCTTAGTCATAGCCGTAATCATACTGTGTTAATAATTTGACGGCTATAGTGTATCATGTCAAATTTTTAACACAAGGATCAAAACTATTAAAGGTGAAATATGTTTTTCGATAAAATAAGATCACTTGATTCTAAAAAGAGATTTTTTTTCGACGAATGCTTTTTGTCAAAGATCATGTGTGTCTTGGTAATCTTAAGTACATATGCCTTCGAAGCTTTTTCGCAAGAAAATCAGAAAAAAAAAGATTTACAGAGAGCTTCATTAGAGTTAGCACTGTCCGAATTTTATGTAGCTGAAAATCCAATTCACTTATTTTATTTCAAAAGAGAGTTTGAGCCATTTTGGATCGGAAATCAAAAGAAATTACAAAGCCTCAGAACTATCATTGGAGAGGCAGAGTTTCACGGGCTACCTTCCTCGAGGTACCCGCTTGACGAGCTAAGTCAAGCTATACATGAAAGGGATCCATCTCAACAGGCAAAACTTGAGCTTATGGCAACAGAGGCCTTTTTGTTGTTTGCGCAAGATATTTCAGGGGGTATTCTGAACCCCAATATGATAGATGCTAATATCAACGTCTCGCCACGGAGAAAAGACACAGATGAGCTATTAGCGGCGCTAACGGATAGTCTAAACATAAATTTATTTTTTCGGAATCTTTTCCCAAAATCACATGAATATATGCGTTTGCGAGATGAGTTGAAAAACCTAAGAGAGGCCTCACTTGATGGGTCTTGGGGAGACCTTGTACCAACAGACGCTGTGCTAGCGTTAGGAATGACACATGATAATGTGCCTTTTCTTCGAAAAAGATTAAGCAAAATGGGTTACCCGGTATACGAAGTGAATTCAAGGCTATTTGATGAGAAATTGAATGTATCGGTGAAGAGATTTCAAGAGTATCACGGTTTAAACCCCGACGGTGTATTCGGAAAAAGGAGTATTGAAGCTATAAACGTTCCTGCTGAAACTAGATTAATGCAGGTAATTGTTAATTTGGAAAGGATGAGATGGAATAATCAAGATCGAGGAGCGGAATACGTTTTGGTTAACCAGCCAAACTTTCAAGCATATTTCAAATCGGGAAACGAAAAAGTTTGGCAATCACGAGTAGTAATTGGCCTGCCTAGTAATCAAACAGCAGAATTTAACGATACTATGACCCATATGGTTGTAAATCCTACATGGCACGTTCCAAAGAGTATAGCGGTCGAAGAGTACCTTCCGTTGATTCAAAGTGACCCCAACTTTTTGACCGATAATGAAATGGTTTTAATGGTTAGGGGTACAGATACTATAATTGATTCAAATTTAATTGATATGCAGGCGTTTACACCCGATAACTTTCCATTCCTTATCAAACAAATACCTAGCAACATTAATGCTTTGGGACTTGTTAAATTTATGTTTCCAAATAAGTTTAGTATCTACATGCATGATACTCCCATGAAAGATTTGTTTTTCAAAGACGAGAGGACATTCAGTCATGGTTGTATAAGGTTACAAGAACCCTTTCAATTCGCATACTCTCTACTGCGAGACCAAGAGATCGATCCGGAAAGCAAATTTCAAGAAGTTCTTGAAAAAGCAGAAGAAACTTACATTAATTTATCAAGAAAAATTCCTGTTTACATTACCTATCGTACGGCGTTCTTTGATGAATTTGGTCAAATACATTACAGGGCGGATATTTACGGAAGAGATGCTCTTGTTTATATGGCTTTAGTTGATGCAGGAGTATCAATTTATTAATAACCTTTCTAAAATTTTGGATTAAAATCGTATAAAGTGCTTACCCTCAGAGATATTTCTAGCCAAATTGGTGGCACCTTAGTAGGCAATCCTGAATTATTAGTCGCTGGACCAAGCGAACCAAAGTTTGCAAGTGAGCAGCAATTAGCAATGGCACTTAGCAACAAATACATTAACGAAATTGGGCTGGGCAGAGCAAAAGCAGCTCT
Source organism: uncultured Alphaproteobacteria bacterium (assembly GCA_902619165.1). Classification (GTDB taxonomy): domain Bacteria; phylum Pseudomonadota; class Alphaproteobacteria; order Rhodobacterales; family Rhodobacteraceae; genus CACIJG01. The sequence goes on from CACNDI010000005.1 coordinate 25,835, forward strand.
ATTCACTAAACAGGTGGACTGGAGAGCCTTAAAATTGGAGGGAGCAATTTTCCTTAATAAGGGCAAGGCAGCATTGTACGAGGTAAATAAAGTATTTCATAGTCACCCAAAATGTGTAGAAGGTGTAAGTCAAAGCGCGTTCTTAGATGACTCAGCAAGAATAGGGAAAAATGTAAATATTGGTCCATTTACATATGTAGGACCCAATTGTGTAATTGGTGATAATGTGACTATTTTTTCTAATGTTACAGTAATGAATAATGTAATTATTGATGATGAAACAATTCTCCATTCTGGAGTTAGGGTTTTAGAAAATGTCATAATAGGTAAGAATGTCATATGCAATTCAAACGTTGTTATTGGAAGTGATGGCTTCTCATTTGTATCAGACACAGGTGAAGGTGTCGAAAAAGTGATGTTATCTAGGTCTGACGAAGTAAAAATGAGCCTAAAAAATTACCTCAAAGTCGAAAGTTTAGGTTCCGTAGAGATACACGATAATGTAGAGATAGGTGCCAATTGCTGTATAGATAGAGGCACAATAGCCAATACGATCATTGGAGAAGGCACTAAATTAGATAATCTGGTTCACATAGCTCACAATGTTCAGCTAGGTAAGAATTGCTTAATTTGTGGTCAAGTAGGAATAGCTGGATCTGCAAAAGTAGGTGATAGGGTGGTTATGGGGGGACAGTCAGGAGTAGGTGATAACATAGAGGTTGGATCGGATGTAATTCTGGCTGGCAAAACTGGTTTATCAGTTAATGCAAAGCCGAACCAGTTTCTGATGGGTAATCCTGCTATGTTGAAAAGTAGAAACATAGCGTCCTATATGGCATTTAGAAGGTTACCAAAAATAATAAAATTGTTGAAAAAATAATTCAGTAATATAGCGTGACATATATCTTTCAAATTCCTGTGTTATAGGACCTCTATAATGGAAAATATAGAAGAAAAAGTTTTAGAGTTGGTAGGAAAACAAACGGGTATCGATGCAAAGCAAATTACTCTTGATAGAAAGTTTGAAGATCTAAATTTAGACTCTGTGGCCATTGTTGAATTGGTTTTTTCATTGGAAGAAACATTTGATATATCAATTCCCTTTGAGGGTTTAGATGAAAGTGAGATAAAAAAGCGTTTTTACACAGTATCAACCCTTACTGATTACCTAAAAGATCTTTTGCAAAAAAATGCGTAGGTCCTTTTTTTTAATAAATTTTTATGACTAACAGAGTGGTAATAACAGGAATGGGGGGTGTTTCATCTATTGGAATGTCAGTGCCTGAAATATATAATAGCTTGAGAGAAGGGAAGCCTGGAATTGGCCAACTTGAGTTTCCAGATATAACAAGGCTAAAAGTAAAAACTGGCGGACAAATAAAAAACTTTGATCCAAGTAAGCATTTTGAATTGAAGCAAGTTGGCAGGACGGATCGATTTTCCCAATTTGCTTTGCTGGCTGCTAAAGAAGCAATAACGAACGCGGGGCTAGAAAATTGTAAACTAGAGTGGCCAGAAAATGCCGGTGTAATTTTGGGCTCTTCTATTGGTGGTATCGAAACTATAAATCATAGCTATAAACAGGTTTTTGAGAAAGGGCATAATAGGCTGCACCCACTTACTATACCAAAAATAATGAATAACTCAGCAACTAGTTTGATCTCAATTGAATATCATATACAGGGACCAAGTTTTACTGTTTCTTCTGCTTGTTCTTCTGCAAACCATGCTATGGGAATTGCTTATGAAACTATTAAATTAGGAAAATCCAAAATTCTTATTACTGGTGGAAGCGAGAGTTTTCTAAGCTTTGGAGGAATTAAACCTTGGGAAAGTTTAAGAGTTTTATCTCAAAGCAAGTGTCGTCCTTTTTCCAGAGGAAGAGATGGTCTCGTTCATGGTGAGGGTGCCGGTATCTTTGTATTTGAAAGCTTGGCCTCTGCAAAAAAAAGAAAAGCAGATATCATTGCGGAAGTAGTGGGGTTTGCAATGTCTTCAGACGCATCTGATCTCATAAAACCTAATAATATTGGTCCCCAAAAAGCTCTTGAAGGCGTATTAAAAGATGCAATGATAAATAAAACAGATGTCACCTATATAAATGCACATGGTACTGGTACTATGTTGAATGACAAAATGGAAAGTGAAGCAATTAACAAAGTATTCGGTAGACATTCTAGATCTATTAAAGTCTCTTCTACTAAAGCTATGCATGGTCATCTAATAGGCGCGACAGCAGCAATCGAACTACTGGCTTGCACGCTTGCATTAAACGAAAACGTTATCCCTCCAACTATAAATTATTTAGGTTTAGATCCTGCTTGCGATCTTGATGTAGTTCCAAATTATTCTCAAGAATTAAAAAGTGTTGACGTTGTCCTTAACAATTCTTTTGCGTTTGGTGGCATGAACGCAGTGTTAGCGCTTAAAAAATATTCAAATTAGGCACTAGCCTAGCTTTTTAATTTTTATTTTTGTTATACGATTTCCTTTTCTCTTTAATATTTCATACCGAAATCCATTAAAAATAAAAACTTGTTTTTCAGAGGGTATTGACTGAGCTTCATGTATAACAAGACCCGCAACCGTGTTAGCTTCCTCATCAGGGATATTCCAGTCTCTTTGTCTATTAAGATCTCTTATAGTCATATTCCCTTCAACTATTAATGAGTTATCATTAAGCTCCTTTACCTGTTGTTCAATCACATCGTGCTCATCACTAATTTGACCTACTATTTCTTCTAAAATATCCTCTAACGTTATGAGCCCTCGAAGGTCACCATACTCATCCACTACTAGTGCAAAGTGTGATTTTCTTTTTAAGAATTGTTTCATTTGTTGATCAAGAGTAGTGGTCTCTGGAACAAAATAAGGCTTCATTGCAACCTCAAGAATATTTATATCATTTACGTTCAATCTTCTTGTAGACTGCCCAAGCGCAAATCCCTTGAATGATCTTAAGACATCCTTTGCATGAAGTACCCCAATCACATTTTCCGGGTTGTCTTCATAGATTGGAAGTCTGGTGTAAGGAGAATTTAGACACTTCTCAAAGATCTCATTAGGGGAACTATTAGTGCTTATCATTTCGATTTGACTGCGATGTAACATTATCTCTTCTACTTCTCGATTGCCAAGGTCCAAAGCTCCAAGAAGAATATCTCTAGCTTCTTTCTGCACAGCCCCTTCAGAGTGATGAAGCGATATAGCGCCTGCTATTTCCTCGGTTGCCATTTCTTCAATGTTATCTTCAGACTTAACTCCAAAAACGTTGAAAGTAATTTTTACAAAAAATCTAATTGCTTTAATAAAAGGAGTAAAGGCAAATACAAAGAATCTGACTAAACCTGCAACCTTTATTGAAACACCTTCTGGGTTGGTAATCGCGTAAGTTTTGGGCATAATTTCGGCAAAGACTAATATTAGAAAGGTCATAGTAAATGTAGCTATAATGACACCATTCTCTTGAAATAAGGATGTAAAAAGAGAAGTTGCAAGAGAGGTTGCAAGAATATTTACTAAATTATTTCCTAATAACAATGCTCCCAGCAAGCTCTCTCCATTTTCTTTTAAAGCTAATGCTCTTGTTGCCATTTTTGAACCCTTAGCTTTCAGTGCAGTTAGTTTGGCTTTACTTGCTCCTGTGAGAGCTGTTTCAGATCCAGAGAAAAAAGCCGAAATAATTAGCAGGCCAGCAATTGAGATTGATACTAACCAAAAATTCGTGTCAATAAGCATAATTTAGTCCTTTCCTACATACTTACATATATGTTTATAAGTTTTTAAAATCTTTTTTAGCAAAAGGGTGATTTTCTTGAACACTCTTTATCATTTTTTCATCTAGAATATGGGTATAAATTTCAGTGGTGCTAAGGTTTTTGTGACCAAGTAGGGTTTGTATAACTCTTAGGTCGGCGCCATTTGACAATAAATGGGATGCGAATGCATGTCGGATTTTGTGTGGAGAAACGTAACGCGAGTTTAGTCCCGCAAATTTTGCAATTTTCTTAATAATCAAGAAAAATCTCTCTCTATTCAAATAGCCATTTTTTGATCTTGAAGGAAATAAAAAATCACTTTCATAAAACGCTATGTTTGTTTTTTTTAACTCAACCAAATATTTTTTAATCGCTGATATGGCTAATTTACTAATCGGAACCATACGTTCTTTATTTCCTTTACCTTTAATTAATATTATTTCTGGCGTACCAATAAAAAGCGATTTTCGTAGTGAAACGAGTTCACTAACTCTCATCCCACTTGCGTACAGGATTTCAATCAAAGCTTTGTTTCTTGTTTTTTCAAGCTTATTTTTTCCCACTTTGCTAGCAGAGTTCAATATTCTTAGTACCTCCTCTTCAGATAAAAAGCCGGGTATTTTTTTTGCTTTTTTAAAGTTTTTGATATCCTCACATGGGTTTCGATCAAGCAAACCTTCCTTTATTAAAAATTTAAAAAATTGTTTTATAGTAGACAATCTCCTAGCGATAGTGCTATCCGCAAAGTGTCGTTCTCTTTGATTTTGGAAAAATTTGTTAATATCATCTTTTCTAAGTGTTTCAACACTTAAGTTTTGGTCGTTTATAAACGTAAAAAAAATTTTTAGATCTGCTCTGTATGAAGACGCCGTATTAAAGCTCATATTTTTTTCAGTTACCAGACTTAGTAAAAAGTCAGATGATATATTATCGACATTTTTCATATGTTACGAACCAATTTTTTTAAGGTATTTAAAGCTATTAGCTCGACCGAAATTTCGTTCACTAGATCAATAAGTCCAATTTTTGTAAGCATACTTAAGCTCAGTTTCACCTCTTCAAACTCAGTTGAAGGGCCATTTTCTAACAGATTTAAACTTTCTAATAGAATTAATCCCTTTTCCATTTGAGCATCAAGGTTTCTATTTGTAGGAAAACTTTTTTTAATTATTTCTACGTTTAGCTTTTTTATTAACTCGCAGAGTCTGGTGTCTGTTTCACGTTTTATGAACACCTTTTTTTTAATATCTATCAAACAGTTGACATCAGGATTACTTGACTCCTGCACAAAAAACTCACTGGTCATGCCATCAGTTAGACTGAGTAGAGCAATGGCCAGATCTTTCAGTCTTTTGTCATCAGAATAATTAAAGTTTTTTAGTTCATCTACGTATTCATTAGAAAAATGTACTAGTAATTTTTTTTTTTGAAATACCTTTGTAGCTTGTTTTAGAGCTAAAAGTTTTCTGTGTTCACTATCGCTGTTAAAAGCCTGCTCTAATTGCATTACAGCTATTATTGCATCATTAAGGTTCTCACCGTCTTCAATTCGGCTTGATCTGTATAAGCTAAATAAAGTATTTGCGTTGACTACGTACTTTGATGCTAATTGCTCCATAGACTTAATTCGCATTTTGGGGGGAATGCCCGATAGACTAAATGCATATGCGTATTTGTTTGGCAGAATGTCAGAGGGTATTAATTCTTTCTTGCCATGCATAAGATAAAAGCTTGTCGGACTTAGATTATGAATCTCGATATTATAGAGGCTATGAGTTTCGATGTCTGGATCTAAATAATTTAATAATAATTTTTTTTCTTTATCATCAAATTGCTCCAAAGATGAACCCACGGTAAAAGCTAAGGTGGCTGCTTGCCAGTCGTTTTTTCTGACCAAGCATATTATCTTAAATTGAAGCATTCCCTCAAAGTTTGGGTATTTATTCGCTATATCACAAGTTTTTGACAGTCTTCCGTTCAGATATGCAACTTGAATTTTTCTCTTCATTAGTTCAACCGACGGTTCTTTAATATAATTTAGGATTTCTTCTGCTTCATCAATCGCACCCAAATTGATAAGTTGATCAATACGTGACAATAGGAATAAATACCCCATATTCTTTACTCCTATGGAGTTTAAAGGAGGCTTTGCGTCTACAAGTAGAAGTCTTTTAAAGATTTTATTTGTGCTGGTTAAAGTAAGATTAGGCATACTTATTAGCTTTTCCGAAAGCGCTCTTTCGCTTGAGTTACTCCATAGATCACTTGGAAACTTAGTGCTTTCGATTGAAATTAACCCTATTCCATTTACGTTTAGTGCATCCAGAAAATTTTCTTCGACATTTTCTTCATCTAAAAAGGATTTTGACGATTTAGATATTACTGACGCCTTCTCCGTAAGGCTGTATTCTTTAGTCGCATTTCCATGCTTACTTTCTTCTGAATATGCTTTAGAGAAAATTACCACCGAGGCTAAAAAAAATAAGAAAAAAGCCTTAATTTGTTGATTAGCCATCGATATTGACTTCAATAATTACTTCACCTTTGGGGGGGTCTTGTTCGATAAGCAAATATAATAAAAAAGTTGAAAAAAAAATAATTATCGAACCTATAATATAGTATTTTCGCAATCTTTATTTGTCCTCACTAAAGCATAACTCTTTTTAAATGTAAGTTTTTACACCAATTTACATTTTACTTGTTATATAAAACAAATAATTTCAAATTTTATACAGTAAATGAATTTATGCAATGAAACAAATTTTATCTAAATCAATAGTGCTTATAGGTTTAATGGGCAGCGGGAAGAGCGCCATTGGTAAAATGCTTTCTGAAAGAATGGGTGTCTCACTATCGGATACCGACAAAATTATTGAAAAGGAAGTTGGTAAAACCATTTATGAAATTTTTAATGACCAGGGTGAAAAATACTTTAGGCAACTTGAAGAAAAAGTGGTGGGTAGAGTATTAGATGAAACTGCACACATTATTTCAACAGGTGGCGGATCAATCTTATCTTCTAAAACAAGGCACGCGATTAAATCAAAATCTTTTTCTATTTGGGTTCAATGTAATGTTGATATTATATCAAAGCGTATTCTCCACCAGGAAAAACGACCCCTTTTAAAGAGTAAAAGTATAGTAGATACCCTAATCAAAAAGAATAATGAGCGAATTAAGTTTTATAGACAAGCAGATAGTCATATTGTCAATGAAAGCTCTAATATAAAAATTACTGTAGAGGCAATAGTCCAAGATCTATTGCTGAAAAAGGTGGTAAATAAATAATGATACGTAAAAAGTCTATAAGCATTCGCTCTAAAAAAACTACTTACGATATCTTGTTAGGTAAAAATCTTTTAAAAGAGAACAATAACAATCTTCAATTAATGTTAGCAGATAAGAAAATCGCTATAATTTCTGATGAAACTGTGCACAATTTACAATACGAAAATTTTTTAAATCAAATAAGCGGTCTAAAAGTTGATCTTCACTTGTTTTTAATAGAACCAGGTGAACCCTCGAAAAACTGGCATGTTCTGAAACAACTTCTCAATTGGCTAACTGAGCTAAATTTTGATAGGACAGATTATGTTGTCGCTTTTGGTGGAGGAGTAGTTGGAGATCTAGTATCTTTAGCTGCAAGTTTATTTCGTAGAGGTATAAATTTAATTCAAGTTCCGACAACCTTACTATCTCAAGTAGATAGTTCGGTAGGAGGCAAAACAGCGATAAATAATGGGCCAGCAAAAAACTCTATTGGAACGTTTTATCATCCTAAAGTTGTTTTTTGTGATACATCTTTTCTAAGCACCTTGCCGGAAAGAGCGTTTCTTGCAGGATATGCAGAGGTGTTAAAAATGGCTCTTGTTTTTGACAATGATTTTTACAATTTTTTGATAGAAAACCAGGAGCTCATATCATTGAGAGACGAGGCCACTTTGTTACACATCATCGACAAATCTCTTGAATTAAAAAGCAAGGTTGTAGAAATCGATGAAACCGAGCAAGGAGATAGAGCACTCTTAAATTTTGGTCATACCTTTGGACATGCTTTAGAAACGTATTTTAACTACTCGGAAAAATTATTACATGGAGAAGCAGTCTCCCTTGGAATAGTTCTTGCTGCTCGTTTTTCTAACCAAGAAGGTTATTTGAGTGAATGCAAACTTGAGAATATAGACGATCACTTGCGTTTTATGAAACTTCCTACCGTAACAACTCATATTCATAATGGTAAGCTGGACATAGTAAAACTGCTGACATTTATGAAACAAGACAAAAAGGTAGTTGGCGACAATATTAACTTGATTTTATTAAAAGATATAGGTAATGGCTTTATTGAAAGAAACGTATCTTTTCAAAAATTAGAAAAATTTTTACAAGTTCAATTAAGTTAGAGAATGGTTACCAAGCTCCATATTGATTTTAATAAACCGCTAAAGCAAAAAGAAAGATTATTATCAATCTTTTTGTCTAGGAAAGCTGTAGCGGGATTTATTATTTTAATAGTAGCTATTTGGATGGTTCCAGGTTTATTTGTTGAAAATAAAGAAAGAAGTGAGGCAATAAACCGAGATGATACTGAAAAGGTATTTGTAGTATCCGCTCAAAAAGTACAAAACCGCGATACCTATAAGGTAGTTAGAGCTAGTGGCGTGCTTAAACCAATATTTGAAGTTGATGTCTTAAGTAAGAAAGACGGGGAAGTAAAAGAAATAGTAAAACATCGTGGGCAGTTGGTTGAAAAAAATGATGTCATACTCGAAATAGATAAGGGAACCATTCTGGAACAGCTAGAGGCTGGAGAGGCCGCCTTGCGACTGGAAGAGAAAAACCACTCAATAACTGAAAGTCTATCGAAGAAAGATATGACATCAGAATTGAATTTGGTTAGGGCTGAGGTCTCTTTGACGCGAGCAAAAGCAGATATTGCCAATTTGCGAAATAATCTTAAAAACAGCACTGTTGTTGCGGGTATTGGTGGAGTGCTGGAGTTGTTAAGTGTTGAGGCCGGTCAATTTGTCAAAAAAAATCAAAATATTGGAAAAATAATCGACCTTTCAAAAATGGTGTTGTTTGCACCGGTGGCTCAAACAGATGTCGGTAAAATATCGCTAAGTGATGAAGTCGTAATCAATGTAACTGGGGTCGGAAACAGAAGGGGTGTGGTGAAACGTATAGCTTCTTCAGCCAGTGAGGCGACCCGAACATTCATTGTTGAAATTGAAATAACTAATGCAGACATGTCTTTGAAGGCTGGAATGAGTGCAGAGGTTGGCATTTTAGTTGAGAAGGTCCAGGCTTTTTCAATATCTCCTGCGCACTTAGCAATTGGAGAAGATGGGTCTTTAAAGGTAAAAACAGTAAGAAATAATATAGTTTTTGAGAATGATGTTTCATTGGTGAGAACCTCAGGTAATTTTGCTTTAGTTTCTGGGTTGCTAGATAATGATATCGTTTTAACAAATGGTCAGGCTTTTGTAAGCCCTGGCGACGAAATAGAGTATAAAATTAATTGAGAATAAAACATGAAATCAATAATTGAAGGCTGCTTTAAAAGACCTGGTGCCGTAATTTTGGCCTTAATATTGATCTTCTTTTCAGGTATTAATGCATTCTTATCTATACCTAAAGAAGCATCACCAGACGTAGAAATTCCTGTTGCATATGTTAGTGTAGCGTACGAAGGTATATCTCCTTCTGATGCAGAAAAGTTGTTAACTAAGCCACTTGAAAAACAGCTCAAAACAGTTGCAGGACTAAAAAAAATGACGTCAGCGGCGACGGAAGGTTATACATCCATAACGGTTGAGTTTGATCCAGGTGAGGATATAGACCTTGTTTTAGAGGACGTACGGCAAGCTGTCGATGATGCAAAAAAAGATTTACCAAAAAATGCAGAAGAACCAAAGGTAACAGAAATAAGTTTGGCACTATTCCCAATCTTGTCCGTATCTTTGTCAGGAAATGTTCCAGAGTCTTCACTGATAAACATAGCAAATAATATAAAAGAAAAAGTTGAAAGTGTAGCCGGTGTTCTAGAGGTAGAAGTGGGTGGTGACAGAAAAGAGGTCATAGAAATACTTATTGATGCTAGTTCTATAGAATCTTACGGTATAAACCCACAAAACGTTATTGGATTGGTGGCGGCTAACAACCAATTAGTAACCGCAGGTGCTATTGAAAATGAAAATGGTAGATTGGTTGTAAAAGTACCTGGGGTTGTTGAAACATTAGATGAACTTTTTGCAATGCCTATAAAAATTGCGGACGGCACCAATATAAATTTTGGTGATATTGCGATTATAAGAAGAACTTTTGAAGATAAGAAAAGTTGGTCCAGAGTCAATGGTAAACCAGCTGTCGTTTTAGATATAAAAAAGAGAGTAGGATCGAATATAATCGACGTAGTAGATGCCTCAAAAAAGGTTATTTCTGAGGAAGTGTCTAACATTCCAGGAAATATAAATGTCGATTATCTGTTTGACGAATCTAAGTCTGTCAGAAATTTACTTAATGATTTAGGTAACAACGTTTTCGCTGCAGTTTTAATCGTCTTGGTAATAATAGTGCTGGCATTAGGAATAAAAAATGCTCTTTTAATTGGGTTTGCGATACCGAGCAGTTTTCTTCTTGGTTTTATCATTTTGAGCTACTTTGGGGTAACTATGAATATAATCGTCTTATTTTCTCTCATACTGGTAGCAGGTATACTGGTAGATGGAGTTATCGTTACGACAGAGTATGCTGACCGAAAAATATCTTTGGGCCATGATAGAAGAGCTGCTTACTTGGAGGGTTCGGTAAGAATGTCGTGGCCTATAATAGCCTCTACAGTAACTACTTTGATGGTCTTTTTTCCTTTATTGGTTTGGCCTGGTATCGTTGGTCAATTTATGAAATATTTGCCAATAACAATGATTGTCGTTTTGTCAGCATCTCTTTTAATGGCCCTGATATTCATTCCAATATTGGGAAGCTTTCTCGGAAAAATTTCAACTGACAAAAGAGCCAAAACAACGCCTCCAAAACTTTATAAAAATATTCTTAAAATCTCAGTAACACGACCGATACTTTCGATTTTTTTGGTGGGTTTATTGATAGTGGGATCTTACTCGGCATATTTTTCTGCTAAATTAGGGGTTCAATTTTTCCCAGATATTGAACCAGAGCAAGCAGTTGTTCAAATTCTTTCAAGGGGTGACCTGTCTGCTTCAGAAAAAAATTCTTTAGTGAAAGATACAGAGGCTTCAATTTCTAATTTAAATGGCGTAGATATAAATTTTGCTAAAACGGGACCTGATGGCAGGACTAAAGATCTAGTAGGTTCGGTGCGAACCATTTTCTCTGATTGGGATGAACGTGAAACAGCCGCTAATTTGATGGAGAGCATGAGAGGGAGTGTTAAATTTTTAGAAGGCGCTAACATAAATATAGTAGCGCAGAAGGAAGGCCCGGGAGGTCAAGGAAAGCCAGTAAGAATTGAAATTACAGGCACTGACTTTGATCAATTGAACAAAGCGTTATTTGTTATTAGACAGAAAATGAACAAAATAGAGGGTTTTATTGATATTTCAGATAACTTGCCGTCTCCAGGCTTAGAATGGAATTTAAATATCGATAGAGAAATAGCCGCTAGACATGGTGTTACAGTTGCAAGTTTGGGCACAATGGTAAAGTTACTAACCAAAGGAGTTAAGGTTTCAGATTACAGGCCGGACGATACAGACGAAGAGCTTGAGGTGTTTTTGAGATATATAAAGTCTGAACGAAATTTAGATAGACTGCAGGAGTTAAGAGTTCCTACATCCGACGGGAGATATGTCCCGTTGTCCGTATTTGCTGAACTTACGCCAGAAAAAAAGGGAGGTACCATATCTCGTTTAGATGGAAACAGACTTCGATCTATCGAAGCAAATGTGAAGGAAGGAATGCAAGCACCGTTTTTAATTGAAAAACTTAAGAGTGAAATAGAGAATGTAACTTTCCCAAAAAGTGTGAGTGTAAACTTTGCAGGTGAAGATGAAGATATCAAGGAAACTCAGGCTTTTCTTGGGCAATCCCTAGTCTTCTCTCTAGTGTTAATGTCAATTGTTTTAATGATCCAATTTAATTCAGCATGGCAAACTATCGTAACGATGTCCGCAATCATTTTATCAACGGGCGGAATTTTTCTGTTACTCTTCTTGACTGAAAGACCTTTTGGTGTCGTCATGTCGATGCTTGGTCTGATTGCACTTGCAGGTATTGTTGTAAATAATAATATTGTTTTGATTGACACCTTTAATGAATATAGAAGAAAAGGACATAATCATAGAGAAGCTGCTTACATGGCAGGACTTACAAGGTTTAGACCCGTTATACTGACAGCTATTACGACGATATTAGGCCTTGTTCCGATGGTTTTCAGTCTAACCATAAGATTTTCTGAACGAGATGTACTTGTTGGAGCTCCTTCTTCTCAGTGGTGGGTCGATCTCTCTAGTACAATTGCTGGAGGGCTGACTTTTGCTACGTTCCTCACGCTAATAGCCACCCCAGCCTTGCTGGTGATCGGAAGGACATCAGTTTTCTCAATAAAAGATAAATTAGTCACCCTTTTAAAAACAAAGCTTAGTACAAAACCTGTTTCAACTTAGCGATGCCTTCTCTGCCTTTTTTGATTAAAGTTCACGTTTGGTAGTTCTTTAAACTTAAAAAGCTCTGGATGGGTAGAGCTGTTGTTAGGAAAGGAAGAGCCTTCTATAAAGTGTTTTTGAAAACTCGGCTCAACAGCAGTTTCAATTTTATGGACTTTTCTTACGAGCGAAGAGATTTCTCTCCTGGAACTTACATCTAAAAGAGCGATTATAGCTCCAGCTCCTGCCGAGTTCCCGCTCGCCACAATTTGGCTGACTTGCGCATCAGGTACTAAACCAATAATTAAAGCATGTTCGGCAGATATCTGTGAGCCAAAAGCGCCTGCTAGAAAAATACTATCTATTCTGTTAACTCTGCTTTTTTCTAACAAAATTTTGCAGCTTGCATGGAGGGCTGCTTTAGCGAGTTGAATTGCTCTTACATCCATGTTGGTTATAGATAATGAAACTTTGTTATCACTATATAAGAGATAGGAATTTGTTCTTTCAAAACTAGTGCACCTATTTGAACCAGTTTGTGCCGCTGAACCAATTAATCCATTAGCATCTAGTAGCCCAGCTAAACGCATTTCTGCGACTGCTTCTATAATTCCAGATCCACAAATACCCGTTACTCCAACCCCAGATATGTTTTCTGAAAATCCTTCTTCATTAGACCATTGCTCACAACCTATAACTTTAAAACGTGGTTCTTTGGTGATTGGATCTATACGAACTCGTTCAACAGCACCAGGTGCTGCTCTTTGACCTGCTGAAATCTGTGCCCCTTCAAGTGCTGGACCAGTTGGGCAAGAACAAGCAAAAATTTCCTCGCCTTTGGCTAGAAGTATTTCGGCGTTAGTTCCAATGTCTATTAAAAGAGTAGTGGTATCTTTTAACTTTTGTGGCTGCTCTGCTATCAAAACAGATGCAGCGTCTGCACCAACGTGTCCTCCAATGCATGGCACGGTATAAACATAGCTTTCCGGATTTAGAATTATACCTATATCTTTTGATTTTATAGTGAGGCTGTCTGAAAACACTAGAGGAAATGGGGCTTGGCCCAGTTCCTTCGGATTAATCCCAAGAAGAAGATGGTGCATAATGGGATTAGCAACAAAAACAATTTCAAAAACGCTATCTAGTTTGATCTCATGTTTTTCTGCAATTTTTCTTGTAAGCTCATTTATACCCTGTATGACTGAGTTATTTAACGTCGCTAAACCTTTTTCTTCCATCATACAATATGAAACTCTGCTCATGACGTCTTCACCATACCTTATCTGTGGATTCATTATACCCATACTGCCAACAATCTTCCCTGAGTTTAAATCACAAAGAGTGGCTGCAATTGAGGTTGAACCTAAATCAATTGCTACCCCAAATGCTGGTATCTCGGAATATCCAGAGTGAATGTCTACAATTTCTGGAACAGTGTTTTCTTTATAATATAGTAAAACCGTAATTCCCCAATTACCTCTCCTCAATGTCTCCTGTAAATCTTTGAGAACACGAACACTGCATGTAACCCCTTGAATACTCCAATCATCCTTCAAACTAATTTTTAGGCGTTCAAAGTCGCTCTCAAGAGAGTCAAGTTGTGGCTCAGAGACTTGAACATAAAAGGCTTTTACCGACGAATTAAGAGAGAAATCGCGCAAACTGGTTTCTTTTTTTATAATTTGTTTATGAATTTGACTATCCTCAGGAACATCTACCACTAAATCACCGAGAATTTTTGTTTGGCATCCAAGCCTTCTCTCTTCAGATAAATGAAATTTATTTCTATAGACGATCTCAGTTTCGTTTCTTTCTGACACGCTTGTTTCTTTCGAACGAATATTTAATTTGTTAAATTCTCCAAAAGTAAGCTCTACCTGACATTTTGAGCACCTGCCCCGCGCACCACAGATGCTGTTTAAGTCTACAGAAAGTTTTTGGGCAGCCTCAAGTATAGTTGTTCCTTTTTTTACGCGCCCCCTTATTCCTGAGGGTGTAAATACGATAGTCGCTAAAGAATTTCTGGTTTCCATTTAATAATCTTATACTCTTTGCCGACGTCTTCTTGAAGTTCTCGTTCCCGTGGCCCCGTCTTCCACAACTCTATTACTTCTGATCCAGTTTGCCCCATTAGGATCATGGTTCATTAAAAAGTCTGCAGACCTTATGGCATTAATTTCATTTTCATTAGTAGGATTCATTATCGCACTTGTTAGACCAGAACAAATAGCCATTGACAAATAAGAAGCATTAATTCCATGTCTATTAGGCAGTCCAAAAGAAATATTAGATGCTCCACAAGTTGAGTTAACGCCTATTTCACGAAGTTTTTTAACTAAGTCAAAAACTTGCAAACCAGCAGTCGCCATAGCACCAATAGGCATAACCAAAGGATCTACAACAATATCGCTCTTGGGTATTCCATAATCAGCTGCTCTATTAATTATTTTTTTTGCTACTTGAAAACGTACTTCTGGATTTTCAGATATTCCTGTATCGTCGTTAGATATCGCAACAACGGGTACATTATACTTTTTGACTAGTGGAAGAATTGTCTCCAATCTCTCTTCTTCGCCCGTAACTGAATTAAGAAGAGGACGTCCCTTTGCCGCCTCGAGTCCAGCTTCTAAAGCAGCAGGTACGGAACTATCTATACAAATTGGAACATCTGTCAAACTTTGAACTAAGTTAATTAATTTTTTAATTAACGGTGGTTCTGTTATATTTGGGTCAGGGTTATCATTATAAACAACACCAGCATTTACATCGAGGATATGAGCACCACAATTAACTTGATTGAGTGCGTCCTTTTCTACAGTAGAAAAATCCTCGTTTTGTAGCTCTAGTGAAAGCTTTTTCCTTCCTGTAGGATTTATTCTTTCTCCAATAATACAAAAAGGTTCATCAAATCCAATTTTTACCGTTTTGGATAATGACTCAATTATTGTGACACTCATTTTTCCTCCTAAGCGGGTACATCCATATTTCTTGCAAAAGTTGCACTTGCTTCTATTCCTCCCAAAGGGAAAAAATGCAACGAGTGTACATTTCTAAAAAGCTTATTTTTTTTGTATGAATTTAAAGTATCGACCATCTCTGTTGGTTCAAAAGGTAATAATAGTTTAGTTAAATCCTTAGCTCTATTTTTTAAGACTGATATTGAGGGTCCAACTCCACACGTAATCGCGTACTTAATTAGGGTTTGCAGTCTTGTTGGTCCAGCCAGGCCTAAGCTTATCGGTAAATCAATTTGTTCTCTTTCCAGTACTTTTAACCATTCTATGACAGGTTGAAGATCGAAACAAAATTGCGTGGTTATTCCAATTTTCAATTTTGTTTTTAGTGCAAATTTTTGCTTTGCCTTAAGGGCGTTAATAGTTTTTTCTAGAGTCCCATCTTTATCAATGTCTTTATTACCCTCTGGATGGCCTGCAATTTGAATTTTTTTAAATGCATGTTTTTCAAAGATCCCCGTTTCTAACATTTGAATGGAATTAAATAGCTCTCCTTTTGGGTTTTTCCCATTTCCTGCGAGCAATAAACTTTGATTAACGCCTAAAGACGAATACTCTTTAACCCAATCTTCAAGTTCACCTGTATTATGGATAATTCTTGCCGGGATATGAGGCATTGGGGCCATTCCCTCAGATATTAATCTTTTACAGGTAAAAACCATTTCTTCGATCGGTGTGTCTTCTAAATGCGCCACATAAACTGTTGTTTTCTTTGGCAGTATTCTTCGGAAGTCATCAATTTTTTTTGCTGTTCTAGGCATAACCTCTATTGAAAAAGTCGTGGGGTCATTTGTTAAGATTTTTGTGTCCATTAAGATAATCCCCCATTTTCAATAAGATCATTTAATTTCTTATTGTCATAGTCAACTTCAAATCTTTTATTCTCTTTGCTAATTATATCTTCTGACGATCCTTCACATAATATGGGAGTAGTTTTTCTCCATTCCTTTAAATAAGAATCTATATCAGTAAAATTTAGTTTCATAGCGCACTTATCGATGGCTTTCTCGAAGCGATCAGGCAGTTTTACTTTTTTTGCTTTACGCCCTTTGCCTACAATAAATTGAGCAGGAATATCTCTCCAGAAAATATAAACAACTTGCTGAGAAGGCATCTATTTTTATCCCTGTAAAAAGTTTTTATTGAGTTATAAGTTGCTTAATCATATAAGCAACTACATGTTGCTATAAAAGTTTATTTTTTTCCACTTGTTTTTAAAAAAAGATGAGAAATTTGAAGGTAAAAGTAAAGTCTGCTAAAGGAAGACCTATTTCCTCTACAAGGTGGCTTCAGAGACAACTTAATGATCCTTTTGTAAAAGAGGCAAAATTGAAAGGATTTAGATCTCGTTCAGCCTTTAAATTAATAGAAATTAATAATAAATTTAATTTACTTAAAAAAGGACATAATGTTTTAGATTTGGGATGCGCTCCGGGTGGGTGGTGTCAAGTGGCTGCTCAAAAGGTAGGTGTGAAAACCTCTGGAGAGCTCGTTGTTGGACTGGACCTAAAGTCATGTGAACCAATTGTGGGAGTTAAATTTGTTGAAATAGATTTTTTGGATGAAACGCAATTTTTGGAGTTTGAAAATTCCTTAGATACAAAATTTAATGTGATCCTTTCTGATATGGCTCCAAACTCTACAGGTCATAAAAAAACCGACAACCTTCAGATTATGGCGCTTGTTGAGGCCGCATCAGACTTTGCTGTTAAATATTTAAAACAAGATGGGTGTTTTGTAGCGAAGGTATTAGATGCTGGTCCAGGTCCAGATATTCAAAGACTGGTTAACAAAAAATTTGAAAAAGTAATTAATTTTAAGCCCAAAGCCAGTAGATCCGACTCTTCAGAGAGATACTTAGTCGCTATTGGGTATAAACAATAAGGATAAATGAAATGCAAATAAAGGAGGCCTTAACGTTTGATGACATATTGCTAGTACCTAATCAGTCAAATATCTTGCCAAATGAGGCAGATACTCAGACCCTGATAACGAGTAGCATCTCTCTTAATAGCCCAATTATGTCATCAGCTATGGATACTGTAACCGAGTCAAGAATGGCAATCGCTCTGGCTCAATATGGGGGAATAGGAGTTATTCATAGGAATTTAAAGATAAAAGAACAGGTTGCTTGCGTTAATGACGTTAAGAGATTTGAAAGTGCTATTGTCTATAACCCGATAACGTTGAGAGAAAATCAAAAATTGAGTGACGCTAAGGATCTACAAAAGAAATTGAACATTACTGGTTTTCCGGTAGTGAATGAAAAAAATATTTTAAAAGGTATTCTAACAAATAGGGATATGAGGTTTGTGGAAAATTTAGAAACCCCAGTTAGTGAAATGATGACTGACACTAATTTGGCAATCGTTAATGAGCCTGTGAATAACAAAAAAGCACGATCAATTTTGTCTGAACGCAGAATAGAAAAACTTTTAATCATAAATAAACATAACGAATTGGTTGGCTTGATGACTGTTAAAGATCTTGAGAATTCTGTATTAAACCCTCTTGCAACAAAGGACTCACTAGGTAGGCTAAGGGTTGGCGCAGCTTCAACAGTTGGTCAGAAGGGACTTCAGCGGTCAATGGCTCTAATTGAAGCTGGAGCGGACTTGATCGTAATTGATACTGCTCATGGACATTCTTCTCATGTACTGAAATCAGTGGAGGAGCTTAGAAACAAATTTCCAGATATTGATATTGTAGCAGGAAATGTTGCAACTAAGGAAGCAACAAGAGCACTTATTAAAGTAGGGGCTGACGCAGTGAAGGTAGGCATTGGTCCTGGCTCAATCTGTACGACTAGAATAGTAGCGGGTGTAGGAGTTCCCCAATTTACGGCTCTCCTTGAGTGTGCTGAAGAAGCTGATAAGCATGGCAAGGTTATAATAGCTGATGGTGGAATTAAGTATTCAGGTGATTTTGCTAAGGCTATAGCTGCGGGTGCTTCATGTGTAATGGTGGGGTCACTATTAGCTGGCACAGATGAAGCACCGGGAGAAGTATTATATTACCAAGGAAGAAGCGTTAAAAACTATCGTGGAATGGGCTCTGTCGGAGCTATGGCAAGAGGATCGGCTGATCGATACTTTCAAAAGGAGGTTGAAGCCGACAAACTTATCCCGGAGGGAATAGAAGGTCACGTGCCGTATAAAGGACCTGTAGGGAAAGTTCTTCATCAGCTTCTTGGAGGCCTTAAGGCTGCAATGGGTTATACTGGAAATCAGACAATCGACTCTATGAGAAAAAATTGTTCATTTGTCAAGATAACAAATGCTGGGCTTCGAGAAAGTCATGTTCATGACGTGAGTATAACGAGACAAGCCCCAAATTACTTTTCAAGTTGAAATGAGACAGGACGCTCGAGCTAATGCAGCTATCTCAATCTTAGATAACTTTTTAGTTGGTCAAAACCTTAACACTATTCTTTTAAGGTGGGCAAAAAATAATCGGTATGCGGGATCTAGTGACAGAGAGGCTATACGAAATATAGTTTTTGATGTTCTTAGGATGAAAAAGACATTGACATCAGTGTTAGAGAAAGAAAAACAACCTATAAATGGTAGAGCTCTTGTTTTTCTCCATTCAGTTTTTTATGCGCTAAATTTAAATGATATTTTTACTGGGCGAGAATATGGCCCCGAAAAACTTACTATTTTTGAAAAAGAGTTTTCAAAAATTTCAAAGGAAAATATTAATGGATGTTTTGGGATTACTGATAATATTCCTGGTTTTTTGATAGATGAATTTAAGAGGTCTCTTGGAAAAAAGTTTGAAAAAGTCATGCGTTTATTGGAAAAGCGAGCTCCAATTTCAATACGTGTTAATCCTCTAAAGTCAGATATTTCATCATTATTAGAGTGTCTATCGTTAGAAGGAATAGAGGGAAAAAAATCTAAAAGAGTAAGGTATGGAATAGATATTATTGGCAACCCCCGTCGTCTTACGCAAATACAAGCTTTCAAAGATGGATGTTTTGAGGTGCAAGACCTTCACTCGCAGAAAATAATCGAAGACTTGCCGTTGAATGAGCATACAAAGATTTTAGATTATTGTGCAGGCGCAGGCGGAAAAATACTAAGCATTGCATGCTCATTAAAAGGAAATGGAAAATTTTATATCCACGATATCGATGAAAGAAAGTTAAAAGAGGCTAATTTAAGGGCTGAGAGAGCGGGGGTAAAATTTAAAAGGCTTGAAGCCAAAAATTTGCAAAAGTACTGCTGTAGCTTTGATTACATTATAGCCGATGTGCCCTGCAGTGGATCTGGGGCGTGGAGAAGAAATCCTCAGCAAAAATGGAGAATTACTGCCGAGTCGTTGAATGAAATTTTAACTAGGCAAACTGTGATTTTAGACGAGGCTAAAGATCTTTTAAAAAAAAATGGATATATTTATTATATAACTTGTTCTCTTTTAAAAATAGAAAATGAGGAAGTTATACAAAAGTTTTTAATCGATAATAAATATTTTAGACTTGTTAACAAAAAAAACGTAACAATTGATAATTATGGAGATGGTTTTTTTTGCGCTGTATTGCAAAAGAAAAATTAAAGTTGATATTAAATTTCTTTGTGTTAGATTATAGGAACAAAATAAGAACACTTTAACAAATAAAGTAGCTGTTTCACACTATATATGATAAAACAAGGGATTCTGTACATGGAAAATTTAATAAATATCTCAGAAAGAAAAAATATGGATAAAGATAAAGCCTTGGACACCGCATTAGCTCAAATTGAAAGAAGTTTTGGTAAAGGATCAATCATGAAACTTGGGCAAGACAATCCAGTTATGGATATAGAAGCGGTATCTACTGGTTCTATTGGGTTAGACGTGGCTTTGGGCATTGGTGGGCTTCCTAAAGGAAGAATTATTGAGGTTTATGGGCCAGAAAGTTCAGGAAAAACAACCTTAGCTCTCCACGTGATCGCTCAGGAGCAAAAAAATGGTGGTATTTGTGCATTTGTTGATGCAGAGCATGCTCTTGATCCAAGTTACGCTAAAAAACTGGGCGTTAATTTGGATGATTTGCTTATCTCTCAACCTGATGCAGGTGAGCAAGCTTTAGAAATAACTGAAACACTTGTTAGATCTGGTGCTGTGTCTGTTGTCGTAGTAGATAGTGTAGCGGCATTGACACCTAGATCTGAATTGGAAGGCGATATGGGGGATGCCCAAGTGGGTGCTCAAGCTAGGTTGATGAGTCAGGCAATGCGCAAGCTTACTGGGTCAATTAGTAGATCTAACTGCATGGTAATTTTTATAAATCAGATCAGAATGAAAATAGGCGTAATGTTTGGGAGTCCAGAAACAACAACAGGTGGAAATGCACTAAAATTCTATTCCTCGGTAAGGTTGGATATTCGTAGAATTGGTGCATTAAAAGATAGAGATGAAATCGTAGGAAATTCTACAAGGGTAAAGGTTGTTAAAAATAAAGTTGCACCACCTTTTAAACAAGTTGAATTTGATATTATGTATGGAGAAGGCATTTCAAAGACAGGCGAAATTATAGATCTTGGCGTAAAAGAGGGAATAATTGAAAAATCGGGCGCTTGGTTCTCTTATGGAGATGAACGTATAGGACAAGGCAGAGAAAATGCAAAAGTGTATCTAAAGGAAAACGAAAATATTTGTAATGAAATAGAAGAAAAGATAAGAAAATCTTACAGTATCAATGATGACGAAATTGTAGGAGAGGCACAAGATCAAGCTGAGTAAATTTTGTTATTATAGAGTTTAAAAAGTTTTAAAAAGCTGTATGTTAGGATCAGTAAAAAACTACTTTGGATTACTGATGCTTTTAAAAGATATAAGGGAAACATTTGTTGATTTTTTTAAGTTAAATGATCACCAAATAATTAAAAGTTCATCTCTTGTGCCAGATAACGATCCAACCCTGATGTTTACAAATTCAGGAATGGTACAATTCAAGAATTTTTTTACCGGTATTGAAAAATCTAAAGTAAAGACAGCGGTTACATCTCAAAAATGTGTGCGTGCAGGTGGAAAGCATAATGATTTAGATAACGTTGGTTATACAGCGAGGCACCATACTTTTTTCGAAATGCTTGGCAACTTTTCCTTCGGGGATTATTTCAAGGAAGAAGCAATAAGTCTGGCATGGCAGTTATTAACAAAAGAATTCAAGTTACCTAAAGAAAAATTACTAGTAACTGTTTTTCATGAGGATTTCGAGGCGATAAATCTTTGGAAAAAATGTGCTAATCTCTCAGAGGATAAAATCATTAAAATCTCTACGAGTGATAATTTTTGGAGTATGGGTCCTGTAGGGCCTTGCGGACCTTGTTCAGAGATTTTTTATGATCATGGCCCATCTGTTTCAGGCGGTCCTCCTGGATCTGCTGATGAAGATGGTGATCGTTTTGTAGAAATCTGGAATCTTGTTTTTATGCAATATGAGCAAATGCCTGATGGCACAAGGATAGATTTGCCAAAACCATCTATTGATACTGGAATGGGTTTGGAAAGAATTGCAGCAGTTTTACAAGGAAAGCATGATAACTACGACACTGACCTATTTAAAAAGCTTATTGAGAAATCTGCTGAATATTCTAATACAGATCCGTATGGGAATAAGAATATTCATCATAGGGTAATATCGGATCATTTAAGATCTGCTTCGTTTTTGATTGCTGATGGCGTTATGCCCTCTAATGAGGGTAGAGGGTATGTGCTTAGAAGGATTATGAGACGAGCCATGAGGCATTGCCACTTATTGGGTTGTGAAGAACCTCATCTTTACAAAATTTTCCCGTCTCTACTGCAGCAAATGGGCGATGCTTTCCCTGAACTTATTGAGAGAAAAAGCCTTATCGAAAATACTCTGAAGGAAGAAGAGACACGTTTCAAACTTACTTTGGATAGGGGCTTGAAATTATTAAATGAGGAGCTTGCTATCCTCGAAGATAAAAAACTTTTTTCTGGCGAGGTAGCTTTCAAATTATACGACACTTATGGGTTCCCATTAGACTTAACAGAAGATGTTTTAAGAGAAAGTAATAAAAGAGTAGATATAGAAACATTTGACAAGAAGATGAAAGAGCAGCGTGATAAGGCTCGCGCATCTTGGATTGGATCGGGAGATGAGTCTGAGGAAAAAATATGGGCTGATTTAAGATCGAAAGAAGATGCTACAGAATTTCTAGGTTATGAAAGGGAGAGAAGTCAGGGCCTGATTACCAAGATTATTCAAGACGGAAAATATATAGAAAAATTATCTCAAGATGAAATTGGCATTATAGTTATGAACCAGACTTGCTTTTATGGGGAGTCTGGAGGTCAGGTAGGAGATCAAGGACAAATACGAGGCATTAGTGGATTAGGTAAAGTGACAGATACAAAGAGGGTAGGACAAATTTTTGTACACTTTGTTGAGGTGCAGAAAGGTTATTTTGAGGTAGGAAATAATTTAGAACAGCTTATAAATACTGATCTAAGGCTTGATATTAAAAGAAATCACTCCGGAACCCACTTGGTTCATGAAGCGCTTAGAAGAATAGTAGGAGAACATGTTGCTCAGAGAGGCTCTCTTAATAATGCTGATCGGCTTAGGTTTGACTTTAGTCATGATAAACCTGTTACAGAGGAACAGATCTTTCTAGTCGAGCAGTTGGTTAATAAGCACATTAGGGAAAATACTTCAGTTATTACTGAAATAATGCAATTAGAGAGTGCAAAACAACAAGGAGCAAGGGCTTTGTTTGGTGAAAAGTATGGTGACGATGTAAGAGTTGTTAAAATGTCGCCAGAAGATGAAAATCATTTCTCAATAGAATTATGTGGTGGTACTCATGTTGAGTCTACTGGTGATATTGGATTTTTGAAAATTATAGGAGAGAGTGCTTCGTCATCTGGAGTACGTAGGCTAGAAGCGGTTACAGGAAAAAAAGTTGTAGACTTTATCGAAAACATCCAAGTGGTGAATAACAGAGTTTCGTCTCTTCTAAATGTAAGTATAGAAAATTTAGCTGATAGAGTTAATAGTCTTTTGGAGGAGAAAAAAAGGCTAGAGCAAAAGAATGCTGAGCTAAATAGAGCTCTGATTAGTGGCGAGGGAGAACAAAAAAGTGAAAACCTCGAAAAGATAGGAAAAAATATAACTTTTTCTGGAAAGGTTGTTAAAGACATACCTAACAAGGACTTAAGGACGTTTGTAGATAATATTAAGAAACAAAATAAAAATGTAATTGCCGTACTTTTATCAAAAGTTGGTACCAAGGTACAGATAGCAGTGGGAATTTCTGACACCCTAGTTGAAAAGGTCTCAGCAGTTGATCTAGTTAAAATTTTATCCTCAAAAACAGGAGGCAAGGGCGGTGGAGGCAGACCTGATTTTGCTCAAGGCGGAGGTACTCTCCCCGATCAGGCTGATCAAGCTTTATTGCACTTGAAATCATATTTAATTGGCACTCTATCTAGTGATTAAATGTTAATTTTAGATAATTTATTTTCTAGATTTGTGTTAACCTTTTCAAGGAATCCTTCTGTTGACAACCACTTTTGGTCTTCACCAACAAGAATTGCAAGATCTTTAGTCATATCACCCTTTTCTACTGTCTCAATCACTACTTTTTCGAGAGCTTCTGCAAAAGTAGCTAACTGTGAGTTTTCGTCAAGCTTCGCTCTGTGTTTAAGACCACCGCTCCAAGCGTATATCGAAGCTATGGAGTTTGTTGACGTTGCTTCTCCCCTTTGATGAGCCCTAAAGTGTCTTGTAACAGTGCCATGGGCTGCTTCTGCCTCTACTATTTTTCCATCGGGAGTCATTAATTGGCTCGTCATAAGACCAAGAGATCCAAAACCCTGCGCAACGGTATCAGACTGCACATCTCCATCATAGTTTTTGCAAGCCCATACAAAACCTCCAGACCATTTCAGGGCGCATGCAACCATATCATCAATTAATCTATGCTCATAAATTATTCCGGCTTTTTTGAATTGAGACTCGAATTCTTTTTCATATATTTCCTGAAAGAGGTCTTTAAATCTTCCATCGTAAGTTTTCATAATCGTGTTTTTGGTTGAGAGATAAACGTCCCAATTCATTTTCAAGCCATAATTCATTGAAGCTCTAGCAAAATCAATAATGGATTGGTCCAAATTATACATTCCCATGGCTATTCCAGATGATGGTGCATCGAACACTTCATGCTCAATTTGTTTCCCATCTTCGCCAACAAACTTCATAATTAATTTTCCTTTTCCAGGAAACTTAAAATCGGTAGCTTTGTACTGGTCACCGTAAGCATGTCTGCCAACAATTATTGGCTTTGTCCATCCTGGTACCAAGCGGGGCACATTGTTACAAATTATTGGTGCTCTGAAGACTACACCCCCTAAAATATTTCTGATAGTTCCATTAGGAGATTTCCACATTTTCTTTAAATTAAACTCTTCAACTCTTGCTTCGTCTGGTGTAATGGTCGCGCATTTTACAGCAACTCCGTGCTTAAGCGTTGCGTGTGCTGCTTGAATTGTAACATTGTCATCTGTTCGATCTCTTTCTTCTATACCAAGGTCATAATATTCTAAGGGAATGTCTAAGTAAGGAAGTATTAATTTATTTTTAATGAAATTCCATATAATCCTGGTCATTTCGTCGCCATCCATTTCGACAACGGTGTTTTCTACTTTTATTTTAGACATTGATTTACTCTTTCAATTTAAACTTTAGAATGGTATTTGGTTAAGGTTTATGGGAATCTTAATCGGTGTTCAACTGTTTTTTCTTCTATATTTAAGAAATATTCGGTAGTTTTAAATGTGGAAAATTTAATACAAAAGTTAAATCCAGTCTTCATACTGGTAAATCCTCAAATGGCAGAAAATATCGGTGCAGCGGCGAGGGCGATGCTAAATTTTGGTTTCTTAAACTTGAGACTAGTAAGGCCTAGAGAAAATCATCTCTCCGATAGAGCATTAGCGATGGCCGCAGGTGCAGGTAGGGTTCTTGATCAGGCTCAAATTTTTGAAAATGTAGCAGATGCTTGCAAGGATCTAAATGAAGTTTTAGCGACCAGTGCTCGCGATAGATATAAGTATAAGGATGTCATAGACCCAATAATGGGGTGTAATACTATTTTTCAAAGCTGTATCAGTGGATTTAAAGTGGGCATTCTGTTTGGCGGCGAAAGATCAGGCCTATCTAACGAAGATTTATTTTTGGCTAAAAAACTTATCAGAATACCATCCAACCCTATTTTTAGTTCTCTAAACCTTGCTCAGAGTGTTTTGTTAATATCATATCAACTAAATGTTTGTTCTCTCAAAAAAAATGCAAAGGCTTCTCATAATAATGTACCAATATCAAAAGCTAATTATGAAGAAATGCAGGCTTTTACTACGAAATTAGAAATCGAATTGGATAAAAAAAATTTTTTTTATCCAGAAGGTAAAAAGAAAAGAATGAAGACTAGGTTAAGAAAACTAATTTATGGCCTCGAATTGAACAAAGAAGACGTTAAGATTTTTCATGGAGTTTTAAAGGCTCTTATAAAAAAGAACTAGATTTCATTGAGTTATTTTCTTTTCTGTGTTTTTGAACTAATTTATAACTAAAAGAAATACAAGAATTCGATTTATGACTAAAAGTAGAAAATTATTCGAGGAGATAGACGAAAGATCAGATAATAATAAAGCAAGCTCAATAGAAACATTTTCTATTGAACAATCGTCCTGGTTAAGCATCTGGCTTTGGACACTATTGGTATCTCTAATAAGTCTTATATTGGTAGGAGGTTGGACTCGTTTAACGGACTCTGGCCTCTCTATAGTTGAGTGGAAACCTATAACTGGCATGATTCCCCCTTTCAACTCCGAAGGATGGATTGTTGAGTTTGAAAAGTACAAAAGCATTCCAGAATTTAAATTAGTTAATTTCGACATAACCATGGACGAATTTAAATTTATCTATTGGTGGGAGTGGGGACATAGACAGTTAGCGAGGTTTATAGGACTTGTTTGGTTTGTGGGATTTCTTATATTATGGATAAGGCGGCAAATACCCGAGAGATGGACTCTTTATTTTTTTGGTATAGGGTTACTCGGTGCTTTGCAGGCATTTTTGGGATGGTGGATGGTATCTTCCGGATTAGATGGGCAAGTAGTAGATGTTTTTTCATATAGATTGGCTATCCACTTAACTATGGCGTTTATTATCCTCGCTCTAATATTTTGGGCTATTTTGTTTCACTCTGGAAATTCAGCAAAGATGTTTGAGTCTAGAAGACACCGGAATAAAGTTTCTGTAAATATTTTAGCTGGACTAGGTGTACTATGTTATGTTCAGCTAGCGCTGGGAGCACTAGTTGCAGGTATCGATGCCGGAAGATCTTATAATGATTGGCCTTTAATGAATGGAAACTGGATACCGGTAGATTTGTTCGAGTATGAGCCTTTTATGACCAATTTTTTTGAAAACCCCGGTCTTGTTCAATTTAACCATCGATTGACTGCTTATTTACTTCTCATTGTGGTAAGTATCATTTGGTGGGTTAATAGAAGAAACCCTTATTTTAAAATAAGAGTAGCCGCTAATTACTTAATGATTATCATTTTAGTTCAGATGTTTCTAGGAATTATTACCGTTTTGTATAGTGCACCTCTCTCACTTGCCAGCTTACATCAATTTACTGCAATTCTCTTTATACTTGCCTATATTAATTTGTTGTTTAAAACCTACTATCCAGTAAGCCAAAAAATTTAATACTCAAAATTTTTTATTTATATTCAATCAACTCTTTTTGTTGAGAAAATCGTTCATTCCCTGATTAGTTTCTTTATATAGCAAATTCTCGACTATGACATTAGATGCATAGGAATAGGCATGATCAATTTCCATCTCAGCTTGTTTATAGAATGCCTTTTTCCCAATCTTAACTGCTAGTGAGAGTTTTGATGCGATCTTTTCGGCTATTTCTAGAGAACAATTACCTAGATCTTTACTGTTAGCCACCTTGTTGATTAGTCCTAACTTTTCTGCTTGGAATGGATCTAAAAAATCTCCGGTAGTGAGCATTTCAAATGCTTTTTTTCTGTTGATGTTTCTTGAAAGAGCGACCATAGGAGTTGAGCAAAAAAGCCCTATGTCTACTCCATTTACTCCAAAAGATGCTTCTTCCGACGCGACGGCAATATCACATGTCGCTACTAATTGACAACCCGCAGCTGCAGCTACTCCCTGTACTTCAGCTATTACAGGTTGCGGTAACTCTCGAATAAGCTTCATAACATAAGTGCATTTTGACAATAATTTTTCAAAGTAAGCTTTGCCTCCATCGTTTTTAAGATTCCTTTTTTCCTGCATTTCCTTAAGGTCATGACCTGGGCAGAACGCTCTTCCTGATGCTTTAATAATTACTGACTTAATCTTTTTAGATTTTTCAATTTCCTCCAAGTTTAACTTTAGAGCCTCTAGCATGGCCTCTGAAAGAGCATTTAAGTTTTTTGGCGAATTTAATGTTAAAATTGCTATTTCATTCTGATCTGATCTTAATAAAATTTCATTCATGTTTATTTTCCGCTATTAACTTGTGTTTCTTTAAACAGTTTTAAGAGTATAATAAAACTATATATAAAATAATGAATAATGTGAACAAAAATGAAAAGTGTTGAAGATTTAACAGCATATTTTGACAAAGTTTTTTTTCAAAAAGCCTCGAGGTTTGAGTTTTTGGAAATAGATGATGGACACTCACTTGTGAAGCTAAGTCCCATAGACCAAGATTTGAGACCGGGAAATACTGTCTCGGGACCGGTGATGTTTGAAATAGCAGATTGTGCATTTTATGCGGCGATTCTTTTTAAAGATCCTGACCCTATGTCAGTTACGGTAAATTGTTCAATGAACTTTTTTAAAAGACCCAGCGTCAGCGATTTGTTTGCTAAAGCAACTATATTGAAATTCGGACAAAAGTTAGTAGTAGGAGAGGTGACAATATATTCCGGAAGTCTTAACGATAGTGTCGCACAGGCAATGATGACTTATGCTAGAGCCGTAAAAAAGTGATTTTACTAAAAATAAAGAGAAACATGACACTTTGCTATTGACCTAGGAAATTAATCGGTTAAAAGATAATACGATTTTAGGAAATTTTAATGAAAACCTTTTCAATAAAGCCCTCTGAGATACAGAAAAAGTGGATTTTAATAGACGCTGATGGCTTAGTTTTGGGGCGCTTGGCCGCTAAGGTTGCCACCATCCTCAGAGGAAAAGAAAAGCCTACATATACCCCTCATATGGACATGGGCGATAACGTAATAGTTATAAACGCTGAGAAGGTATATTTAACAGGAAATAAAAGAGATACCAAAACATATTATTGGCACACAGGCTATCCAGGCGGAATTAAATCTAGAGTAGCTAGTGATATGTTGGAAGGTAAGTTTCCCGAAAGAGTTATTGAAAAAGCGGTAAAACGCATGCTGCCAGGTGGTCCTTTATCGAGAAAGCAAATGACAAATTTGAGAATTTATAAGGGGCAAAATCATCCGCACGAAGGTCAAAGCCCAGAGATATTAAGTATAGGGGATATTAATAAAAAAAATACTAGGAGAGTTAGATAATGGCTGAAGTTGAAGAAGTAGTAAGCACGCCAACTAGTGAAAATAATGAAAAGCCGAAACTCGATAGCCTAGGAAGAGCTTATTCCACTGGCAAAAGGAAAGATGCTGTAGCTAGAGTATGGATAAAGAAAGGCAGCGGTAAAATAACGGTTAACAAAAAACCAGTGAATGAATATTTTGCTCGCCCAACCCTGCAAATGATAATTCAACAGGCATTTTCGGTTGCTAGTGTAGAAAATCAATTTGACGTAATGGCCACTGTAAAAGGCGGAGGTCTTTCCGGGCAAGCAGGCGCTGTGAGACATGGATTATCAAAAGCTCTTACTCTGTTTGATGGAGAATTACGGGGAGCGCTAAAGACCGCAGGATTTCTAACTAGGGACAGTAGAATAGTTGAACGTAAAAAGTATGGTAAGCCCAAAGCTAGAAGATCTTTTCAGTTTTCGAAGCGCTGATTTTTTCGCGCTACCGTTTTTAATAAAATCGTTATAAAAAAAGTACTTAGTAGTTTTAAAGTGCTTTTTTGTGAGTAACATTCTCGATAATCGCTTTATTTTATTGAAGGCGTTTGCTACGATGGGAAACATAAAATAAATCACAGAGTCGTTGCAGACTAACACAAAATGCGATTGCAGGAAGAGCGTTGTTATTTTGCCTAAAGATTGGTTTTATGCTTGAATGCTCAAGGGTAATTTTTTAGAGTTATTATGAGGCAATGACAAATAAAAACGATAAGGTTATTGAAGAATTTGGCGAAGAGTGGATAAAATTTGACTACGGAAATATTGATAAAGATAGCCTTAGAAAAAATTTTAAACAATACTTTAGCATTTTCCCTTGGGATTTATTGCCAAAAAACGCTGTTGGCTTTGATATGGGGTGTGGCACCGGTAGATGGGCACAGTTCGTTGCTCCAAAAGTAAAAACATTAAATTGCGTGGAGCCGAGTGATGCGATTGACGTTGCAAAGAAAAACTTAACGGTCCATACGAATGTGAAATTCTATAAGGAAACCACCGAAAATTGTAGTTTACGTCCTCGCTCTCAAGACTTTGGTTATTGTCTAGGTGTTTTGCATCATATTCCTAATACACAAAAAGCACTTGAAGACTGCACAAAATTACTGAAACCCGGAGCCCCGATATTACTTTACCTATATTATAATTTTGAAAATAAACCAATTTGGTTTAAGTCTATCTGGAAGCTAAGTGACTATATCCGGCGAATTGTTTCTATCTCTCCAAAGGCTATTAAACATCCTATATCATCTGTAATTGCGTTATTAATATATTTTCCAATCAGTCGATTAGCTTACGTATTTGAAAAAATGGGATTTAACGTAGAAAATATTCCTCTTTCCGATTATAGAGCGAAGCCCTTTTACCAATGCAAAAATGATGCGCTTGATAGATTTGGAACAAGGCTCGAGCAAAGATTTAGTAAGTCACAAATAACAGAAATGTTAATGAAAGCTGACTGTAAGAACGTCGAATTTTCAGCAGCTACACCCTATTGGTGCTGTATTGCGTTTAAAAAATAATTAGTAACATGTGCAGGTGCTCAGCATATTAAGTCCTGTATTCCAGTAATAACACGGTATACAAAAAACATGCAGTAAATGGTTATTAACACACCACAAAGTCCAACAAAACAAAAAGTAGAGCAAAGCTTATATTACTGGTGGGGGTATGCATTAACTCTAAATACTTGCTACACTAATTTATGTGCAAAAGTACAAGCTGAAAAAAATGCTAATAACGGTAAAGGCATGTACAAAGTTTATAACGACTTTGGTGATGTAAGATATGAATAATGCGATGGATGCCTCTAAAGCCGCCAGCAGCGTTCTGACAGCCGTCATTGAGGGTGAACTAACTCTCCGATTGAAGGAAAACGTGTTATGGGGCTTATCGATAGTTACAGACGCACTCTGGAACTAACTGAGATAGAAGAGCGTTTGAGGGCGTCGGAGAGTAGTAATGAGTAAACAGCAAGGTTTAAAAAGCACCAATCTAACAAAAATATTTATCTCTAGTGAAAATGAATTGTGGGAGTGGTTAGATGTGAACCACGTATCTGAACAATCATTTCTATTAGTCACTCAGAAAAAAACAAATACAGAAAAATATGTAATTCGCAATGTCGTGTTGGACGCATTATTAGCCTATGGCTCGATTGATGGACGGCGTTATGCATTGGACACAGACAGGACGATGCAGCTTATCTGCAAACGAAAACAGAAGGATTGGACAGATACTTACAGAAAAAGGGTTGAAAAGTTAATTGCAGAAGGAAAACTAAAAAAAGCGGGATTTGAGGCTATGAATCTAGCAAACATGGGACATGGCTAGCCAATCAAAACGTAGACAATTTAGAAGCACCAACTGCTCTTCTTGATGCTTTGGATATGAAAACAGGCTTAGCTTGGTGGCAATCAGCAGCCCCTTCTTACCAAAGAAACGTTTAACGTTGGCTAAACTTAGCAAAAACCTATAAAACAAGGCTAAAACGAATTAATGAAATCGCAAACGCATGTCATAATGGTCAAAAAATAAAAAATCTATAATTTTGAATACTGCTATGGAAACTAAGCGAGAAAATAAGTTGGAGGCAGTAGCATGAGTAACTTTAATGTAGATAAAATTTTAAAAGAACTAGCTGAAGAAAGAATGCAACTAAGCAAACATTCAATTAGCAACAGCGAGTGTATGAGCATAAATGATGATAACGCTGACTTTGATGAAGCAGTTTTAAATGAAACACTTAGTAAACTATATAAAACAATTACTTAGTAGTTTTTAGTGCTTTTTTTGAATGCATGTTTGATGCACGTTTTTAATAATCGCTTTATTTTATTGAAGGCGTTTGCTACGATAATGCACGTTTGATGCACGTTATCTTTTCAGATTCAAAAAAATGCATCTGCTTTTGTGTTCGAAGATTTAACTTGGTCGCTTCCATGGTAATATGAAGTCATGAAACTCGGCACATATATGGAAAGATAAGGGATGAAGCATTTTATATGCACTCACATATTTCATTCAGAGGAAACTAAGAAAGCGTATTTTAAAGATAATAAAGATATTACCTCTAAAGAGTGGTTTGCATCAGTTGAGGGAGAAAAAGTAAAGTGTATCCAGCATTGGCTAGGGGATCAGGATTTTTGGTTTTGTCATTGGATCGCTGAGAGTGAAAATCAAATACACGAAAAGCTTGAAGCCGTAGGGGCCGATAAACTATTTCTTACTATGGCACAAGAGATGAGTGTTTATGCAACTTCGGATGTACCAGACAAAAAGCTTTATAGTTAACATTGATGCCAGTGAGAAAAACAGAAATGTGAAAGTTTTTTTTTTCAGAATTATGTCTTTTACTTCTAGTCAAAATCCAATTCAAAAGCTTGTGACAAAAACAACTGAAAACGAGAAAGCCAAAAGCCATTGAGTTAATCATCACTTGACGATGAAAAGTGTACGCATAAAAGCTAAGAAGTACGAACATCACTGCGAATTCTCCCCCTATTATCCATACCGTTACAAACGCAACCCGAAAAAATATTATTATCAATCTGTCCACTATCGAGCCGTCTCGGTGTTTTACTTTTATCATTTCTCGCCAAACTTTTTTATCTTTCTTTAAATTGACATCAATAAACTCATTATATCTCTCACTTGCCGTATATGTTCCCCAATCACCTTTCATTGGATGAGAAAAATAAAGAAATCTTCTTTATCAAATATCTATTTTCCATCTATAAGTTCGAAACCTCTTGTTTTATCATCTATTGAGCGTTGGTTCATTTTTTCTTTGTTCAGTACGGCAAGCTCATCGATACACATATAGTCTTCATGCATAACCTCATCCATCAAGTCCCAGTCTCGAGTTTCGCAATATTTTACAAAAATTTCGAAGCCTGTCATTTTGCTGTATTTTGTTTCAAACAACAGTTCTTAATTAGACAGCACTTAACCTCTAAATCATGCAAAAACGAGATGTGAGAAGTAATCTTTTCATTAAACAATTTCTCTTTCGTTGCTTACTTCTCTCCAGATTTTATCCGCTCTCCATAGTTGAACTTGAGTTATTAAATACTTTTTGCCCTAAGTTATCGTTTCGTGTTCTAGAGCCATCATATTTCCATTTTCATATAGGAGCGTAATTTGTGTAGGATATAAATTGAGAGCAAGTAATTCTTTAACCATCTCAATCGCTTCCTCTCGCGTTTTCATTGTGTAGTCTTGTGCATACATGAATTCATCATGTAATAGCTAATGTATCCAATCAATATCCCGTTTTATTGCAAAGGTGTTATAGATTTCAAACCTCGAAAGTTTGCCATACTTTGTATCTATTAAACTCGCCATTTAAAAACCTTCTTACAACACATTTATAAAGTCCAGTTACTGAGCATCTACTTAAAACTGGACATGAGGAATTCTCTGTGGGATTTTTATTTTATGCTACTCCAAACCAACCGACTAATCATCAAACACTTCAAAGATAGTGATATTTCAGATTGGGCAAAAATAGAGAGTGATGCTGACGTCAGACGCTTTGTTGATGGGAAAGTACTCTCTTTAAAAGAGGCTAGTGAATATGTAAAAATGAATATTCGACAATATCAAACACATGGCTACGGAAGATATGCAGTTCGATTAAAAGAAAACAGAAAACTTATTGGTATGTGTGGCTTTTTAAATGAACCGTATGGAATTGATTTTGGTTATCGCTACTCTAAAGATAGCTGGGGGCAAGGCTTGGGGTTCGAAGCGGCAAAAAAAGTATTTGAACATGGCTATTCAGAATTAAGATTAGAGAAGGTACTCGGGCTGACTGCAGAGCAGAATTTAGGTTCTATCCGAATTCTTGAAAAATTAGGTTTCAAGTTTGAAGAGAAATTTTTATTCAATGATGTAAAAGCCCTAAGGTACTCATTTACAAGAAACGAAATTCAATGAGTAAATCTAACAATCTATTTTTAGAGTTTAGTGTTAGACGATGACTGATTGCATGCTTGTTTACCTGTTCACTGATATAAAAATTTGGAAATTAAGCTCAAGAAAAAATTACGTCAAAGTATAAAATTGGGAAACATGTGAACAAATTTACTACTCGTCTATATCTTCTGTTTTTTTCTTCTTATGCATTTCTTTTACTATAAGAGTCGCTATGACGCCGGCTCCAAAAGCACCAAGTATTGTCAGTTTTAAAATCTTTAATTTAACTAATGTATGTATCATGAAAGATAAATAGTTTGAAAAAACATATGTTCAATTTTAAAGTTTCTTTTCGTACCGTATCTCTATTTTGCTCCATTTTTCTTCCTTTTTTTATAGGTAATGCTACTAAGGTGATATGCTATGGAAGCTCTTAAATTCAGATGAAGCTAAAGATGCTTTTGCAAGATTTCTGGGTAAAAAATCTGCATAATTTTTACAAAAGAAAACTCGAAAAATATTAGAAAATATTTTACTTGCTTCAGGTTTTGAGCAGTTGATTCTAATATATGTATTGCTGACTTAGCTATTTGCAGAAGTATGGGGTGGTTATAGACTTAAGAATGATGTAAATTGACTTAGAGAAAGTGAAAAATAAATTGAGCATCACAAGAACAGATATTTTTAACTTTAAGTCCAGAACAGAATGTGACAAGTACATTGCAAGCCATAAAGAATTTATGCAGACCTTAGAAGTTGAAGGGATACAGGAGATACATTGGGTACGCGCGACCCCAGAATCATTATTGATTTTTTCTATTCTAAAATCAAAGGAGCAAGCGGATGCCATAAAAGGAATAGCAAATAAGTGGAGAGAACAGCACGACTTTGATATTCATGATACGCTTGTCTTTGATGGTGAATTAATAGATTCATTTAGAAACTAGCTTAGGGGGCAAAGCTGAGTATTACAGTAACGAATATTTTTAACTTTAAGTCACAAACAGAATGTGAAAAATATATTTCTAGTCACAGAGATTTTATTAAATCTTTAAAGTTTGAAGTAGAAGGAATTCAAGAAATCCATCGGGTAAGAGCTACACCTGTCTCTGTATTAACTTTTGCTATTGTGGATACAAAAAAAACTTTGAGACAATTAGTATCAAAGCAAATCAATGGAGAGAAAAATTTGCATTTGATATTCATGATATGCTCGTATTTGATGGTGATTTAACTGAGTCAGTAAGAAGGTAGCGGCAAAATGGGATTAATGTCAGATAAAGTTAACTCATTCATTGTTCATATTCTTAGTAGGTACAATCTGTTTGTAGATATGATAAACGAGTACTGTAACGTAGGCATAAAACGGGCAGAAATGGGCGTAACCCACTTTTTTTTAAAAAAGTTGAAAATAAATCATGTTTAAGCGACACGTGTCAAGATATGATGCATGTTTTAAAATTGTTCTTTAAATATTAATGGAATCAACAACTTGCAGTTGTTTCAATTTTCAAAGCGATGATTTTTTAGTTCTACATTTTAAAAAAATACACATTAAACAATTGCTTAGTAGTTTTTAAGTGATGTTTCTAGAAAGTCACATTTTCTAAATGCGCTTTATCTTATTGCATGGCGAGTTAATTGAGACATTAAGACGACAAGAAAAGTGTTGCAATTTAGAACAAAGGTTTTTTCCGTTTAAGAATGATCGATATTAAAATGAATTGCAGGCTACCAATTAAATTCGGTTTTGATGCTTACAAGCTTTATTTAATGACAAAAACATTAAAACTATTAGCATGTTAAAAATTATATGATCTATACTTGTTGTAGGGAAGTGTTATGGAAGAGATAAAACTGTCAAAAAAAGGAAACGCCTTGCTAAAATTGTACGAAGAAATGGCAGCAAAAGGCGTAGATAGGGTAGATGGAACGAGAAAAGAAAAAGTCTATAATGATTTTCAACTAAGGAAATTTAGGCATATATGCAAACATCAAATCTCTAATGATAAAATAAAAACTGTTTTAGATTACGGTGGAGGAGGCTCAGATTGGGACGCTCCTGGGTTTGACCCAGGAACAAAACAGTCTGCAAAGCAGTTTTTCCAAATACAGAGCGTGCATACCTTTGAACCTGCAAGAGGTTTAATGGAAAAAAAGAAAGCTGACTGTGTGGTGTGTATGGATGTCCTCGAGCATATTTTTATTGAGGATATTCCAAAAGTTGTAAGCGAATTGTTTTCTCTTTCAAAAAAATTGCTAGTTGTTAATGTGGCATGTTATAAAGCCGCCGCTTTACTTCCAAATGGAGAAAATGCTCATATTACTGTTAGAGGTGCCGACTGGTGGAAGGGAGTTTTCGATGTAATTTCAAGTAATTATAAAGATATTGAAGTATTTTTAATCTGTTCAAACACTTTTTCCTCAGGAGTAATTTTCAAAAGTTTCAAGTTTGGTGATTGGGCGTTAACGGAGGGGTATACAACCAACATGAGTTTTCAAACTTTTCAACCAAGCTGATTTAAAAGATTTTTCGTTCAGGACAAAGTCTTTCATGTTTAATTTAACTTTTATGAAATTACAGCTTTTGTATGATAGTCTTATAAATAAATGGATTGGGAGCGTGTTATGTCTGTAAGGGTTGAAAAAAACAAAGGAGTGTGGACGATAATTCATTCTCGTCCCGAGAGTAGAAATGCAATGGATCCATCAAGTGCTGATCAGTTAACAGATGCTTTTTTGGAATTTAATAATAGCAAAGATGGAAAAGTTGCAGTTTTTTGGGGCGAAGGAGGAGCTTTTTGTGCAGGATGGGATTTAAAATTTGCGTCAGCTTTGAATAAAGATGACCCTTTGAAAGCGCTAGACATTGATTTAGATGAAAAGGTTTCAAAAGATAATAATTTGCTACCCAGAGGACCTATGGGTCCGAGTCGTCTTAACCTTAAAAAACCTGTGATTGGAGCAATAGCTGGACCAGCTGTAGCAGGTGGGATGGAATTAGCCTTATGGTGTGATTTCCGAGTAATGGAGGCATCCTCTTATCTTGGAGTATATTGTAGAAGGTGGGGAATACCCTTGATAGATGGAGGTACCATAAGGTTACCAAGAATTGTTGGGCGTGGCCGCGCTTTGGAAATTATTTTGACAGGACGGCAAGTTAAGGCAAAAGAGTGTTTGGCTTTGGGTCTTTGTGAATATATTGTCGAAAATGATCAATCCAGACAGAAAGCGGAGGAATTAGCACATCAGATTGCAAAGTTTCCTCAAATTTGCGTGCAGGCAGATAGAAGGTCAGTTTATGCTCAAGAAGGGCTTTCAATGATAGACGCGCTTAAGCAAGAATGGTTTAATGGGAAAAAAGCTTTATCAGAAGAGGGTTTAAATGGAGCTAAAAATTTCAAAAAAGGTTTTGGGAGGCATGGAGACTTCGACAAGCTGAGTTAAGGAAAAAATATATAATTTTCTTAATTGCTAGAGATTAAAATTTTCTGATATATATCTTGTAATACATTAATAGGAGATTATCGAATTATGGCGCTTTTACAGAATGTTGATCCAGACGGATTGTTTGAGTACTCTGTAGTATTTACAGACAGATCCTTAAATCATATGTCTCAAAACTTTCAGTTGGTGATGAGGAATCTCTCTAAAAAACTAAAGCAAGTTTATGGGTCAGAAGGAGTAGCTCTTATTCCAGGTGGGGGTACGTTTGGAATGGAAGCGATAGCGAGGCAGTTTGCAAACGAACAAAATGTTCTTGTGATCAGAAATGGTTGGTTCAGTTTTCGCTGGAGTCAGATTTTTTCAAAGGGTAACATTACATCGGATGTTAAGGTTTTAAGCGCTTCACCAACTTTTGCAAATTTTCAAGCACCTTTTAAACCCGTACCCCTTGATGAAATAACACAATTCATTCATGAAAGTAAACCGTCCGTTGTTTTTGCACCACATGTGGAAACTTCGGCTGGAATTATTCTGCCGGATGAATATCTAAAGGGCATATCAAATGCTGTTCATTCTTATGGTGGTATATTTGTTTTAGATTGCGTCGCTTCAGGCGCAGCGTGGGTCGATATGAAAACCACTGGAGTTGATGTTTTATTAACTGCTCCCCAAAAAGGGTGGTCGGCATCACCCTGTGCAGGTGTTGTCATGCTCAGCGAAAATGCAATTAACGTGATGGAGAAAACTGAAAGCTCAAGCTTTAGCTGTGATTTAAAGAAATGGTTTGGAATTATGAATGCCTATGAAAATAACGGGCATGCATACCATACAACAATGCCTACTGACTCACTTGTAAAGTTTGAAAAAACAGTAAAGGAAACTGAGGATTTTGGTTTCGAAAATGCCAGAGATCAGCAAAATTACATCGGAAATTCAATTAGATCTTTGTTGGAAGGTAAGGGCTTTAAAAGCGTGGCAGCAGATGGGTTTAAGGCTACAAGCGTTATAGTAAGTTATACAGAAAATGACTCGTTTCAAAATGGTAAGATATTTGCAGAGAATGGAATGCAAATAGCCGCAGGTGTACCTTTGGAGTGTGGTGAAGGGAACGATTTCAAGACTTTCAGGCTAGGTCTCTTTGGTTTAGATAAACTTAAAAATCCTGATAGAACAATCTCTAATTTCGAAGATGTATTAGAAAAAATTTGTTAGGCAAAATGATTTTATTCGTCTTTTTTGCCCTCGGAGGATGAAAAGGCCTCTCTCATTGATTTCATCACGCTGTCCATCCTGGGATTACGATTGCAATCTGAAATCATAACCATTTCTTCCTCTGCTCTTTGAATTTCACCATCATATCTGAACTGAGGAAAATTTGGAGACATCCATAGCCTTAGTGGAGCATTTCTTTTGGTGCGTAAAACGGCAATTTTACCATAAAATGGCGTTTTTATTTTAGTGCTCTCATCCAGCACAACAAATGCATCATCCGTTATTGAGCACTTATTTTCAAGAGAAACCCTCACTCTAATAACTTCTTCATCTTGAAATTCTTTAAAAACTTTGGGAAGCAGGAAAAATCCGCCCACGAATATAATAACAATACAACCTAGAACGAACGAAACTTCTTTATATTTCATACTTCTTGCCAACTTTTATTATACTGAGTTTTTAAGTCAGCCCAACAAGCCAACTTATCTCCCCTTTTTTTCCTTGCAGCCTTAATTGCACTTCCTATCGCTTGAGTAATGCATAGAGCACTCAGCTGACATACTAGCATAAGATCTTTGTCCTTACTATATATGGGCTCTGTTCCTGATGTAGCAGAAAAAATAATATCTCCATCAAAAGGGGTATGGCTAGGTTCAATTGCTCTAGCTATTCCTGAATGTGCAGCTGTTGCTATTCGGTTCAGGTCACTTTTATTAAAATTTATGTTTGTACAAACTATACCTAAAGTAGTAGCTTCACCTTTAAGAAGCTTAGTAGAGTTAATTAAGGAGCTTATCGGAGGTTTTTTAAGATGCTCATTGTTCGCGCCATAAAAATCTGAGTAAAGAATGTTAGTTCCAGGAAAACAAGGAG
Source organism: uncultured Alphaproteobacteria bacterium (assembly GCA_902619165.1). Classification (GTDB taxonomy): domain Bacteria; phylum Pseudomonadota; class Alphaproteobacteria; order Rhodobacterales; family Rhodobacteraceae; genus CACIJG01. The sequence continues at coordinate 65,290 of CACNDI010000005.1, forward strand.
ATCCAACTGAATTAACCGCTACAATGGCCCCCACTTTTACCCTATCATCGTAAAAAAAAGAAGCAGTTCCTAACCCGCCTTTGACAGCACTTGTAGTCGCTCCACAGCCTACGCCTACGGAACCGATTTCAAATGTTTCAGAGACATTTAAAAAAGCATTTTCGCCAAGATCACGATAGGGATTTATTTTCCAATCTTTAAAGCCCCCATTTTTAAGATCAAAAAGAATTGCACTAGGCACGATAGGAACTTTAATCGATCCAGTATCAAAACCACGGTTCCTATTTTTTAGACAATCCATCACCCCGCTGGAAGCATCTAAACCGAATGCAGATCCTCCAGCGAGTACAATTCCATCAATATTATCGACTATTTTATCTGGTGATAATAAATCTGTTTCTTTTGTACCGGGTGCTCCTCCCAAAATACTAACGCTTGCTCTAAATGAAGTTGATCGTGTTAAAACGGTTACCCCAGACTTTAACTTATCATCATGAGCGTTGCCGACTAGGAAACCATCAATATCAGTGATCGAATTTGAGGGGCCATCAAAAAGCTTTGTCATTTGGATCTATTTAAATTGTTCTCCCGCCATCAACCTCTAAATTAGCGCCTGTAATCATACTTGCCGAATCTGAACAGAGGAAAAGAGCTGCGTAAGCAATATCTTCAGGCATAGAAAATCGACCCAATGGAATAGTAGAAAGAAATTTTCCTCTCATCTCAGGAGTATCTTCTCCCAAAAACGATTTCAGCAAAGGGGTTTCTCCAGCAACGGGGTTGATGACATTTACCCTTATCCCAAATGGGGCTAGTTCGACAGCCATAGTTTTCGATGCGAGAATCATCCACCCTTTTGATGAATTATACCAATTTAGATTCGGTCTTGGAGAAACACCTGCAGTACTTGCAATATTTAAAAATACACCACTTTTATTGTTTTTAAAATGGGGTACAAAATGCTTTGCTGTTAGGTAAACTGACTTGCAGTTTACATTAAATACTCTATCAAATTCTTCCTCTTCTATGGTCTCCATAGGTGCAGGTAGATGGGTTGTGCCTGCATTATTAACAACGATATCGACCTTTGCGTGTTCTTTAAAAATGTCGATTTTCATTTGTTCGACGCTTTTTGCGTTTGATACATCTACTTCTAAAGCATATCCTCCTGTACCTTCAGCTACTTTGTGAGCACTATCGAGATCTATATCCGCAACAATGACTTTTGCTCCATTCTTTGCAAATAAATCAGCCATTGAAGCTCCAAATCCAGAACCTCCACCTGTTATAATTGCGGTTTTATCTTTTAGTTGCATGATCAATCCCTTCATTTAAAATCTAACCAGTATTGTAATTTACTTTTACTTAAAAATAAAATTGAGATTTACTGTATACGTATTCTCATTAGTTATTTACAAAATGCGAAATACAACTATTGGTTAATTTATGAAAAACGATGTTGCTCGAGACATATCCTATGCTACCTCAGCCAATGGTTTAATGGGTCAATTATTTATTCGATCTGTAGAAAATATTACTGGGAGGATTGGCTTAATAAAAAGAGCAAAGGACTATGACATAGAAGTTGCCAAAGGTCGCAATTTTTGGGAGGTAATAGTCGAGAGGTACAACATAAAAATAGATTTTATTGAGGGGTCTCTTGAAGATATACCTAAAAAAGGACCAGTAGTCATTGTCTCTAACCACCCATTTGGTATTTTGGATGGGTTGCTCCTTGGATATATTTTATCCAAGACACGAAAAGATTTTAAAATAATTGCTAATAGAGTTTTTAGGAAAGCAAAAGATCTTGATGAGGTTATTCTTCCTATAAGTTTTGAAGAAAATAGAGATGGTAATCTTCAGAATATAAACACAAGAAATGAGGCAATTCGCTTTCTAAAGGGGGGTGGTATTGTTGGAATTTTTCCTGGTGGCACGGTGGCAACTTCAGCAAAGCTTTTTAGTCGTCCTTTAGATCCCTTTTGGAAAAGATTTACATCGAAACTTATCTTGAAATCTGGTGCCACTGTCGTTCCAATTTTTTTTGGAGGTAGTAATAGTAGACTGTTTCAAATCGCAAGTCATATGAGCTATAATCTAAGAATGGCTCTTTTAATTCGAGAGTTTGGTAGGAAAGTTGATAGGAAGGTCGATGTTGCTATTGGAAAAAAAATAGGTTCAAAATATTTACAAAGATATTCTAAAGATCTTGATGGTATGATGGAATATCTGAGAGTTCAGTCCTACTTGCTTTCAAATGATCCTAACCAAACATTTGAAAATGGTTTGTTTTTAGGATAATTTGATGCCATGGCAAATAGTGTTAAAGATCTTATATCAGTTTCCATTGTTGGCGGTAGTGGTTATACCGGGGCAGAACTTATACGTCTTATTTCAAAACACCCTCATTTCAAATTAAATCAAGTTGTAGCTAATAGAAACGCCGATAAAAAAATACAAGATATATTCCCTCACCTAAGGCATTTGAATTTACCAGATTTCATAAACTTCGATCAAATGGATTTTGATAATGTAGATTTAATTTTTTGTGCTTTACCTCACGCAACAAGCCAGGAGATCATCGTAAAAATTCCTTATGGGAAAAAAATTATTGACCTATCGGCAGATTTTAGATTGGAAAGCATCGAGGAATATGAAAGATGGTACGGAACAAAACATATTGCGAATTCTCTTCAAAAAAAAGCAGTTTATGGCTTAACAGAAATTTATAAAGAAAAAATAAAGAAAGGATCTTTGATTGCCTGCACTGGTTGTAATTCTGCTGCAACACTCTATCCTGTGCTCCCACTCTTGAATGAGGGGATTATAAATTGTGATAATTTAACAATTAATCTAGGAGCGGGAGTATCGGGTGCTGGTAGAGATGCAAAGCAAAATATTATTCATTCAGAAGTTTCTGAAGGTGTAAAACCATATAATATTGGTAGACATAGGCATATTGCCGAATTAGAGCAAGAGTTTAAAAAAGTGACAAATAATAAAATTGATATAACATTTATCCCACACTTATTGCCTCAAAATAGAGGAGTTCTTGTATCCATACCTATAGATTCACCTGCTTCCACAGTTCATAAAGCACTGGAAGAGTTTTACAGTAATGCACCTTTTATAATTATATTGCCAATTGATGAAATACCGGCCACCCAACATGTTAGAGGCTCAAATTTTTGCCATATTGGTGTTATTTCCGATCATAATAAAAATAGAAGTATCGTTATTTCAGTTCTAGATAACTTGATAAAGGGCTCTGCAGGCCAAGCTATTCAGAACGCTAATATAATGTTTGACTTTGACGAGACATCTGGTCTATTGGAAAGCCCAATTTTTCCTTGAAATGAGCAAATATAAAAAAAAGAAAATACGGATCATGTTTATTTCGTTCGGAATGATTGTTTTAACAGTAACAACTCTCATATTGTTAAATGCATTTCGGTCAGGCATTGAATTTTATAAATCTCCCACACAACTACTTCAACTGAAAGATGATACAATTAATTTACGGGTTGGTGGTCTAGTGTTGAGAAATAGTATAAAAAATACAGGCGTCGACGTCTTATTTGTAATAACAGACGGTACTAACGAAGTTAAAGTTAAATATACTGGAGTATTACCTGACCTTTTTGCCGAAGGACGAGGAGTTATCGTTAGAGGTAAATTGAAAGAAAATGTTTTTATAGCGTCCCAAGTATTAGCCAAGCATGACGAAAAATATATACCTCGTGAACTCCAAAAAACGTTGAATAGTGATTACTCCAACTAATTTTCAATTTTTTATAAAAAGTGATGATAAAATTGTTGCGACTCCTACCAGAATAAGCATGCTAACCAATGCCATAATAGGATCACTATTTTCGATGTTCCAACCCAAAAAACCACTTGAGATTGCTGACGTAGTGACCATCAAAGCTGAACTTATACCAGAGGCACTTCCAGCTAAACTTGGAACTGCCTGAATAATCGCAGTATTTGCAACAGGCCATATTATTCCCGTTCCAAAAGCCATGATTATCATTGGCATAAAAAAAGCCAACTGATGTTCATATAAATTCGAAGTGAAAAATGATAGGGATGGTCCTATCATTAATAGTATCGACCCTAAAATTAAAAGCAGCCTCATAGAAAATCGGTTTACTAGTTTTCCAACAATTATGTTCCCTGGTACAAATCCTAAAGGCATTAAGGCGAGCAGCAATCCAATTTGTGATGGAGACAGGCCGTATACTTTTGCTGCAACAAAAGGGGCTCCTACAAAAAATATTCCAAATATTGAAAAACTGAATGCAGAGACCAAAGTCGGAGGCCAAAAACTCATTGATGAAAGTAGTAACGGATAGGATTTTATTTGGTTTATCATGCTTTCTGATTTATTAAAGTTTGTTTCTTTCAGATCAAAAATAATAAGAACAAAAAGAAAGAGACCCAGTGCTGTAAGAAAATTAAAAATTTGCATAGAGCCAAAATAATCAGAAATCAATCCTCCTAATAAGGGTCCTATAAGCGGCCCTATGGCCATTATGGTTGAAATATATCCAAACATAACAGTCGCCCTATTACCTTTATAAATATCTCCTACAATCACTCTGGCGAGTACCATTCCCGCAGCAGAAGAGGCTTGCAGAAATCGTAAAAAAAGGAATACATATATATTTTCAGAAAAATAAGATCCTAAAGAGGATAGTATGAATATCATGAAAAAACCTATAGCAACAGGCCTCCGTCCAAAACGATCAGACAATGGACCGGCAATTAAATTGACGATTGCGGCACCAATTGAAAACGCAGAAACACTGAGTTGAATAGTTCTATAATCACTCGAAAAAATTATTCCCAAATCTGGTAGGGCTGGAACTATAATTACTTGTGCTAAAATATATATTCCTGCTATAGCGGATAAAGTAATATTGGAAGGAGCTGCATAAGTCATTTACAAAAGTTCTTTTTTTAAACTGTTCATTCGATAGCATATTATTGAGTGAAGTAAAGCTTTGATTGGCTAAAGACAGCCTATGAGCTTAGCTTTCTGAAGTGTTAGGTTGAGTATTGTGTCAATATAGGGGGTAGGGGAGCATGTTAACTCACCCAACTCTTTTACCGCTATGATAATTGAATCTATCTCAATCGGTTTACCTGCTTCTATATCTTGAAGCATAGAGGTTTTATGTGCCCCAACTTTTCTGGCTCCCTCAATCCTCTTTTCAAGCGACATATTTATCTTTGCTCCTAATTCTTCAGCAATTATTTTCGCTTCAGTCATCATTGCTCTTACAATTGCCTCAGTCCCTTGGTCGTTACAAATTTGCTCCAAAGTAGCCCCTGTAAGAGCAGATATTGGATTGAAACTTAGATTTCCTATTAATTTCAACCATATTTCATCACGAATATTTTTTTGGATAGGTGCTCTGAACCCTGCTCTCTTTAATATGCCAGAGATGAATTTCAATCGATCACTTTCACTCCCTTCGGGTTCACCTAGACTAAATCTGTTTCCGGCAATATGCTTAATTGTTCCTGGTTTTACTATCTCACAAGCTGGGTATACAACTGATCCAACAATGTTATCTGGAGGTAAAATGGTATCGATGAGTAGATTTGGGTCTAAGCACTTTATTTTATAATTTACATATCTATTATCTAATTTATGAAAATACCAGTGAGGAATTCCATTCATACAAGTAATTATTGTTGTATCTTTCCCAATAAGAGGCTTCATCGCTTTAAGACTGGGTAAAAGTGCAGGTGATTTGATTGTTAGGAAAAGATAGTCCTGAACTCCTAATGAGTGGGGATCATCAGTGCAAGCAACAATTGCGGTCTTTTCTTCTCCTGTTGGATCAATAAGAGTGAGACCATTTTTTTTCATAACCTCTAAATGCTGCCCTCGTGCAATAATGCTCACCTTAATTCCAATCTGTTCTAAATTTACTGCTAAAAGACCCCCGATTGAACCACCCCCAAAGATACAAATTTTCATTGTTCAAGTCCTAATTTTTTGGCAAGCCCAATTCTTTGTATCTTTCCTGTATTCCCTTTTGGAATTTCATCAAGAATTAAGATCGGCCTGGGAATTTTAAAAGTTGTTATTAACTTGGAGAGATGTGTCCTTAAGTCTTTATCATCTATGGTTGAACCATCCTTTAAAACTACAGCAGCAGCAATATCCTCTCCCAGTTTTTCATGTTTTACTGAAAAACATACAGCTTGGAAAACTGCTTCATGTTTCATAAGAGCTTCGTCAACTTCTTGTGGAGATATTTTTTCACCTCCCTTATTTATAATTTCTTTTATTCTGCCTGAAATGAACAAAAAACCGTCCTCATCGAATTTTCCTAGGTCCCCTGTCTTAAACCATCCATCAAAAAAGTTTTCCTTATTTGCTTTGTTGTTGTTTTTATATCCTTTAGTTACGTTTGATCCCCTAATGACTATTTCTCCGACCGTATTTGCGACAGTTATCAGCTTATTATCTCTAAAAAGTGCTATTTCTGGGCCGGCAGATTTTCCTACAGACCCCGGTTTTCTAATACTATCCAAAAAATTTGAAGCCATTTGATGCGAGGCCTCTGTCATCCCGTAAGCTTCAATAACGGGGCACTGAAAGGCATTTTCTAACGCTTCTATTGTAGCGACTGGCATTGCAGCAGAAGATGACCTTAGCAATCTCAAGCTTGACGCTTTAATTATTTCTTTATTTCTTGAAGCTCTCGATAAGATAGCTTGATACATAGTAGGTACAGCTGTTATCCATGTAGGTTTAAAGTTCTTTATATTTCCATAAAAAGTCAGCGCATTAAAGCCGCTAGTACATACAACACTCGAGCCTGTAACAATTGATGATAGTAAAGAGGCGATCAAGCCATGAATATGAAAGAAAGGCATTATATTCATGCCTTTGTCTTTTTTGTCAAGCTGAAGCACGCGAGCGATATTCAATGCGGAGGATATGATGTTCACACAAGAGAGCTGTACCTGTTTGGGCCGAGATGTTGTTCCCGAAGTATGCAATATTAGACAAATATCATCGGCTTTATTTTGATCAAGCAAACATTTAGAAGGGGTCGACAACGATTTTATTGAAAGTCTATTTTTTGGAGAATAATTATTTAGGTAGAAGAGTTTTATTTTGAGTTGTTTTGCTGCCTCCAATAGAGAATTTGATGCATTATTATCGGTGATTATAAACGCACAATCTAAGTCTTCTAGAAAAAACAAGAATTCTTCCTTAGTGTAATTTGGGTTCAGTGGTGATACCGTTACATAATTAGCGAGGGCTAGAAAACTGATGGCCATATCAACACCATTGGGCAGTACTAGAGCACAAATATTATTATTTTCTATATTTATTGATGAAAGTTGTTTGCCAAACTCCTCGATAGTTTCTACTAAATCCTCATACTCTAATTCTAATCCGTCGTCACTCAAGAGACATTGACCTCTATGCACTTTCATTATCTCAACGATTGATTTACCAGTTAAACTTGTGACCAAAATATCGCTCCAAATCAATTAAACGAATTACACTAGACCTATATTAATATTTAATTATTTGCTACTACTAAAAATATAAAAAAAATATATTGCAAGCTAAACGCTATGACCTCAAAAAGACTATCCGCACTTATCCTGTTAACGGCTCTAATTTCATGGCCTGTTTGTTCATATTCATCAGACTTTGTATTTTATTGCGCACCGTGGAAAAAGATAAAGAATCAAATAACCTTAAAAAACAATTTTTCTATAAAAATTAGCAATTCCTCCTTATCTATATTGGGAGGCGACTTAGACACAAAGTTTTTTGAATTAATTTATTCTCATCCCTCATTTTATCTGTTTTCTTCTCCATCTGGAGTTTTACTGAATATCAGTAGAGGATCTGATCTCAGAGAAGTAACACTTTGGTAGAATATAAATAAAGAGCAGTTGTTTTATATTTCCACGTGTAATAGATAGTATTGATGTTTAAGTTTATTTATACATGTTTAGCGTGCGTTTGTTGTGTCTGCGTAAGTTTTGCAAATGAGCAGACTTACAATGGTCTTGTAAAACGAGAGATTAAAGAAAAATTAATTCGAGCAAATGAAGTGATTAAAAGCAAACAGCTTGATAGATATCGAACTTTTTCAATAATTGTAGATGACCAATTAGTTTATTGTCATTATGAACACCCACGTAAAAAAAGTTTGCCATTGATTATTTGTTATTAACCGTTAGAAAGTAAGAAATGCTAGGAGAGAAATCATGAACGGATTAGAAAGTTTTATTCCTATAATACTGATATTTGTAATTATGTACTTTTTGTTGATAAGACCTCAGCAGAAAAAGATCAAAGAGCATAAAAATATGGTCGATAATCTTCGAAGAGGAGATCAGGTTCTAACACAGGGCGGTATAATTGGTAAAATAACAAAGGTTAAGGAAGGTGAAGAAATTGAGGTAGAATTAGCAAAAGATGTTAGAGTTTCCGTTATAAGATCTACAATCGTAAATGTATTAAGCAAAACCGAGCCTGCAAAAAAATAAATGCCACAACTTAGTTTTTTTAGGATATTTATTATCGCAATTGTCTGCTTTTCTTCACTTTTGTTTGCGTCACCTAATTTTTTTTACAGTACTGTTGATAAAAAATTAAATAATCCCAAAGAGACATCCTCATGGCCCGATTTTCTGCCCTCTACTCTTGTAAAACTTGGATTAGATCTCAGGGGCGGTGTATATATGCTATTAGAGGTAAAAACAGATGATGTGATAAGAGAAAAATTTGATTTCCTTTGGACGGATGTAAGGAGCTCCTTAGTTAAAAAAAGGAAAGAGCTCGGATCAATAAGAAGAATAGACACCTCAGGAGACCAACTAAAAATTGAAATTGGTAAATCAGAAAATATTGATTTTGCGATCAAGGAGATAGACAAATTTAACTCTTCAACAGAATTATTTTCATCTAGGTGGTCGGGGTCAGTGCAAAAAGATATACTAGATATTAGTTCAATGGAAAATATAATAACAATTACATTTTCTGACGAACAAAAGAGAACTCTTGAAAAGCAAGTAATCGAGCAATCACTGGAGATCATAAGAAGAAGGGTGGATGACACTGGCACAAGAGAACCGACTATCCAAAGGCAAGGTAGGAAAAGGGTCTTGGTGCAAGTCCCTGGTTTGGGTTCAAGTGAGGAGTTAATAGCTCTTCTAGGAAAGACAGCAAAGCTAACCTTCAATGAAGTTGTGTCGATAGATAGTAGTTCAAACCTCACTGCAAAATTGGATGAAATTATAGTTGGCTCTGAGCAAAATAAAGATCTGTTTTATTTGCTTAAAAAACGGCCGGTTGTTTCCGGAGAAAACTTGACCAATGCAAACCCATCTTTTGATGAAAATGGACTGCCAGCAGTATCATTTAATTTTAATCCCTCAGCTGCCTTAAAATTTGGAAACTATACAAAAGACAATATAGGCTCGCCATTTGCAATAGTTTTAGACGACGTGGTGATTTCAGCTCCGACAATTCGTAGTCATATACCGGGAGGCTCGGGCATTATAACTGGCAATTTCTCAGTAGAGGAAAGTAATAGGCTTGCCATTTTGCTGAGAAGTGGTGCACTGCCTGCTGAGATCGAGGTATTGGAATTAAGAACTATTGGACCTGAGTTGGGACGCGATAGCATTAATGCTGGGAAATTAGCAGCTTTGGTTGGTGGACTGCTCGTTCTCACTTTTATGTGGTTAAGTTATGGTCTTTTTGGTCTTTTCGCAAATGTTGCTTTAGCGTTAAATATTATCTTAGTAATGGCATTGCTATCAATTCTTGGTGCGACCCTGACCTTGCCGGGTATAGCCGGGATTGTTTTAACAATTGGTATGGCTGTGGATGCTAACGTTCTTGTTTTCGAACGTATAAAAGAGGAGATTAAAAAGAATAGCACTATTTATAATTCAATAAAAATTGGATATGAAAAAGCTTTGTCCTCGATTATTGATGCAAATGTAACTACCATGATAGCAGCTATCATTCTCTTTTTCTTTGGCTCGGGACCAATTAAAGGTTTTTCGGTAACTTTGGGATTAGGGATAATTACCTCTGTATTTACGGCCTTACTAATAACGAGACTGTTTATCGACCTATATATGTTATTTTATAAGCCAAAAGTTTTGAGGGTATGAATGTTACTTAGAGGTTTATTTAATCAGTCAAAAGAAATACAATTTTTCAGCTTCTCTAATTTGCTGTCCTATATTTCACTAGGGGCTATTTTCGTATCTATTATATTATTCTTCATTTTGGGGCTAAATTATGGAATAGATTTTCGTGGTGGCACCATGTTTATGGTATCAAGTTCAGAAAAAATAAAGGTGTCAGATGTTCGAAATACGTTGAGCAGCTCAAATTTAGGGGATGTTTCTATATCTCAAGCAACTAACCCATTAGAGACTTTGAGTGCTGGAACATTAACTAGCACCGATAATATTTTTATAATTAAAGTTGAAAAAACTGAAGGCCAAAATATTGAAATAAAAGTAAAAGCATTACTGTTAAATAAAGTGCCTGATATAAAATTCTTACAAATTGAATCTGTTGGATCTAAGGTTTCATCCGAGCTTGTAAGAAATGGTATGCTGGCTGTTCTTTTCGCTGTTACATCAGTTTTAGTATATATTTGGTTACGGTTTGAGTGGCAATTTGCTCTCGGAGCGGTAGTTGCACTCATTCATGACGTTATTTTGACCATTGGCGTCTTTTCAATCCTAAGGTATGAATTTAACCTTTCAATAGTAGCAGCTTTACTTACAATTATAGGTTACTCATTAAATGATACCGTTGTCGTATTTGATCGCGTGAGAGAAAATCTCAGAAATTTTAAATCGGTGCCATTACTGAAAGTTTTAAATATGTCTATAAATAATACTTTAAGTAGGACAATTATGACTTCTGTAACAACTTTATTGGCTCTTTTCGCTCTGTATTTTCTAGGTGGCGATGTTATTAGAGGATTTACGTTTGCTATGATCTGGGGTGTTTTAGTTGGAACCTATTCATCAATTTTTGTAGCAGCGAAAATTCTATTGATACTTGATGTTAAACGAAATTGGGATGAAAAAGATTCAAAGGCAGGCACTCAATTTTAACTCACTGAACTGTTGCTAAACAAACTATTTATGCTAATAAAAGAACATTATTTAAAGGAGATTTAAAATGGCATTTGAACTTAATGACTTGCCTTATAGCCATGACGCCCTTGAGGCTGCAGGCATGAGCAAAGAAACTTTGGAGTTTCATCATGATTTGCACCACAAGGCTTATGTTGATAATGGTAATAAGCTTATCGCAGGAACTGAGTACGAAAATATGACGTTGGAGGAAATAATTACAAAATCGTATGACCCGTCGGCGATTGCTCAGTCTGGTATTTTTAATAATGCGTCCCAGCACTGGAACCACATGCAGTTTTGGGAAATGATGGGTCCAAACCAAACGGGATTACCAAGTGAATTGGCATCAGCTATAGACGATAGTTTTGGTTCTTTTGGAAAGTTTAAGGAAGATTTTTGTGCTTCAGGTGTTGGACAGTTTGGATCAGGCTGGGTATGGCTTGTCAAATCGAATGATGGGAGGCTCAAAATTTCAAAGACAGAAAATGGTGTAAATCCGTTGTGCCATAATGAGACAGCTCTTTTAGGATGTGATGTTTGGGAACACTCTTATTATATTGATTTCAGAAATAAGAGACCGGCTTACTTGGAAAATTTTTTAGATAAGTTAGTTAATTGGGAAAATGTAGCCTCAAGAATGTAGTAGCCAAAACTCCCAACATTTTTCTACATTGCATCTTAAGTACCTACTTTATTTAATTTTAGGGACAGTCATTTGGGGACTGTCCCCAATTTTTTACGATCTCCTATATAACGTCTCTTCAATCGAGATAGTGGCACATAGATCGGTTTGGTCTGCAATATTTTTAGTTTTTTATCTTTATTTTTTTATAGGTTTGGGTCGTGAATTTTTCCAAAAAGGTTTAAGTGAATTAGGCTTACTTTTTTTGGCTGGAATATTAATTGCCATTAATTGGTATGGCTTCATTTATGCAGTAACCTCCGGCAATGCACTTCAGGCTTCACTGGGCTATTACATATTTCCTTTGGTCGCTGTTTTTCTTGGAATTGTTTTCAAACGAGAAAAATTTACTATCATTCAAACTCTTGCTATTTGTCTTGTTATTATATCTGTTGTTTCATTAATTTATATGAATGGAGAAGTACCCGGCCTGGCTCTGATACTTGCATTCAGCTTCGGTTTCTATGGCTTAATAAAGAGCAACGTAAAATTAAATCCTATTTCATCTGTTACGTACGAAACGATTTTGATTACACCGTTAGTGATAATAGTGATGATTTTCTTTACTGAACCAACTATAAATAGGGAGAATATATTTGCCGACAGCACTTTAATGTTATTGATATTTTCTGGGCTAATTACTGCTGTTCCTCTCGTATTATTTTCTACAGGGACAAAAGTTTTTTCCTATGCCACTGTCGGTTTGGTACAATACTTAAATCCAACAATACAATTTATAATTGCAATCTTTTATTTTGAAGAAGCATTTGAGTTGGGTCATGCCATAGCGTTCTTTCTTATTTGGATAGCGTTATTTATCTATTCTTTTGAGTCAATCTCCAAAGAGTTCAATAAAGATGGTATTAGTGTTTCAACGCTTCCAAAAAAGCTAAAATAATTTAAAAGGTCTGTGCTAGCAAATTCTAAAGAAACGAATTGTTCTAAGAGAGTTCTGAAATTATCCCAGTAACCATTAATATTTAAAAAAAATATTGGTTTTCTACTAATGTTTAATTGAAACCAAGTTATTGTTTCAGACACTTCTTCAAGCGTACCAATGCCTCCTGGTAAGCACAAAAAAGCGTCTGAATTATCATACATTGTTTTTTTTCTAATATGCATGTCATCAGTAATTATTATCTCTCCATAGGTTTTGTCTATGCCTTCTATCTGTAATAGATGTTTGGGAATTATGCCAAGTACCTCTCCATTATTTTTATACACACTTTTAGAGAGTTCCCCCATAAGTCCGAGTGAGCCACCTCCATAAATCAATTTGATTTGATTTCTTGCAAGTTGTGCTCCTAATTTTTCGGCAGCCTCCTTATAAATTGAGCTACTTCCGTTTTTAGAGCCACAGAAGACACAAAGGGATTTTTTTTGTTTTATATCTTTCATATTTTTAAGAGAACGTTTCCCACAATTTTTAGTAGTTTTTCATATAAATCCAGTTTACCCTAAGGACAAGGAGAGCCAATGATTAATTTTCTTTTAAAGTATACGGGTACTTATGGGTTGCTTGCTATTTTGGCAGTTTCCATCGTTACGCCAGCTTATTTTTTCTTCACTAATCAGCAAGAGATGCGCCCCGAGCCCTCCTCAGAAAAACAAGGTGTTAGGAATGAAGAAAACATTACAGAAAAAAAAGTTTTACCGGAAAAAGTAAAAGATACTGCCAACGAAACTTTTGACAAGCCAAAACAAAAGGAACCCAATAAGCAACAAAATAAAGAGGCTTTAAAGCAAGTTGACAGCGTGTCCGTCGATGTTTTCCGAGTAGACGAATTTGGTAATATAATATCAGCAGGTAAAGTTTCAAAGGAGGCGAAAATTGAAATTTTAGCTGATAATAAAAAAATTATTGGAACTGATAAAACTGAAGCAGATGGAAGCTTCGTTATATTTGGAAAAGTTCAGAGCACAGGTTTAGTTCAAACTGTCAAAATCAGAGGATTAATCGGGGATAAAGATGAAGCAAAAATAGTAGAATCAGCCGACTTATTTTTTGTGCTACCTCAAATTGAGAAGAATAATGAAAAAGAGGTAGATAAAGTAGAAAAAAAGCCATTTATTGTTAGAGATGACGGAAATGACCTTAAAATTCTTGCACCAATTAAAGTGAATTTCGTTGATAGTATTACTTTAGATACGATAAGTTATACTAAGGATTCAAGTGCTGAGCTAGCTGGTCGAGCGCGACTTAAAAATACTATTAGAATTTACTTGAATAATAAATTGGAAAATGAGGTAAAAGTAAACGAAAGTGGGGCATGGAGAACGACACTGTCAGATATTAAAACTGGAGTTTATACCTTAAGACTTGACGAATTAAACGATAAAGGGATCGTCGAAGGTAGGCTAGAGCTGCCTTTTAAAAAAGAAGACGAAGCACTTATACAAGCGATGGGGGAAGGGAGCATTACCGTGCAACCAGGAAATAGTCTGTGGAGGATCGCAAGAAAATATTATGGAAAAGGCATGCAATATGTTGAAATATTTGAAAGAAATTCTCATCTAATAAAAGACCCCGATTTAATTTATCCTGGCCAAGTGTTTTCACTGCCAAACTAATTTCTGAAAAAGTTTTAATGAAACAATAATGAGAACTAGTTCTTATGCAAATGATGAATTGAGGAAAGTCAAAAAGCAGGAGGACTATAAGTCTATTTTTTTAACTACTTTTCGCTACTTGTGGCCGGATGAACTAATTTTCAGAATTAGGGTCATAGCTTCACTTTTTTGTTTAGTACTTGCAAAAGTTTTTACAGTTTTAACACCTTTATTGCTTATGACCTTGGTTGATGAATTAAATGTTTCAGTTAATAGCAACAAGACAGGTGACTTTGTTACATGGGGAGCACTTGCTTTGGCTTTGGGCTATGGAGCAGCAAGATTTTCATCGGTTGCTTTCGTACAAATTAGAGACTTTCTTTTTGTAAATGTTGCTCAAAACGGTCTAAAAAGACTCAGTATGGATTCCTTTCAACATATGCATAGTCTTCCTCTGAGTTTCCACTTGTCTAGACAGACTGGTTCTTTACATAAGGTTATTGATCGAGGCGTTCGGGGTATAGAGTTTCTTCTTAGGTTTGTACTTTTTTCTATCGGACCTTTAATTCTCGAGTTACTATTTGTCTGTATTTTGATTACTTACAAGTTTGACGAAATTTTTCTAATTATTATTTTGGTCACAATATTTTTATACGTCATTTTCACTGTAAGCGTTACAAATTGGAGAGTGAGAATACGAAGAAAAATGAATATGTGGGATGCTGACCTAAGCCAAAAGACGATAGATAGCCTTCTAAACTATGAGACCGTCAAATATTTTTCTGCAGAAAATCATGAAAAAGAAAAGTATTTGAAATCATTAAAGGCATATGAGCTCTTTGCTATTAAAACTGGGAAATCGTTATCAATGCTTAATTTTGGTCAGGCTTTAATTGTAACACTTGGATTGCTGATCCTAATAGTTATTTCAACAAAACAGGTTGTTGACGGCTCTTTAACAGTAGGTGGTTTGGTTGGATTGAACGCTATTATGTTGCAATTGATTTTACCATTAAACTTTTTAGGTACCGTTTATCGGGAAATAAGGCAGGCGTTGGTTGATATGGCAGATTTATTTATTTTGTTTGCGGAGGATAAGGAGGAGGATGAAATTGTAAAAGACGAGCTCACTTATATTAAGCAGGGAATTATTTTTGATAAAGTTTCTTTTGGGTATGTTGGAACTAGGAAGGTTATCAGCGATGTTAGTTTTTCAATTCCTGTTGGTAAAACAACCGCGATAGTTGGACCCTCTGGCAGCGGTAAGTCTACAATAGGAAAACTAATTTTTGGTTTTTATAAACCATTGAGTGGAAAGATTTTAATCGATGGAAGGGACAGTGCTGACTTAAAAACAGCTATGGTTAGGAGGCAGTTAGCGGTCACTCCCCAAGATATAGTTCTATTTAATGATACGTTAGAATATAATATTAAATATGGCTCCAACAACGTCTCAGATCACAAGTTGAATAGGGTTATTGAACAAGTAGATTTAAAGGATTTTGTTTTAAGTCTACCGGATGGCTTGGCAACTCAGGTTGGTGAAAGAGGTCTTAAGTTATCTGGAGGCGAAAAGCAAAGAGTTGCTATCGCCAGAATGTTATTGAAAGATTGTTACATTAATATTCTTGATGAAGCTACTAGTTCACTGGATTCAAAAACAGAAAAAAAAATTGTCGAAAATTTATTCGTAAAAAAGGCAAGTAAGACTTTTATAATTATATCCCATAGGTTATCTTCCATTGCAAATGCCGACAATATTTTGGTTATAGAAAATGGTCGACTGACTGAACAGGGGAAACATGGTAGCTTAATGCAGGAAAACGGACTATACAAAGAAATGTGGGAAAAACAGAAAAAATACGAAATTACAAATAGCGGGACAAATTTTGATGGTTGAATCAGAGAGCTTTATCAAAGAGGTCAGTGAAGAAGTAAAAAGGGATAAACTATTTAAGTTTTTTAATAAATTTAAGTGGCCTCTATTTGCTTTAATTATATTCTTAGTCGGAGCAGTTGGAGGCTATGAATATTACAAGTTTTCTAAAAAAGCCAATGCACAAAAAAATGGAGAGTTTTTGGTCTCCGCAATGGAAAATTTAAAAAATAATGATCAAACTGTTACCGAAGAAATAGATAACAAATTTTTATCTGTTTTTATTAAGTTGAATGAGGCAAAATATTTTGAAGAAAAAGGTGACATTAAAAGTGCGGTAGCTGCATATGAGTATATAATTAGTAGGCATGGTGAAAATAAATTTTTTGACCATTATGCAAAATTCCAGTTGTATTTAATGGATCCCGCAGAAAGTCTTAGTGACAAAAAGAAAATTGATATTCTTGATGAGCTCTCTGGTCCAGATGGTCCGTTGAAGTTATTAGCGTTAGAGCAAAAACTATATCTATATGTGAAGATTAGTGACTTAGATAACATTATGTCACACGTGAAGCTTATATTGTCGGATCCATCAATTATGCCTGAACAGGTTAGCAGGATAAAAGAAATTGAAAAAATTTATGAGCTTAACTGATTATATTGGTAAAAGATTTGCTTTTTTTAAGTTAATCCTCTTAACCTCTGCTATTTTTTCTCAAAGTTGTTCTAATGATGAGAGACTAGAGGGGTTTAGGCAGCCAGTTTTAATGGAACAAAAGGTTTATGAAACAAACAAAAAAAGCAAAAAAGTGGCTCTTGGAAATCCGAAAAATATTAGCTCTTGGACGCATAGCGGTGGTGGGTCAAGCCATAGTTTAGGTAATATAGCTTTCTCAGCAGTAGGAAAGTTTAGTTCTCATTCCAAAGTAAAAGTTGGCCCAAAAGGATCATACTCTGAGCCACTTGTTCAAAATAATAAGATTTTTTTAATGACACCCAATGGATATGTTGTTGTTTATAATGATAAAGGACAATTTCTTTGGGAGCTAAGCATTGTTCCTGAGGGTAGTAGGGCGAAGAGCAATATATATGGTGGCTTGGCAATAAATAAAGATAAACTTGCTGTTACTTCATCATTTGGAGAGCTCTTACTAATTAGTATATCGAAGAGGAGAGTGGATTGGAGATACGACTTCAAGAGACCATTTAGATCAGCACCAATATTTCATAAGGGGTTTATTTTTGGAGTTACAGGAGATGATATTGCTGTATCTTTTGATGTTAAGGGCAAGTTAAGGTGGACAAAAAAGGGACCTCAGAAAAACACAAAGGTGTTTGCAACAGTATCTCCTGCTGCTTTAGGAAATAAGGTGCTTTTCCCATTTAGTGGTGGTTCTTTAGTCGCGCTCAACGCGGTGAATGGAATAGAAGAGTGGAAAATAAATTTAGAAAATTCTAATATTGGTTCAGCATCTGCTTCATTAGGCGATTTTGCTAGTGATCCGGCAGTATATGGATCAAGTATATTTGGAGTAGGTGCCTTTGGTGAAACCTTTTCTGCGACCAAAAGTGGGAAAGTTTTATGGAGAAACAACATCCAGTGCTCTAGTCGACTTGTAGTATCTGGTAATTCCGCTTTCTACATTTCCAAAAACTCTTTTATAGGAAGAATTAATTCTAAGAATGGGAAAATAGTATTTTTAAAAGAGTTTACAGGTAAAACGTGGGTCAAATATCATGGTCCGTTACTTCTTCAAAATAAGTTGCTAGTTCTTGCTACTGATAAAAATGCTTATTGGTTTTCTCCGGAAGATGGAAGGTTGCTGAATAAGGAGAAACTTGGAAAGAAAATTTCGTCTCCTCCCGTAGTAGTAAACAAGAGACTGATGTTTGTTTCCGAAGATGGTATGTTGAATATACTTAACTAGTCAATAAGGAGAATTTCTTGTTCATAAGAGCAGGTATAGTTGGTCGCCCTAATGTTGGGAAATCTACATTCTTCAATTGTTTGCTGGGACGTACTAGAGCGATCGTAGGTGATTTTGCTGGAGTTACACGCGATTATAAGGAAGAACTCCTAGATTTAAAAAATTTTCAAATCCAATTAGTGGATACTGCTGGCTTGAAATCATCACTTATGTCTGAACAAGAAAAGACAATAAATAGACACACCCTCAATTTAATTAATCATTTAGATATTATTCTGTTTGTCGTAGATGGCAGAGTAGGAGTGACCTTTGAAGATAAAGAAATATTTCAAGTGTGTAGGAAGTTGGACAAGCCTACTATTTTAGTTGTAAATAAAGTTGAAACATCTGTGATTGAAAAGAGACTTTTTGAAGAAGATTTAAACTTCTTTGGTTTACCTAATATTATTTTTGTTTCTAGTGAGCACAAGTTAGGGATAGAAAAAGTGTTCTCCGCACTCGAAGATATTTGTCAAGAAAATAAATTAAAGTCGATTGCGAAAGACGAATTCAATTATGAAAAAAAACCAATAAATATAGCAATAATCGGTCGCCCGAATGTCGGGAAATCTACGCTTGTAAACGCCATTATAAAAAAGCAAAGATTTGTTACTGGTCCAGAAGCCGGATTAACAAGAGATAGCAATTTTGTTTTTTTTGATTGGGATAATGATTTTTTCAAGATTTACGATACTGCAGGTGCAAGAAAAAAACGCAAAATTGATAATTCTTTAGAAAAAGAGTCAGTCAAGGAAACCTTAAGAGCTATAAAGTTTGCTCAAATTGTTATATTAGTTTTAGAACCTAATGAATTACTTAATGCTCAGGATCAAAAGCTTGCCTCTCTGTGTGAGAGAGAGGGTAGAGCCGTTGTTTTTGTGGTCAACAAGAGTGACAAAATTTTTGATAAAAAATTTGTTGATGAAAAGCTCAAGAAAACGATTTCAAAATCTTTGCCTCAGTTCAAGGGAGCTTATTTTTCTTATATTTCAGGTTTAAAAAGTATTGGTCTTGATACCTTAAGAGAAAATATGATGAAAGCTTATTCAAATTGGAACTTTAGACAGTCAACTTCTAATCTAAATACTTGGTTGAAGGAAAAACTTGATAAACACGCTCCACCAACTAACAACGAAAAAAGAAGAATAAAGCTAAAGTATATAGTGCAATCAAACACTAGACCGCCAACTATAAAAATATTTACTTCTCACAATGGTATCGTGTCAAAATCTTATAAAAGGTATCTTGAAAACTCATTTAGAGAAGATTTTGGTCTTCTCGGTACTCCAATAAGAATAATATTTAAGTCAGGTGATAATCCTTTCACCTCTAGTAAGCATTAAAATCTTCTCTATAATTTTTCTGGCTTCTTCATTAACAGCATCACTATCAATATTCTTCTCACCTGGAAACATCTTCTTCCTTAACTTTGTTTCCATTGGCCCTGGATATTGAATTAGAACATTGACACCTAGTCTTTTATTTTCTTCTTGATATGATAGGAACAGTTGATCACATGCTTTTTTTGCCGAATTATAGGGGCCATTAAATTTTTTTGTTCTAACATCGGAGATATAAACGAATAAACCTTTAGGATCTCTACTTAATAATCGATGAAAACATGATATTAATCTAAAGGAAATCATAATTGGTGAAAGTAAATTAATCTCTACCTCTTTCAAAGAAACTTGATTAATTGGCATCATTTGAAGCGAAGACATCGCACAGTGAATAATACCATGAAGTTCTCCAAAATTTTCTGATATTCTATTTGATAGCTCTTCAATTGTTCCTTGCTTTGCTAGATCTATACAAACAAGCGTTACTGACCCTTTTGTTTGTTCTATAGTGTCAGATAAGTCTTCTAATCTATTTTTATCTCTACCGACAGCAATAACTTCAGCACCCTCCTGAGCCAACGCGATAGAGATACTAAATCCTAGACCGCTGGTTGCTCCTGTTATAAGCACTTTTGATCCAGAAAGTCTTTTAGAATTGTAATCTACTTTCATTACTTTTTTACACAAGTTGTCAACAGATTATCGTAGTTGTCAATTATCCACTCTGGGATATTTTGGGGATACTTTGTAAGTATTTTTTCTTGTACGTCTAAGGTGATCGTATTGGACTTAGACAGCCCAATAAATTTCCATGACTCAGAGTCTTTAAGCACTTGATTATAGATAATAAGAAAAATTATTATTACTATTCCCCCTCTTAAAAACCCAAAAAGCAAACCAAAAATTTTGTTTACCTCATTAAGGATTGAGGTTTCTATAAAATATGAAATTTTGTATGTAATGAATGAGATAGCTATAAGAGCTAGTGTAAAACCCAAGATAAATGAAAGTATCATCATTAATTCACAGCTATCGCCTAATATGTTCATCACGAAATCTATTTCGGAAATAGTAGTAAAGATCATAGGGGAAATAAGATAAGCTACCATGATTGCTAGAAACCAGTTTAAAATCAACAGAACTTCTTTTGTGAAACCTCTATAGTAGGCAAAAACTCCTGAGAAAATTATCAATCCGGCTGAAATCAAATCAAAAGAGGACAAGGTCTCCATTAGCTCAGATTCCTTTGTAAAGAAATTTAATTAACAAACTTTCTAAGAGATTAACCATTTAAGAATATCTTTAACAATTTATTTTTTGATAAGATAGCCTGTCTTGGATTTCCAGACCATTCAACTTTTCCATCATCTAATAGAATAATCTTCGTCGCAAGAAACCTTGCCAAATTAATATCATGGGTGATTGTAATAGCAGTTTTTTTGTAATCCTTTATGATTTTACTGATTAAAGAAATTATTTTTTTTGACATTATTGGGTCAAGCCCAGTAGTGGGCTCATCAAAAATCAGAATATCTGGTTCTGAAAATATTGATCTCGCTATGCCAACCCTTTTTTGCATTCCCCCAGATAATTCAGATGGGTAATTTTCAGCTATGTTAGTAGGCAATCCAACCTCTCTTAGCCTTTCAATTGCTAGCTTTCTAAGCTTGATAATGCTAGGAGAATTTTCATTATATAGTTTTTTAAAAGCAATATTCTGCCAAATATTATAGCTATCAAATAGTGCATTGCTTTGAAAACAAACACCCAACTTATTTAAAAATTTTTGCCGATCTACATCTCTGCTAATCCGCTTACCATCAAAAAATATTGAACCAGAGCTAATATCTTCGAGCCCTAATATGCACTTTGCCAACATGGACTTGCCTGCACCTGAACCACCTATAATTACCAAATGCTCCTCCGGCTCTATTGTAAAAGAAATATTTTTTAGAATCTGTTTAGAATCTATCGCCTTACTTAAGTTTTTCACCTCGATTTTCGATTTTTTGATCATTTATTAAATAAGGCTTCGGTTAAAATATAGTTTGCGGCAAGAATAGAGATTGAGGACCAAACAACAGAGTTAATAGTTGCTTTACCCACACCTCGCGCTCCAACTGTTGTATTAAGTCCATGAAATGTCCCTAGCACGCCAATGATTAACCCGAAGAAGCAAGCTTTTATTAAACCAGAGACAACGTCGGCTAATTCTAGGAATTTAATTGTATTTAATAAATAATTAGATGGATTAAATTCGAGAGTACTAACGCCAACTAAGAAACCTCCTAAAATGCCAAGGATATCGCCAGTAAGTGTTAAGAGTGGTAACGAAATAATACAAGCGAAAACTCGGGGTATAATAAGAAAATTGTATGGATTTGCATTCAGTGTATACAGAGCGTCAATCTGTTCTGTAACTTTCATTGTGCCTATTTCCGCGGATATTGATGAAGCAACACGACCGGACATAATCAAACCACATAGCACGGGTCCTAGCTCTCTACAAATACCAATAGCCACTATTGAAGGAACTACACTTTCGGCATTGAATCGAGTTCCCCCCGAATATATTTGAAGAGCTAAAGCGGCGCCCGTAAATACAGCAGTCAATCCTACAACAGGTAAAGACATAAACCCTATTTGTATAAATTGATTGAGAAAGGCCTTTGCGTAGAATGGTCCTGTAAGTGCATATGATAGTATCTTCAAGGTAAATCTGCTAAAAATACCAAGTTTAGTCATAAATACTAGAAGTGAGTTACCTATAAGTGCAATATAAAAAATAAATTTCATATAATTTCCTATTTAGAGTAAACTCTGCTAATTCTTTCACCCAAATTCACTAGCACTTCATGACTAATGGTTTTACAGTCTTTTGCGAAATCATCAACTTGATATTCAGGTGAAAATACACAAAGATATCTAGGGGTTTGGGGTAAATTTGAAATATCTACTGTAACAAGATCCATAGAAATTCTACCTATTATGGGGCATGGTATGTTTCCATAGAATAATTTACCTATGTTACTTAGTGTTCTTGGTAAACCGTCTGCATATCCCATTGCCAGAGTAGCAACTTTCATCTTGTGTTTAGCTTTGTATGTAAAGTTATAACCAACTTGCATATTTTTATCTATAATAAAGTCTTGAAGGACTGGAACCTTTATTTGAATAACTTCTTTCAATCCATTATTCCTAATCCCTCCGTATAATCCAATACCAGGCCTGACCATATCAAAGTGGAACTCTTTCCCTAATAAAGTTCCATGGCTTGCTGACATACTTAGACGGATGTTAGGTAAAAAATTACATAATTTAATAAATAGGTCTTTTTGTACTTTATTTTCTTTATTGGATGTATCGTCTGCACAAGCTAAATGTGACAAAATCAAATTCAATGGTAACGATTTTATTAGATCGATGTTTTCTAGAAGAGATTGGCTATCCAGTCCTAAGCGATTCATACCAGTGTTTAGTTGAATGGCAACCTTTTGTGTTTTATTAAATATTTCAATAAATTTTTGGGCTTCTAAAATGTTATTAATGATTGGCGTAATGTTATGTTCTCTATAAAGATTAGATTTCAGAAAATCAAATCCATTTAAAGTGAATATTTCACAATCCCTTGAGTAGCTCCTTACCTTTATTGCTTCAGAAATAGTAGCTGTAAAAAAACTTCTTACGCCATATCGCTCAATTTCAGGGACTATTTTTGCTATGCCTAGGCCATAAGCGTCTGATTTAACGACAGCCGATAGCTCAGTGTTTTTTTTTATTATCCTTTGAAAAAATTTGATGTTACTTGTTAAATTGGCAAGATTAATATGAAGTTCAGGAGACAATTATTATCCTAAGTCTCAATTTTTGACTTGATGGCTCTTTGCCAAATTACCAAATCGTGTAAAACGTCCATCAAAAGCTAAATCAACTGTACCAACGGGACCGTGGCGTTGCTTTCCAATTATTAACTCTGCTTTTCCATGAATTTGTTCCATTTCCTCTTGCCACTTTATAAGTGCATCAAGGTCTTGATCACCTGGCTTTTCCCTCTCTTTATAATACTCTTCTCGAAATATAAACAAAACTACATCAGCATCTTGTTCAATGGAACCACTCTCCCGTAGATCTGCAAGCTGTGGTCTTTTATCATCTCTATTTTCCACTTGCCGAGAGAGTTGAGATAAAGCTAAGACAGGTATATTCAATTCTTTTGCAATTGCTTTAAGCCCTTGAGTTATTTCAGCAATTTCATTAACTCTGTTTTCTCTGTTTGATGAAGCTCGTATTAATTGAAGATAATCTATTATCAAAAAATCAAGGCCATGTGTTCTTTTTAGCCTTCTAGCTTTAGATGCTATGCTTGATATTAAAAGTGCAGGAGTATCATCTATAAAAAATTTACTTTGATCCAGTGAACGAGCAGCATCCACAAACTGATTAAATTCATTTTCGGATAGCTCACCTCTTCTAATCTGTTCTGAAGGAATTTTGCTTATATCAGATAAAATTCTTGTGGCGAGTTGTGCTGAGGACATTTCAAGTGAAAAGAAGCCAACACTAGAAGCTTTGCCATATTTCTTATAATTCGCAATCGACGCATTATATGCGATGTTTGTTGCCAAAGCGGTTTTTCCCATAGATGGTCGTCCAGCAAGAATTATCAAATCTGAATTCTGTAACCCTCCTAATTTTTTGTCTATGTCGATAAATCCAGAAGGTATACCGGATACGCCTTGTATGTCTGAGTCGAAAGCTCTGTTAGCCAATTCGATTGCCTCAGTTGCAGCTTTAACAAGAGGCTCAAAGCTTTTTGATTGAGTACCATTTGACGCCACATCATAAAGAGATTGTTCTGCTTTTGTTATAAGTTGAGCAGGGACTGTTTCCTCTGTTATTTTTTTTGCGTCAAGAATTATTTCGTTTCCAATATCAACGAGTTTTCTTCTAACCGCTAGATCATATAAAGCATTTGCATAGTCTTTTGCCGCATAGGCGCTTATAGCCATCGCAGACAAGTCAGTAAGCAAAGAAGGAACGTCTACATTATGGAAATCTTCGTCTGAGTCTAGATATGGTTTTAAAGTAATAGGTGAGACAATCAGCCCTTTTTTTGTTCTAGATGCGATATGGGTGAATATTTTTTTATTTATTCCGTCATAGAAATGATCTTCATCAATAATGGATTCAATCTCCCCTAAAACTTCACTATTTACTAATAGCAAACCTAGCAGAGCTTGCTCGGCTTCAAGATTAAAAGTGGAAGCTTTGTCGACATCCGCCGTTTGATCAAGTTTAACATTATCCATTAGTCTCACCGCGGATAGTATATACTAACTCTTTTTTTTTCACCAAGTTAATTATGCCTACAATCGCTATTTCATAGTGTTACGCTTGTTGGGTTTAGTATCTTATATTGATTAGCAGATTATTCTTTTCCGCTTTGCTCGGGTAATTTATTTTCAGAGCTGGCTTCTTCTTTTACTTCTTCAGAGATAGTCTCTTCAGTTTTCAGTGAAACACCATCATCAAGGAGACTTTCGTTAAGCTCCGCATTAATTACACTGGAGCCGTCGTGATCTGCGTCCCTTTTATCTTCTATATCCGGTGTAGTGTCCCCTAAGCTCCGCACCACTTTCAATTTTATTTTGCTTTCAACTTCAGGATGCAAAATAACATTCATGTCGAATAATCCTAACTCTTTTATGGGTTTGTCTAAAGCTATTTGTCTTCTGCTAAGTATTATCCCATTTTCACCAATGAGGTTTGATATGTCTCTCGTAGTGACCGATCCATACAATATTCCCGTATCAGATGCTGATCTGACAATGGTCAAATTCAAAGATTCTACTTTTGCTCGTATTTTCTCTGCTTTTTCAATCTCGTCCTTATTTTTCTCTAGCAATTTTGCTTTTGTAGTTTCAAAAACCGCCTTGTTTTCTTTCGTTGCTCTCAAAGCTTTACCACTAGGAATAAGATAGTTTCTACCAAACCCTGGCTTTACTTCAACTGTATCACCTATATTTCCTAATTTATTAATCTTTTGAAGTAATATTATTTCCATGCTAAAGCCTATTTGACTGCATAAGGCAACAAGCCTAAAAATCTGGCTCGTTTTATTGCGATTGCAAGTTCTCTTTGTTTTTTAGTTGAAACCGCAGTAATTCTAGAAGGTATGATTTTCCCTCTTTCTGAAATAAATTTTTGAAGAGTCCTCACATCCTTGTAGTCGATAGGTTGAGCTCCTTTTTCGGAGAACGGACAACTTTTTTGACGCCTAAAATAGTGTTTATTATTATTGTTTTGAGATCTTTTGTCATTATACCTTTTTTCCATACCCAATCAAACCCTCTCCTCGGCGTCTTTATTCATACTGTTCATCATGATTGAATCATCATCTTTATGCTCTTTAACCTTAACAGTTAAAAATCTCATAATATCTTCATGGATGTTCATCAAACGCTCCATCTCAGCTACGGCTTTTGCTTCACTATTTGATTTAAACATAAAATAATGACCCTTTCTATTTTTATTCATTCTGTAAGCTATTGATCTTAATCCCCAATATTCACTTCCAATTACATTTCCACCATTCTCATTAAGGGTGCCTTTAAATTCTTCTGCCAGAGCCTCGGCTTGTACAGATGTTAAATCTTGTCTACAAATAAAAACGTGTTCGTAATTGGGCATTCGAAATCCTTTAAAAAAGTTGGTCAAAAATTGTTATATACAGCAAAAATAAAAAAGCAAGCAAACAGTTGCATTGTTTAAACGATTATTTTGGTATAAACATTAGTACAATGCAATTATTCTAAGACCAAATGCGAGGAAAAAGGATATGAAAAAAGCTTTTTTGTTTCCAGGCCAAGGATCACAATTTATAGGTATGGGTCAAGAATTAGCTGGCCAGTTTGAGGTGGCCAAAGATGTTTTTATGGAAGTTGATGAAGCTCTTGGAGAAAAGCTGTCTGCATTGATGTTTAGAGGCGATATTAAAGAATTAACATTAACAAAAAATGCTCAACCCGCCATTATGGCAGTTTCCATTGCTATTTTGAGGGTCATGTCATCCAATGGGTTGGATTTTAAAACAATTGATCTTTTAGCTGGGCATTCATTAGGAGAATATAGTGCCCTTTGCGCCTCAGGGGTAGTTTCTCTAAGGGATACTGCCATAGTATTAAGGAAAAGGGGTATAGCTATGCAAAACGCAGTCTCTGAAGGTAAAGGTTCAATGGCCGCTGTCTTAGGCTTGACTAGTGAAATGGTAAACGAATTTATAATTACAAGCAAATGTGACAACCATTTGATCCAAGTAGCAAACGACAATGACCCTTCACAAGTGGTTATCTCCGGCGAAAAGAAAGAAGTAGAAAAGTTTTCTGATTTTCTAAAAGACAAAAACGCGAAGAGAATTATTAGCCTTCCAGTATCTGCCCCTTTTCACTCTCCTCTTATGAAACCTGCTGCTTTAACAATGGAATCTGAACTGAGAAAGGTAAATTTTTCAAACCCAATAGTTCCAATTATTCAGAATGTTGATTTAAGCATATTACGTTCAACTGAGGGGTTAGTAGATAGGTTAGTCAAACAGATTTGTGGAACAGTAAGATGGAGAGAGAGTTTAATAAAGATGGCAGACCATTTTGAAATAAAAAACTTTTTTGAAATAGGCCCAGGTAAAGTATTGGCCAGCACTGTGAAAAGAACAATTCCTAATGCAAACGTCCTTTCGGTAGGCCTGGCTCCTCAAATCGATCAAGCTTTGGAGATGATAAGTGACTAATGTGGAAAACTTAAATATTCTAATTACCGGTGCAACTGGAGGAATAGGAACTAGCTTATCTAAGGCATTTGCTTCAACAAAAGCTAATCTCTTTCTTGTTGGATCTTCTGCAGAGAAAATATCCAAGTTACGAAATGAACTGCCAACTAGAGAGAATATTAACTATTTTTCCGTTGATTTAGGTGAAAGAGAAAATGTAAGTCACTTTTGTGACTTAATAATTGAGAAATACGGAGGAATTAGCATTATTGTTAATAATGCGGGTATTACTGAAGATAATCTTTTTATGAGAATGACTGATAATGCTTGGGATAAGGTTTTTGCAATTAATCTCGATGCATCAATGGTAATTTGCAGAAAGTTCATTCGAGGGATGATAAAAAATAAATGGGGGAGAATAGTAAATATTTCGTCTGTGGTTGCGGCAACGGGTAATCCGGGGCAAAGCAATTATGTAGCGGCCAAAAGTGCATTAAATGGGCTGACAAAATCATTGGCATTAGAAGTTGCAACAAGAGGCATTACCGTAAACTGCATATCACCAGGTTTTATTGATACAGCTATGACGGCTAAATTGACAGATGATCAAAAGTTGAAAATAACTAAAAGGATTCCGATAGGCAGAATGGGGACTGGTGATGATGTATCAGCTTTGGTTTTATTTCTCGTGACTAATGAAGCAGGTTATATTACTGGGCAAAACATACACGTTAATGGAGGCCTTTTCCTAACATAGAGAGTTTTTCTTCATCTAACTCTAAAATTTTCCAGATAAGTATTGCTTGTTTTCATAATTATGTATAAAAGAAAAAATTATCGAAAAATCGACCATTTTCGTAACATAAAACAGGCCGAATAATGTGTAAGATGATGAGGAGGTTAATATGAGTGATGTTGTAGACAGAGTTAAAAAAATAGTTGTAGAGCATTTGAGTGTAGAAGAAAGCTCGATATCAGATGGTTCTTCTTTTATAGATGATTTGGGCGCGGATAGCCTTGACACTGTGGAGCTGGTGATGGCTTTTGAAGAAGAATTTGGTATAGAAATTCCGGATGATGCAGCTGAAACTATCCAGACTGTAGGTGATGCTGTAAAGTTCATCGAAGAAAACTCTTAAGGTGCCTGAAATTCGGATCACCACATTATATAGAAAAGCATGAGACGCGTTGCAGTAACTGGAATGGGATTATTAACCCCACTTGGATGCGGTGTCGAAATAGTCTGGAATAGACTGTTAAAAGGGGACTCATCAGCAACGAAGATAACGAAATTTGACCCATCGGATTATTCTACCAGTTATGCTTGTGAAATCCCTTTTGGTGATGACTCAGAAGAAAAATTTAATCCCGACGAGTGGATGAATGCAAAAGATAGAAGGAAAGTTGATGACTTCATTCTCTACGGTATTTGCGCAGCGGATCAAGCAGTAAAAGATGCAGGTTGGACTCCTGATAAAGAAGAAGACTTACTTCGAACTGGCGTAATGATAGGCTCTGGTATAGGTGGTCTTCAATCTATAGGAGATACTGCTAATTTGATTAAAGATAAGGGACCGAGGAGGGTTTCTCCTTTCTTTATACCCGGTGCGTTGATTAATTTGATCTCTGGTCAGGTCTCAATAAGATATGGCTTCAAGGGGCCAAACCATTCTGTGGTAACAGCCTGTTCAACGGGAGCACATGCTATCGGTGATGCTGCTAGGTTTATTATATCGGGGGAAGCCGATGTGATGATAGCTGGTGGAGCTGAAAGCCCTATAACAGAACTGGGGATAGCTGGGTTCAATGCATGTAAGGCTTTATCTACAAAATTTGGAGAAGATCCAAGTATTGCAAGTAGGCCATATGATGTTGATAGAGATGGATTTGTTATGGGAGAGGGTGCAGGGATAGTGGTTCTAGAGGAGCTTGAGCATGCAAAAAAAAGAGGAGCTAAAATATATTGTGAGGTTTTGGGTTATGGGCTGACTGGAGACGCATACCATATTACCGCGCCTCCGCCAGATGGAGATGGTGGCAAAAGATCGATGACCGCAGCACTCAAAAGCAGTCAATCAAATATTTCTGATATTGACTACATTAATGCTCACGGTACGTCTACTATGGCTGATACCATAGAATTAAGTGCCGTCGAGTCACTAGCTATGAATGATGCAAACAAAATATCTATGTCCTCAACAAAATCATCAATTGGTCACTTACTAGGTGCTGCTGGATCGGTCGAAGCTATTTTTTCAATATTATCAATCCGAGATCAAATTGTTCCACCAACTATAAATCTTGAAAAACCAGCTGTTGATACTAAAATTGATTTAGTTCCAAGGCATGCGCGGGAAAGAAAAGTTAATAGAGCTTTATCAAACTCCTTCGGATTCGGCGGCACCAACGCATCTTTAGTGGTAGGAAGACTAAATTAGAAATTCCTGCAAAAATTTTTAATGGCTACTTTTTTTTCTAACGTTTTATGCATATTTTTAGCTTGTTTAATTTCTGTTTATATTGCTATAACTAGTCTCGAACTCTACTATGAAAAGTCGGGCCCAAGTGATCAAGAGCAAATATTGATAATAAAAAAGGGTCAAAGTGTCGTAAATATTGCCAATCACTTAAGAGAACTAAATCTAATTAAAAATCGCATGGTCTTTATTCTTGTTGTGAGGCTTAAGGGCTTTAATAACAAAATCAAGTTTGGAGAATATATGATTCCAAAAACTGCCTCTATTAAAGATATTTTAGATACAGTGATTACTGGAGTATCGATCCAAAATAAAATCACGATTCCCGAGGGTCTTAGCACGATTTCAGTAATACATCGGATAAATAATGACCCAAGGATTAAAGGCGATTTGATTAGTTTTAGCGAAGAGGGTATGCTTGCTCCCAATACATACAACTTTGATATTACCACCAAGAAAAAAGATCTCTTTTTAAAAATGAGAAGAAATCAAGAAAGGATTTTAGAAGCTGCGTGGGATAATAGGGATCCTGATTTGCCACTGAAAAATGCTTTGGAGCTCTTAATTTTGGCATCTATAGTGGAAAAGGAAGCTAGTAAAAAGGAGGACAAAAAAAAAGTTGCTTCCGTATTTTTAAATCGTTTGAAAAAAAAGATGAGATTGCAATCTGATCCAACCGTTGTTTATAGTTTAACAAACGGAAGAGAGTCGCTGAATAGAGAGCTTAATAGAGATGATCTTAAAACAAAGTCCCCCTTTAATACATATAAAATTGATGGCCTTCCACCTAGCCCAATTTGTAATCCAAGCAAGTCATCAATTCATGCGGTTTCAAATCCTCTTAAAACAGACTTCTTGTTTTTTGTTGCCAATGGAGAGGGAGGGCATAATTTTTCAAATAATCTCAAGCAGCATAACAGGTTTGTTAAAGAGTATAGAAGATTGAAGATAGAAAATTGATTTTTAAACATAATTATGTTGTTAATAAGAAACATTTATGGAGGCATTGTTATTGAAGCAAAGTAATATAAAAATAAAAAAGATTTGGGAAACAATCTGCAAGGAAGCTCAGGTATCCTTGAAGAAAACTAATCATATGAAAAAATATTTTAAAAACAACATTTTGGGTCAAAGTAGCTTCGGCGATGCACTGTCGCACATCATCGCTGTTAAGGTTTCTAACGCTGATTTTGAAGTAGGACATCTCATTCCAATACTTCAAAAGCAAATCAGTGATTTTCCTTATATATGTGATTACGCAGTGGATGACTTAATTGCCTTTTATGAAAGAGATCCTGCGTGCCATTGGTTTTATCAACCTTTTCTTTTTTACAAAGGATATATTGCTTTACAAGCACATCGAATAGCGAATGCACTTTACAATAGTGGAGACATAGATTTTTCTTTTTATTTACAAATGAGAGTATCTGAGGTTTTCAGTATAGACATTCATCCCGGTGCAACAATAGGTAAGGGAATTATGTTCGATCATGCTCATAATCTTGTTATTGGAGAAACGGCTATAGTTGGGGATAATGTCTCTGTTTTGCATTCTGTAACTCTAGGTGGTACCGGAAAAGTTCGGGGTGACAGACACCCGAAGATAGGAAATAATGTTTTGATCGGAGCTGGCGCGAAAATATTGGGTAATATTTCGATTGGAGAGTGCTCTAGAGTAGCTGCTGGTTCGTTGGTCTTGAAATCAGTGGCTTCTTTTACGACAGTAGCAGGGGTACCCGCTAAAGTGGTGGGAAGTTCAGGGTGTCCAGAGCCATCAAAAACGATGGACCAAATTTTAAACAAAAATTAGTTTATTTTATCATGAGAACGGTAGGATTTTGTAGGTAGAACACTATTCTATCAAGAAATTTTGCTCCCAGCTCTCCGTCAATCGTTCTATGATCTACGGATAATGTTAAGTAAACTTGTTTGCATGATAAAAAACTTCCATTTTCACTAATAACCTCATCTTTAACTGCCCCAACTGCTAATATTGATGAATTCGGTGGGTTAATAATTGCATCGAAGTTTTCGATAGAAAACATTCCTAAGTTCGAAATGGCGTGCGCACAATCTATAAAGTCACTGTTTCTCAGTTGCTTTTTCTTTGCTTTTTCAATAAGTTCTTTCATTTCTAACGAAATTTGACTTAATGATTTTTTATCAATATTTCTAAGAGTTGGGGTGTACAGTCCTGTTTCAGTTGATATAGCTACTCCCATTGCTACTTCGTTAAATTTCAACATATGTTGTTCTTGCCATATCATATTACAGTCAGGAAAGTCTATTAAAGCACAAGCACATGCTTTTATAAAAAAGTCATTTATTGATATTTTATTGTTTTTTTCAAGTAAATCATTTGTCTTATTTCTAAAGTTAATCAATTCATCTACTCTAGCTTTGCGTCTTAAGTAAAAGTGAGGTATTGATGATTTTGAAAGGGTCAGCTTTTCCGCAATTATTTTTCTTATTTTAGGTACATTTATTACCTCATGGTCTATACTATAAACTTGTCCGGAGTTATTCTTTTGTTCGACATCTCTGTTAGAAAAGGGTAATTTTAAATGTTTTTCTATATCAATTTTTGTTATTCTTCCTCTTGGTCCAGTACCTGTAATATCTTCCACATCTATAGAATTCAAAGAGGCTAACTTTTTGGCCAAAGGCGTTATAAATATTCTACCCATAATTTATTTAATCTTTATAAAGAACTTGCTTAACAGAAAAAACAATCTCGTCTGGAGTAATTAAAGCCGCTTTTTCCAAATTCTCTGCATAGGGCATAGGTACGTCTTTCCCTGTGCAATTCAACACCGGGGCATCCAAATAGTCAAATGCTCTTATCATAATTTGTGAGCCAATATAGCTTCCGATTGAACATACAGGAAAAGATTCTTCTACGGTTACACATCTATTAGTCTTTTTCACTGATTCTATTATTGCATCGAAGTCAATTGGCCTTATTGTTCTTAAATCGACTATCTCTGCACTTATTCCTAATTCCTTCAGCTTCTTATCAGCCTCAAGAGTGTGCATCATGCCAATCCCATAGCTAATGATTGTCACGTCCTGTCCGGTTGAAATAGTCTTCGCCTTTCCAATTGGTATAATTTGTTCAGTATCAATATTTACTGGAAACGATTTCCCATACAAAATCTCATTTTCAAGAAAAATAACCGGGTTATTATCTCTAATCGCTGACTTTAGTAAACCTTTTGCATCCTCTGCAGAAAATGGCTGAACCACTTTCAAACCTGGAATTGAAGCGTATAATGATGCGAAATCTTGGCTATGTTGAGCTGCTACTCTAGCGGCTGCTCCATTTGGTCCCCTAAAGACAATTGGACAATTAATTTGTCCACCTGACATATAATTTGTTTTAGCTGCTGAGTTAATTATCTGATCTAAAGCTTGCATGGCGAAATTGAATGTCATGAACTCAACTATTGGTCTTATTCCTGTAAAGGCAGCGCCAACAGCTAGTCCAGTGAACCCATGCTCAGTGATAGGAGTATCTATTACTCGTTCCGACCCAAACTCCTCTAGTAAACCCTGACTAACTTTGTATGCTCCTTGATATTCTCCTACCTCTTCACCCATCAAAAAAACATCCTCGTCAAGCCTCATCTCCTCGGCTATTGCACTGTTTATTGCTTCCCTAACAGTTAATTCATTCACTACCGGATTTTCGGATATCTTATCATTGCGTCTTTCATTGCCTTCAAGAGTTGTATCTACACTATCTGCCTTACCTTCTTCGCTCAAAAATTCCTCATTATTATCAATACTTATAGGCTCAATTTTCTTGATATCATCGGCCTTTCTAATGTTAATCTCCTCAGCGCCTTCGGTTTCAATTACGGCAATCAAGGAATTAACTTTTATATTCTCCGTTCCCTCCTTTACAATTAGTTCAACAATGGTGCCTTCCTCAATACTTTCATATTCCATTAAAGCTTTATCCGTTTCGATATCAGCGATGATATCACCTGGTTTAACCTTATCTCCAGGGCTAACGTACCATTTGGCAAGGCTACCTTCTTCCATAGTGGGTGAGAGAGAGGGCATTAAGATTTCGGACTTCATTTTTTTTCCTATTTTTTAACCAGCGTACACATCAGTCCAAAGTTCCTCAATATCAGGTTCTGGGCTGTTTAAAGCGAAGTCTGATGCCTCAGTTACTATTGATTTAATCTCAGCATCCGTTGCTTTAAACTGCTTTTCTGAGATTTTATGTTTTTCTATCAACATAGACCGTAGCATATCTATTGGGTCTTTTTCTTCTCTGACTTTTTGAACCTCTTCTCTAGTTCGATATTTTGCAGGGTCAGACATAGAGTGCCCTCTATATCTGTATGTTTTCATTTCAAGAATAAAGGGCCCTTTACCGGCTCTACAATGATCTGCCGCATTAGCAGCTTCTTTTGCTACATCGAGAACATTCATACCATTAACGGCTTTTCCTGGAATATTGAAAGCCAGTCCTCTTGCAAACATTTCTTCGGTTGAGGACGCTCGAACCATTGAGGTTCCCATGGCATACTGGTTATTTTCAATAACAAAAACTACTGGTAACTTCCAAAGTGAAGCCATATTGAAAGCTTCGTAAACCTGTCCTTGATTTGCAGCCCCTTCACCAAAGTAAGTGAAACAAACATTACTAGTTTTTTTATATTTATTTGCAAAAGCTATACCGGCCCCGATTGGTACTTGTGCGCCTACAATTCCATGCCCTCCATAAAAGCCTTCACTTTTGGAGAACATATGCATAGATCCACCTTTACCCTTTGAGTAACCGGTAAAACGACCCGTCAGTTCTGCCATCACCATTTTTGGATCCATGCCACAAGCAAGCATATGACCATGATCTCTGTAAGATGTAATGTTTTGATCTCCATTTTCCTTCACAGAGTCTATTCCCACAACAACAGCCTCCTGGCCTATGTACAAATGACAAAATCCCCCTATGTGTCCCATCCCATACAGCTGCCCCGCTTTTTCTTCAAATCTTCTAATTAGGAGCATCTTGTAATAAAGCTCAAGCAACTCTTTTTTTGACTCACTGGTTTTCTTCATGAATATAGTTTAGTGTTAAACTAAATATTTTCAATATCTAATTTTAAATACTATTAGTTCATCTTCACCAACTAAACCTAAAATTTTTCTTGCCTGCTGGTCAAGAAGCTCTAGGTCAAGGCTTGTATCCGAAAGCCGCTTAATTTTGTTTTTAACTGCCATATTTTTTTCATTTACTAACTTTAATTCTTTGGTCAAAGCTTTTTCTTTGGCTAATAGCTGGTACTTAGAAGAAACACCATACTCTCCTTTGAATGATGCGATTATAAAATACAGACAAAGTATACAGCATACAGCGGACAAAGTAATTTCTAAAATTTTAAAGCTTTTAAACAATTTAGCATCCTCAAACGAATCATTACATACTTGATTCGTAAAAGGAATCATTTTTTTATATTTTAAGTGATTCGATCCCAGGAAGTGATTTGCCCTCTAGCCATTCCAGAAAAGCACCTCCAGCAGTTGAAACGTAGCTAAATTTTGAGATTGAAGCGGATGTTTTAAGAGCACTGACAGTATCACCACCCCCTGCTATCGAGATTAATTGCTTTTTTGAAGTTCTATTTGCTGCGTAGTTAGCTATATTATTCGTTCCTTGATCAAATGGTCGAGTTTCAAATGCACCCAGTGGACCATTCCAAATCAGGGTCTTTGATTTGTTAATTATATCCATTATGTTTTTTTGAGACTGTATGCCTATATCAAGGATCATTTTATCTATTGGGCAACAATCAACTCTAAATGTTTGGACCTCCTTTTTTTCATTAAGTGAGTTGGCACAGACTATATCTAGAGGTAATACCAACTTACATTTTTTATATTTTAGTTCTTGAATTATTTCCTTTGCAGTCTGTATCATTTTTTTTTCTGTAATTGATATACCAATTCCATATCCCTTAGCACTAAGAAATGTATTGGCCATTGCCCCACCAATTATCAAATATTCTACTTTATTGCTTAAATTATTTAGAAGCTCAATTTTTGTTGATATCTTAGAACCTCCAACAATAGCTGTGACTGGTTTTAAAGGTTGATCTAACGCTAAAGACAAAGCTTTAAGCTCTTTTTGAACAAGGAAACCTGCAAAACTTGGTAGATAATCAGTTATCCCCTGAGTAGAGGCATGAGCTCTATGGGAGACTGAAAAAGCATCATTACAATAAACATTGCCAAGTGAAGCAAGTTTGGAACTAAAATCAGGGTCATTAAACTCTTCTAATTTAGAAAACCTTATATTCTCCAATAAGAAAATTGAGGGGAAGGGGGCAGCCTCAATTTCTTTGCTCCATAAGTCTATTTCAAGTGATGGCAAAAATTTTATATCTAAATTTAGGATTTTATTTAGGTATCCCAACAATTTTTTTAAGCTTAAGTCTTTATTTATTTTTCCATTTGGTCTTCCAAAGTGTGAAAGTATAACTACTCTGTTTTCATTTTTTATTAGATGGTGTACCGTTTCTTTTGTTTTCTCTATTCTTGATGTATCACTAATCTTTCCATTTGAATAAGGAACGTTTAGGTCAAGACGGAGGACGACCGTCTGTTTTTTTATCTTGGCATCTTGAATTTTTTTTATCATCGGATTTCAATAAAACCGCAATCAAATCAATGTCTTAGCCTGTCGACATATTTCGTCAACATTAATTTGAAAGTGATCAAAGAGATCCTTTGCTGGCGCAGAAGCTCCAAAGCCCTTCATTCCTATAAATGAGGTTCTGGTTTGGCTGCCACCATTTTCATAAAGCCATTTTTCCCAACCTAACTTAACTCCAGCTTCTATAGCTATTCTGACGGTGCCTCTCGGCAACAATTTCTTCTTATATTTATAATCTTGATCTTCAAATAATTCCCATGAAGGCATCGAAATTACCCTCGTACCAATCCCATCATTTTCTAATACCTCTCCCGCTTTTAATGCAATCTGAACCTCAGAGCCAGTAGCTATAAGTATAACTTTTTTCTTATTAATAAAGTTTTTTACAATGTAGGCGCCCCTAAACGATCGATTAGTTGAAACTTGTTCCTTTCTAATTAAAGGCAAATTCTGTCTCGATAAGCAAATAATAGAGGGTTTGTGTTTTGACTTGAGTGCAATCTCCCAGCATTCAATAGTCTCTATAATATCACATGGTCTAAAAATGTTTAAATTTGGAATCGATCGAAGAGATGCCAAATGCTCAACTGGTTGATGTGTTGGTCCGTCTTCACCCAAACCTATACTGTCGTGGGTCATAACATAAATAACGCCCAAACCCATTAGTGCACTTAAACGAATTGCACCTCGACAATAGTCAGAGAAGGTCAGAAATGTGCCTCCATAAGGAATTATTCCCCCATGTAAAGCCATACCATTCATGATAGCTGCCATTCCGTGCTCTCTTATCCCATAATGAATATATCTGCCTGATCGATTAAGTTCTGAAAAAACCTCAAGCGATTTTGATTTTGTGTTGTTTGAACCTGTCAAGTCTGCAGAGCCTCCAATAGTATTATTAAAACACCCATTTATAAGGTCTAGGCATAATTCACTGGCTTTTCTTGTTGCTAAATCCGTTTGAATTTCTTGTGAATATAGTTTTTTAAAATTTTTAATACCTCGAGCAAGTTTTGAGGGAAATTTTTTTTCTATCTCACTTAAAAAAACGGTTCTTTTCTTTTCTGATAGAGATTGGAAGCGGTCTGACCAATCTTTAAAAACTTTGTAATTTTTTTGTCCTATTTTTACCCATGCTTCCTTTACATTTGATGGGATTTCAAACTCTTTATAATGCCAATCAAAACTTTTTCTTAATTGTTCAACCTCATTCTTCCCCAATGGAGCACCATGTGCTCCTGAAGTTCCCTGTTTAGCGGTCGAACCGTAACCAATTATTGACTTTGCCGCAATTAAGGATGGGCGGCTGTCTTTTTTTGCATTACTTATCGCTTGATCAATTTCAATTGGGTTGTGAGCATCACAAGAAAAAGTAGACCATCCAGACGATTCAAATCTGGAGATCTGGTCAGTATTACAAGAAAGCTCGACTCCTCCATCAATAGTAATTCCATTATCGTCCCAAATTACTATTAGCTTTTTTAGTTTTAGTTTGCCTGCTAATGATATAACCTCTTGGCTTATTCCTTCCATTAGACACCCATCGCCAGCAATCACATATGTGTAGTGGTCACAGAGATAGCTACCCCATCTTGAGCCAATGAATTCCTCAGCTATAGCCATGCCAACGGCATTGCCAAGTCCTTGTCCTAATGGACCTGTAGTCGTTTCAATACCAGGAATATGACCATATTCTGGGTGCCCAGCCGTTTTTGAATTAAGCTGCCTGAAGTTTTTTATATCTTCCAAAGTAATATCAGGATAACCGGCTAAATAAAGAACAGAATATAAAAGCATTGATCCGTGCCCTGCAGATAAAATAAAACGATCTCTATCGAACCAATTAGGCTCAGATGAAAGGAACTTTAGGTGTTTCTGAAATAAAACTGTCACAACATCAGCCATACCCATCGGCATTCCAGGATGACCGCTATTAGCTTTCTCAACTCCATCCACAGATAACATTCTGATTGCAGTAGCTTTATCCCAGTGGCCGGGAAAGCTTTTTCGTAAAGTACCAATATCCATTTTAAAAATTTTGCTTATAGTCAGTTTCGTTATAATATGTAATTTTTTAGCATAGTAAATCTAATATTTGTATTTTAGAAAAAGGTTTGTGTTAAATCAAATAGAGCGGTTATAATAAAAGCATTATTATCTCATGACCCAATTAGTTAAATTAGAAAAAAGATTTGAAATTGCCTTAGAAAAGCTCGAACTAGCCTTGGCAAATAAAAATTCGAGCAAATCTTCAGGCAGCATTGATCAAAAAGATAAAGACGTAGAAAAAAACACCCACAGTGTTGATGATTTATTAATTAAAATTGGAAAGTTAGAAAAGGCTGCGAAAAGTGATGCTAAAGAGATAGATAGGCTAATTATGGAATTGAAGAAAATTTTAGAGACAAACAATGACTGAATTAGAAATATCAATCGGTGGCCGTATTTTTTCAGTTGCCTGTGACAACGAAGAGCAGGAGAAAGTCAAAGAGGCAGCTGCACTAATCAATGAGGAAGCTGATTCTATTCAATCTCAATTAGGCCGGCTACCAGAGGCAAAAATGTTATTACTTTCTGCATTAATGATAGCCGACCGTTTGGTAGATGTTCAGACTGAGTCAAAAACATTTAAAGAAAAATCAGAAGATCTCGTTGATTTAAAAAACAAAAATCAAGAGTTAGAACGGCATAGAAATTCTCTACAAAGTGATTACCAAAAGCTAGAAATCTTAGTAGAAAAAATGTTAGCTAAATTAGAAATGGTTTCAAAATCAAGTGATAGAAAATCAGACATGTTCCTTACTGACGAGAACTCAACGCGACAAATTGAGACGGATCAACCAAAATTATTTTAAGCGTTTTCTTCTCTAATCCTTGCAGCAGCTTCTTGACTAAAGGGCACACTCTTTTCCGTAAATAATTGATCTAGCTCACCTGACATCGTCATTTCTGTAATAATATCTGCACCGCCTACAAATGCATTTTTGACGTATAGCTGAGGAATTGTTGGCCAATCGGAGAAGTCTTTAATACCCTGCCTAATCTCATCATCCTCTAAAACATTTATATCTTTAAAATTAATTTGGAGATAATTTAAAATACCGGCAACTCTACTTGAGAAACCACATTGCGGCATCTTTGAAGTACCTTTCATAAAAAGGACTACGTCATGTTCATTGATTAATGCTTCAATTTTAGATTTCACGTTATCATTCATTTTCTATCTCCTATTTTATTTTTGTTTGCAAAGCAAGGGCATGTAAAATTCCATTGCTCCCATCCATTGCCCCCTCTAATGCCTTATAAACTAATTTATGTTGCTCTACTCGGGATTTTCCTCGAAACTCTTGGGTGGTAATTGTGGCGGAATAATGATTGCTATCTCCTGCAGTATCAATTATTTCAATATCAGCCTTAGGAAATTTTTTCCTAATAAGTTCCTTTATTTTTTCGGCACTTATTGCCATACTTTTCCCTTTTTGGTTTAGTTAATTCAAATTATTCTTACTTTCCATCATATTACTTATTACATCGTGGTAAAGATCATTTACATGAGCAAGACTAAGAAAATTTTGTCCAAAACAAAGTTTGGCACCTTTGGCAACACCCAATTTAGTTAAATGTACCTCTTTTTCCTTAGCCAAAGAGATTAGCTCTTTTTCTTTTAAGGGATTTATAGTAACGATATATCGTGCTTGAGTCTCATTGAAAAAATACTCTGTTGACCCCTCGGTAACAATAAAACCTAAATCATTAACAATTGCCAATTCACACAACGCGAGCGCTATACCTCCATCAGATACATCGTGAGCACTTGATATCAGTTTTTCACGAAATAGGCATAAAATAAATTGTCCATTACGCTTTTCTTCTTCTAAATTGACTTTTATATTTACATTCTGAATTGGTGCTTGAGAAAGCTCAGTCAAAAGAGCTAATGCTGTGGTTTTTGCATCTGTTTCGCCAATTGTATAATAAATGTCATTTTCATTGATAGTTCCCGCAGTATACCCTGAAATATTTTTTATTAGACCCACGCCTCCGATAGTCGGGGTTGGCAGAATTGATTTTCCATCAGTCTGATTATAAAAGCTTACATTTCCTGAAACTACAGGAAAATTTAATTCGACACAGGCTTTTTTAATTCCTTTAATGCAGTTAACAAATTGCCCCATTATTTCTGGATCTTCTGGACTACCAAAGTTAAGATTATCGGTGATTGCTAATGGAGTTCCACCTGATGATATGATGTTTCTGTAACACTCTGCTACAGCTTGTTTTCCACCCTCGAAGGGGCTTATCGAACATAGTAACGGGTTACTGTCACAGGAAAACACCAACCCATAATTCGTTTCATCAATTCTAGTAACTGCAGCATCCAATCCGGGACGCTTAAGAGTATTATTTAGTATCATATGGTCATATTGTTCCCAAACCCATCGTTTAGAACAGTGATTAGGTGATGACAGCAAAACTTCTATTGCCTCTTGAATAGATATGCTTGGAATGTGTGTATGCAACTTCTTTTGTTTAAGGGAGGTCCATGGTCTGTCATATTGAGGTGCCTGATGGGATAAACACTTAAGGGGTAAGTCTGCAACAACCTTATTGTTAAAATTAATTAAGAGCTTATCCTCTTCAATCGTATTACCAATCACAGCAAAATCTAGGTCCCATTTGTTAAAAATTTTCTTTGCTTGATCTTCATGTCCAGGCTTTATTACTGCAAGCATTCTTTCTTGGCTCTCCGATAGCATTATATCGTAAGCAGTCATTTGATCTTCGCGTATGGGGACCCTATCTAAGTTTAGAAAAATACCAAGATTACCTTTGTCTCCCATCTCAACTGAGGAACATGTTAATCCAGCAGCTCCCATATCTTGTATTGCAATCACACACCCGCTACTCATAAGTTCGAAACACGCCTCCATGAGCTTTTTTTCTAAAAAAGGATCTCCAATTTGAACAGAAGGTCGTTTAGCTTTATTAAGTTTGTCATCTGAGTCAAAGCTTTCGGACGCCATGCTAGCCCCTCCAACACCATCCTTCCCTGTTTTTGCACCCATATAAACTATCGGAGAACCAATGCCTGTCGCTTTTGAATAAAAGATCTCGTTTCTATTAACAATGCCGGCAGCAAAGGCATTAACCAGGCAGTTGCCATTATATGAAGCATGAAATCTGAGCTCCCCACCTACATTGGGTACTCCAAAAGAATTTCCGTAGTGGCTTATACCTTTAACAACGCCACGAAGAATTTCTTTGGTTTCAATTTTGTCAGCTGATCCCATAGATAATGAGTTCATAACAGCAATAGGTCTTGCTCCCATCGTGAAAACATCTCTTAATATTCCTCCCACTCCAGTTGCCGCTCCGTTGAAGGGCTCAATATAGCTAGGGTGATTATGGCTTTCCATTTTAAATGCCAATGCAAGTCTCTCATCAATAGCAACTATTCCAGCATTTTCACCAGGACCACAAATGACTTGGCTACCTTTTGTTGGAAGTTCTTTAAGCCATTTTCTGGATGACTTGTACGAACAATGCTCGTTCCACATTGCAGAAAAAATTCCTAATTCTGTAATGTTTGGGATTCGATCCAATATTTTTTTAATTTGATTATACTCTTTCGTTGTAAGACCATGAGCTCTTATGATTATTGGAGAATGATCCTTGGGCGTCATTTTAGGCACTCAATTAGTTTTTTGTTCTTTTAATATAAACTGTCTTGCAAGAGCGCTATCTTTATCTGAAAGACCGAGCAAGCTGCAAAACAGTCTCATAAAACCGTCTTCTTCGTAAGTTCTCTTACCGTCTGCCATTACTAAAATCCAAGAATCTTTAAGTAAATTAAATCTTTCTTCATACGCTATACTTTCTTTTATTACTTTAATAAACTGCACATTATCATTTGATTGGTCTTCTAGTCTCGCTGCCATATTAAGCACATTTTCAGTTTTCTCATCGTTGAACTCAAATCTCTTTTTTACTAACTCTTTAATTTTTTCTCGTTCATTAATGTCAAAACTTCCATCTAACTTAGCTATCCTGATGAATATTGCGGTTAACGCAAGTACCTGCGTTTGATCAATGGAATGCTTTACTTGTTCCTGTGGCTCTGTAAATAATTTAATTAAATCTTTAAACATTTTTTTCAGTAATTTCCTTCAAAGTGCGTTTTAAAACTTTTCCAGTAGCGTTTCTAGGTAGCTCTGAAACATATACTATTTCAGAGGGTATTTTAAATTTTGCTAAGTTATTGAGACAATGTTTTATTATTTTATCTTTTGGCAACTCTTTGTTTTTTTTCAGAACCACGAAAAGTTTACCTGTCTCTCCCCATTTTTCATCAGGAACCCCAATTACAGCAAGCTCAGCAATTTCTTCAAGCTGATAAAGTATGTTTTCTACCTCAGCAGGATAAACATTTTCTCCACCTGAAATATACATGTCTTTTTCTCTGTCAACAATGAATACAAAACCGTCTTCATCAAATTTAGCTAAGTCTCCTGTTTTTAGCCAACCTCCATCAAAAGATTCTCTAGTTGCTTTTTCATTCTTCCAATAGCCAGGGGTTACATTTGGGCCTTTAATTAGAAGTTCTCCTACCTGGTTTGGTTCTACTGGAGTCATATTTTTATCAATAATCTTTATTGCGGTATGTAGTACAGCTTTCCCCGCAGAGCCTATCTTATTTAGAGAGTCCTCAGCGGCTAAAAAAATTCCAGCAGGACTTGTTTCAGTCATTCCCCATCCTTGAATCACATCAATACCCTTAGATTGCCAAGTCTTAATTATAATTTCTGCGCATGGTGCACCGCCTACGCCAACATTTACCAGCCTGTTAAAGTTAGTTATTTCAAAGTCAGAATGCTGCATCATAAACTGTAAAGGCGCTGGAACGGCAAATAAATGTGTTATTGCAAGTTTATCAGAATTTATTGCCTTTAAGGCATGCGTCGGATCAAACTCTCTCATTATTATAATTTCCCCACCTTGGTGAAGAACTGGATTTGCATAACAATTTATTCCGCCAGTATGAAACAAAGGTAGTATAACCAGTTGTTTAGTCTTGCTAGTAAGGTTAGCTATCCCAGATAGGTTAATAGCGTTAAACAATTGCATTTTATGATTTATTTTTGCACCCTTGGGGTGTCCAGTGGTTCCCGAAGTGTACATTATCATTATTAGGTCATCCAGAGTAAGGGAAACTTGTTTAAAATCACTAGGGGAGTTTTTAATATTTTCTTGAAACTCACTTGGTTTTTCATCTGAGTTGAAAAATTGCATAATCATATTTGGTATCAACGAGCGAAGTTGGTCGGCTGTTCTTTTGAAGCAAACGTCAACAATAAGCAAACTTGGTTCGCAATCGTTTAATATAAAAGCCAATTCATTTGCTGTAAGCCGCCAGTTTAAAGGCACCATAATTGAGCCAATTTTAGAACAGGCAAACTGGAGTTCAAAGAAAATACTATGGTTCTTTGACAAAATAGCAACCCGGTCGCTATGCCCAATTCCCATGTTCTGCAGAAAATTGGCGATTTTACATGATGATAAGTTCAATTCCTTGTATGATATTTTCTTGTTGAGAGAATAGTCTGTGATAGCAATTTTATTGGAATGCATCTTTGAATGATGTTCTGCCCAATCATAATGATTTATCATTTAAAATATTCCTTTAAACTAATCGAGTTTGCTCTAAAGCTTTTTTTATGAAATTTGAAAAAATAGGGTGGGGTTCGAAAGGTTTGGATTTGAGCTCTGGATGAAATTGTACTCCCAAAAAAAATGGATGCGAAGACAGTTCTACTACTTCGGGAAGTGATCCGTCTTGAGAAAATCCAGAAAAAGTTAGACCACTGTCTTCGAGAGCTCCTTGGTAATTGGCATTGACCTCGAACCGATGCCGATGCCTTTCTGAAACTATTGCTTTTTGATAGATCGAATAAGCCATTGTCCCTTTTTTTATTTTTGCAGGGTAGGCTCCTAGCCTCATTGTGCCACCTTTATTTTGGACTTTACTTCTAATTTCAACTTTCTGATCTTTAACCCATTTGGAAAGATGATAGATTAAGTGATCTTCAGAGCTATTTGACTTCTCATCAAATTCTTCAGAATTTGCATCTTTAAGGCCAGCACAATTTCTCGCGTACTCTATTACTAATAATTGCATACCTAGACAAATTCCTAGAAAGGGAATGTGTTTTTCCCTTGCATATTTTATCACTCTAATTTTT
This sequence comes from uncultured Alphaproteobacteria bacterium, assembly GCA_902619165.1. Classification (GTDB taxonomy): domain Bacteria; phylum Pseudomonadota; class Alphaproteobacteria; order Rhodobacterales; family Rhodobacteraceae; genus CACIJG01. The sequence continues at coordinate 110,023 of CACNDI010000005.1, forward strand.
CCTTCGGTTCCTCGTTTCCCAAATCCACCCGGTATCAATATGCCGTCAAACTTATTTAACCGTTTTGTTTGAGCTGATTTTTCAAACTCTTCAGACTCCAGCCATGAGACCTCCACGTTTGTTTTATTAGCTAAACCCCCATGAATTAGAGCCTCCGAAAGAGATTTATAGGCATCTTCAAGTTTAGTATACTTACCAACAACAGCAATCTTGACTGATCCTTCTGAGCTACGATATCTGGAGCTAACTTCATTCCAAATATTTAAGTCAGCCTCTTTTTTAGATTTCAAGTTTAGAACCTGAAGAATAGCATCGTCTAATCCTTCATCAAAAAAAGCAATTGGAGCTTCATAAATTGTTTCAAGATCGTTAGCTGCTATAACATTTTTCTCATCAACATTACAGAAAAGTGCAATTTTTTCTCTCTCTTTCTTTGGAATAGGCACCTCTGATCGACAAACTAATATATCTGGACTTATTCCAATAGACCTTAATTCCTTGACAGAGTGCTGTGTTGGTTTAGTTTTTAGCTCGCCTGAAGACGATAGAAAAGGTAACAGTGTTAAATGTACAAAAATGCAAGAATTGGTTTTCTTTTCCTGTGAGAATTGACGGATAGCCTCAAAAAAGGGCAGGCCTTCAATATCCCCTATTGTTCCACCTATTTCACAAAGCATGAAGTCGACCTCGTCTTCATGTAGAGCGAGGAATTTTTTTATTTCATTTGTTACGTGAGGGATCACTTGTATCGTTTCTCCCAGGTAGTCCCCCTTCCTTTCGCGCTCCAGGACAGTAGAGTATATACGACCAGAAGAAACAGAGTCAGTACTTCGAGCTGCTACTCCTGTGAATCGCTCGTAATGTCCCAGATCTAGGTCTGTTTCAGCTCCATCATCAGTAACAAACACTTCTCCGTGCTCAAAAGGTGACATCGTACCAGGATCGACGTTTAAATATGGATCAAGTTTCCTGAGTCTTACTGAAAAGCCTCTTGCTTGTAAAAGCGCGCCTAATGAAGCTGATGTCAGACCCTTACCTAAAGAAGACACAACACCGCCTGTGATAAAAATAAACTTCGCCAAAATTAATCTTTCAAAAAGAACTTTCGACCAAGTTTATTTTAGAATAACAAAACTCACAAGGTGATAGTTCATTTTTATTCCATAGGAGGCGTTAAAACACCATCGGTACCTTTAAACTTCTTTAAGTCTGGTAACTCTGGCATTAACTCTTTTTTATTAGAATCCTCGGCCCCCTCTGATTCCTCAAAAACTGATTTATTTGAACCACTATTTATAGAAATAATTGTAAGCAAAATAGCTAACAAAAAAAATAACGCTGTTAGAATCCAAGTTAACTTCGATAAAGGGTTCGCTGATTTTGTTCCAGTTCCAAAGCCTTGATTGTCAGAGCCCATGCCCAAGCCTCCCCCTTCTGATCTTTGAAATAGAACAACAAGAATCAGAAAAAGTGTAACTATTAAATGGCTAATTAATAAAACGTTTGACATAGTCTAGTTCTTATCCTTGTCGACCATTTTTCCCTTTTGTATCCAAGGCATCATTGCTCTTAACTTCTCCCCAACTTTTTCTATTTGGTGAGTGTCATTATTTCTTCTGGTAGCTTTGAAAAATGGTTGACCAACCGAATTTTCCTGCATGAAGTCTCGCACAAATTTCCCTGACTGAATATCTTCGAGAATAGCTTTCATTCTCTTTTTCGTTTCATTATAAGGGAGTACCCTTTTCCCGGAAACATACTCTCCATATTCTGCCGTATTAGAAATCGAGTAATTCATGTTAGCGATACCCCCTTCGTAAATGAGGTCAACTATTAGTTTAACTTCATGAAGGCATTCAAAATAAGCCATCTCCGGGTCATATCCTGCTTCAACAAGTGTTTCAAAACCAGCCCTAATCAATTCTACCAACCCACCACAAAGTACAGCCTGTTCCCCGAACAGGTCTGTTTCACATTCTTGCCTGAAATCCGTTTCTATAATTCCTGATCGACCCCCTCCAATTGCTGAACAGTAGGCTAATCCAATATCCATTGCCTTACCGGATGCATTATTGTTAACTGCAACTAAGCAAGGCACTCCTCCTCCCTTTACATACTCTCCTCTAACAGTATGGCCAGGTCCCTTCGGTGCCATCATTATAACGTCTATTGTTTCTTTTGGTTCTATCAACCCAAAGTGAATATTTAGGCCATGTGCAAAAGCAATTGCTGCGCCATCTTTAAGATTATCTTTCACAAAATTTCTATATGTTTCAGCTTGGAGTTCGTCAGGCATAGTGAACATTATTAAATCTGCCCATTTAGATGCATCCTGAATGTTCATGACTTTAAAACCTTGACTTTCAGCTTTCTTTATAGAGCTTGAACCATCTCTTAGTGCAACCACTATGTTGTTCATTCCGGAATCTCTTAAATTCAATGCATGAGCATGGCCTTGGCTACCGTAGCCAAGAATTACGATGTTCATTTTTTTGAGAAGATTAACATCACAGTCATGATCATAGTATACCTTCATTATAAGTTCCTTCCTTTGGATTGTTTTAAACTATTTTTATTTTTTCACCAGTACAAATATACTTTTCTTACAATTTATTTTCCCAAGCCAGCTTTTATTAGAGTCCTTTTGAGAAAGGGGCTGTGATTTAAATACATTAAAAAATTCTTTCTCGCAATTCTAAGGAAACTATTTTCTGTCATTGAGATTTTGTTTAGTAGGTGGATACCAAAAACTTTGCTTCCAGTCAGTGGAAATCTTTTAATGTTATATTGTCTCAATACTCTATCTGATCCTATATCTTCGTTATTTTTTAGTGCCTTTTTGCATATATTGTGAAGAGCGATAATATCTTCAACTGAAGTATTAAGGCCTTGGGCGCCAGTTGGAGGCATTACATGTGCGCTCTCAGCAATAAGAACAGTCCTTTTACTTATTAGAGTTTTTGATAATTGAGAAGATACCGGCCATGTCTGCCTTTTACCTACAATCTTTATGTTTCCCCTGATACCCAAGCTTTTTTTTGAAATAAGAGAGTTAAATTCTGCATTCTCTAAATTATATGCTTCATCGATAGCATCGGAATTATCCATCCAAACAATAGTTGACTGTGATTGTTTCGAAGAGGCTCGAAGTGGAATTATTGTAAAAGGGCCACCAACATCCAATATTTCAGTAGTTCTGTCTTTGTGTTTCCTTGAGTGAGAAACTTGAAACACCATTGCTAACTGGCTGTAAGAGGTTTTAATGGTGTTTATTTTCTCTCTTTTCCTTATTGCGCTTTCTTTCCCTTCACAAGATATTAATAGTTTCCCATTTAACTCTTTGCCTTTTGAAGTCCTTACAAGAATATTGTCATCAAAGGCATAGTGTTTAACTATTGAATCCCCGATGTTTAAAACAAAATTTTGGTTCTTTTTAAGCCAGGCTAAAAGCTTCAATCGCAATATGCTATTGGGAACGTTATAACCAAAGTTTTCAATATTGACTTCTTTTGGTTCAAATACTACTCTGCCCGGCCTTTCTTTTTTTTGACTTCCAACATCAATTATTTCCATCTCCTTGAGCGGTTGCGAGAAGGGTTCTATTTCCTCCCAAATACCTATTTCTTTAAAAACCTCTATCGCGGGGTTAAGAAAGGCAGTAGTCCTTTGATCCGCATGAAACTTTGATATGTCATGTGGCTCAAAGCACTCTACTTTAATTTTTTCCTTGCATAGCAAAGAGGCAGTAATCAAGCCAGATATTCCAAGTCCTGAAATTATAACATTAGGATATTTTTTCTCGTTCATTATTTTTATATTTCATTACCATTTTAACAAATTTATTAAATAGATAGAGGCTGTCATGTGGTCCTGGACTTGCTTCAGGGTGATATTGGACAGAAAATATATCCTTATCTTTATGCTCAATTCCACAGTTCGATCCGTCAAAGAGAGATACGTGGCTTTCAAAAACATTTTGTGGCAAACTTTTAGTGTTGATCGCAAACCCATGGTTCATTGACGTGATTTCCACTTTACCAGTCCTTAGATCTAATACTGGATGATTTGCCCCATGATGACCATGATTCATTTTTTCTGTTTTTGCACCCAAAGCTAGGCCTAGCAGTTGGTGGCCCAAGCAAATTCCAAAGATAGGAATAGAGGTATCTCTAACTAGCTTTTTAAGTACTTTATTAGTAAATCTGTTAGTAGCAGCGGGATCTCCAGGTCCATTTGAAAGCAATACCCCATGTGGTTTTAATGCTATAATCTCGTCAAAAGTTGAATGACCTGATATTTTTTCAACGTTTATTTTATGATTATTAAGACAATTTTCTATATTTAACTTTGTTCCAAAATCAAATACCAGTACTTTTGCCAAGTCATTAATTATATTTGTTTCGTTTTTCTTTTGTTGTTCATTAATTAGATATACTTTACTGGTGAGATCTCTTCCTTGAATTCCAGGCCAATTAGCTAACTCTTGTCTAAGGGATTCCAAGTTGTGATCACCATTTTTGTTGAAATTTATTATGGCCTTAGGAGCTCCCAAATCCCTTATCTTTCTAGTCAAGGCCCGAGTATCAATCCCATAAATTCCAGTTATATTATTACGATTAAGCCAATGATCAAAAGAGAGTTCGTTTCTCCAGTTTGACGGCTCAGAGGGTTTTGCTCGTGTAATGACCCCTTTCACCATGGGTTTTAAAGACTCATTATCATTACTATTTGTACCTACATTTCCTATGTGTGGAAATGTAAAAGTAATTATTTGTTCAGCATATGATGGGTCTGAAATTATTTCTTGATAACCAGTCATTGAAGTATTGAAACATAATTCACCAACACCAAAGCCCTCGTTACCATAGCCAATTGCATCCCAAGCTGTACCATCTTCCAATAATAATAAGCCAGAAAATTTCTTCATATATCATTAGTAAAATATTAATAATTTTTTACAAGCTATGAGTTATTCTTTTTCATTGCAAATAAAAGATTAAATTGTTAAATAGGCGATCTTATAATTTGGTGTAAGATTGTGACCTGGATATAGAGAGGTAATTATGCGATCGGAATTAGATGCAAACTTAAAAGAAGCAATTAAATCTCAAGAAAAACAGCGAATAGCTACTTTAAGACTGATTAATGCTGCTATAAAGGATAGAGACATTGCAGTTAGGTCAGAAGAGAATACTGAAGGCGTAAGTGATGCAGAAATCATATTGATATTATCAAATATGGTTAAACAAAGAAAACAAAGCATTATCCAGTACGAGGAGGGTGGAAGAGTCGAGCTTGCTGAGCGAGAGAGAGAAGAGATTAAAATTATACAAGAATTTTTACCTAATCAACTTACCGATGAGGAAATTCATTTAGAAATTTCCAAAATAATTGATGCTACTGAGCAATTGACTATAAAGGATATGGGTAAAATTATGGGTGAGTTGAAAGAAAAGTTCAGCGGTAGAATGGATTTTGGAAAAGCATCTGGGATTGTTAAGGCTCTACTTAAATAGTAAAGCCTTAACGGACTATTTTATATAAGTAATGGGGCAATAACCAAGCTAACTATAGCCATAACATTAATCAAAATATTCATCGAAGGTCCTGAAGTATCCTTTAGAGGATCGCCTACCGTGTCACCAACCACTGCAGCCTTATGCACCTCGGAGCCTTTCCCACCAAGGTTGCCTTTTTCAACGTATTTTTTTGCATTATCCCAAGCGCCCCCAGCATTAGCCATCATCAAGGCCATCATTACACAACATATTAGTGCTCCGCCAAGCATTCCTCCCAATGCTTTAGGGCCTAAAATTGTTCCCACCACAACCGGGGCTAAAACCGCTAACGCACCTGGAGCTATCATCTTTCTAAGCGCTGCCTTTGTTGCGATGTCTACGCATTTGGCAGTATCTGGCTTTGCTTTCCCTTCAAGAAGGCCAGGAATTTCTTTAAATTGACGCCTAATCTCCTTGATCATGTCAAAGGCTGCATCTCCAACTGCAGTCATTGTCATCGAACTAACCAAAAATGGGAAAATGCCGCCAAGAAACATACCAGCTAAAACTAAAGGGTCATTGATAGCTAGCACAAAACTGCTGTCACTTCCGCTGATTTTCTCAATGTATGCACTTATCAATGCCAAAGCGGCTAGAGCTGCAGCACTTATGGCGAACCCTTTTCCAATGGCAGCGGTTGTATTCCCAACCTCATCCAATGAGTCAGTTATCTCCCGTGTTTCTTTACCCATCTCTGACATTTCTGCTATACCGCCCGCATTATCCGCTACAGGTCCGTAGGCATCGATAGCCATCGTAATTCCAACGGTACTTAACATACCGACGGCTGCCATTCCTACGCCATAGAGGCCTGCGAAAGAGTTAGCAGTAAAAATTATTACAACTATCGCGAGCACTGGTATTGCCACGGATTGCATACCAACAGCCAACCCTGTTATCATTATAGTAGCAGCTCCAGTTTCTCCCCCTTCAGCGATTTTTCGAACTGGCTTTCCACCTGTGTAATATTCTGTTATTAATCCAACAACAATGCCACCAATTGCGCCTACAAGGACCGCTATCCATACATTTGCCGATACCCCAACAGATGTGATAGTGAAATACGCAGCTACAATAAAAAGTACAGCGGAACCAATAGTACCGTACCTTAGCGCCATCTCAGGGCTACTATTAGAAAAAATTCTTACCGTAAGGATACCGAGGATAGAGCATATTAGACCAACGGACGCAAGAACCAATGGCATTCCAATCAAAGCATCAACATTTCCGCCAAGCAAAGAAACTGAAGCAGCCGACATAGTTGTAGCCAAAATTATAGATGCAATAATCGATCCACAGTAGGACTCGAAAATATCGGAACCCATGCCTGCAACATCCCCCACATTATCCCCCACGTTATCTGCAATAACACCTGGGTTTCTAGGATCATCTTCTGGAATTCCAGCCTCGACTTTTCCGACTAAATCTGCGCCGACGTCAGCGCTTTTTGTAAAAATTCCGCCTCCAACTCGCGAAAAAAGCGCAACGGATGAAGCTCCCATCGCGAAGCCCTCAATTGCATGTATTTGCTTTAAATCTCCACCGAAATTATAGAAAAGAATCCCTATGCCAACTAATCCCATCGCGGCAACGGTTAGGCCCATAATTGAACCACCAAAAAATGCTACATTAAGCGCTGGAGCAGCACCACCCTCACTAGCCGCCACTGCAGTCCTTACATTAGCTTTAGTTGCGGTGTACATTCCAATATATCCTGCAGATCCTGAGCATACAGCCCCAAGAAAAAATGCAAGAGCAGTTTCCAAGCCTAGAAAATAGTAGAGTGCAGCTAAACAAATGACACAAAACATGCTTAATATTTTATATTCAGCGGCCATAAATACCATTGCACCGAGATGGATTTCGTCACCGATTTCTTTAACTCTACCAGTGCCTTCGTTAGCACTTTTGACTTGCAAGTAGACTAAGAACGCGCATAGAAGTCCAAAAAGACCGAAAAATACGGGAATTAATGGATTGAGTAACATAGACATTTCCTTTTTTTGTACAAATTCAATTTTTGGAGATATCTAAAATTTTTATGTTTGTAAAGCAAAGATGTGCTTCAAAAGAAAATTGTTAGCCTTCAACGCTATCCTTAAGTACATGTTTCCGGATAATTTCATCTAATCTGGCAAAGTTTGTATTTTGTTCCACGAAGTCAATAGTCTTTAAATAGCTTCGTTTTTGTAGCATCTTTCTAGTCATACTGAAAAAAGGGCAGTTTCGTATTTTTCGCCCTCCAATGAGTTGATACCACCTGCCTGCGGGGTCAAGGTTACAACTGCCCGTGTCATCAGTGAATACCTCTCTGAGTGAAATTACTTCAGTCTTAATGCCATACCTGTTAAATAACTGAACAATAAGATCAGTGTTTAACGCAGCGAATGTTTCTAAATTTCCATTGTCGTCGACCATTATTGCAGAAAAACTTTCTGATATGCCGGAAAAGCTTTTTGGCTTTATAAAAAAAACATCTTTAGGTTTATTCTCTATCTCACCACCCTTTGAAATAAAAGTAAGCAGAGCAGCCTCAGATAAATTAGCGACTGGTATGATTTTACCAGGAAAATATCTATCAATCATTTTTTTTGGCATCAAGTTTGTCAGTACCTCCGGATCAAAAGAGTAATCATTTTTGAGCATATTTTGAACGTAGGTAAAGTCTAATGGCTTTATGCTTATTTTATTTGCGGCAAAAAATGTAAAAGAATTTAAATTTGCATCTTTTGCCATTTTTGAAATAAGTTGTAGCGTTTCAAAATCTGTTGTAATTTTTTCGATAGGAGAACCTCTGTAAAGAGAGATAATCTGGCAATCTGGTAAGATAATTTTGATTCGAGTTTCAAAATCACTTAGGGACTCAGGAACTTCTTTTGAAAGTGAAGCGTAGGTAGCCAAAGAAATCTTGACTGGCTCAACCTTCTTAATTTGATTAAAGAAGTGCTTTGATTTCATTACAAATAACTCCTCTGGTGACAAAGAAATGTTTCCTTCTTCATCAAGTGGGGGCTCAAAAGGTAAATAATTTCCGTAAATCAGGTCATAAAGCGTTGCAATATTGTCTTCAGGACAGTTATTCTGTTTGTTGTGGCTATCACCAAAAATAGAAAAATGTACAAGAAATAACGTTAAAATAACAAAGATTCTAAATAAATTGACCATTATATTTTTCCATTACGTAAGTTTAACCCAAATCAAATGCAAAATTTACGCCATCACTTTATGTTTTTCGAAATTTAGAGTGATTTGCAATCCATAAACAAATTAGAGAGATTAAGGCGAATATCACTAAGGGAGTAGCTGTTAAATTTACAACCTCCCAACCTATCTGAGAGGAGTTTGCGCTGCAATTCATTAGCCAACCTGAGGTTACCGATGATAGTGCGACAAAACCAAAAACAAAAAAATCATTTATACCTTGAACCTTTCCCCTTTCGGACGGGTAATGGTTTTTAGTTAACAGACTTGTTGACCCGATGAAGCTAAAATTCCACCCTATACCAATTAATATTAATGATATGTAGAAGTTCGAAATATCTACACCTTGATAAGCAATAAGCACTGCAAGCGAGAATAAAATCATTCCTGTGGATATTATTGACTTTTCCCCATATTTTTTTATCAATTTCCCTGTCACGAAGGAGGGAGTGAACATTGCCAGCGCATGGACTGAAACAACATTGGCTGCTTGATTAGTTCCAAATCCACATCCCACTATCGCGATAGGTGAAGAAGTCATAATTAGGTTCATTACGCCATAAGCAATCATTGAACAGATTATCGAGACAAAGATCACGGGGCTTTTTAAAATAGTTACAAGCGGTCTGTTCAAGTTTTCTCTGTTTAACTGATTATTATCAATTATGTTTCCCCCAGATGATTTTGATGCAGTAATCGGTTTGACATAAGACAATATGAAAGGACCTAAGCAATTCAGGATTACAATAGCTAAATAAGAATATAAAAATGGTATAGAATTATCTAGACTTAAAGACATTTTCACAATAAGGGGACCTAATATGGCTGCAATTAGGCCGCCAGAAAGAACAGTTGAGATAGCTTGAGCTTTAAATCTGTCTTCACAATTATCTGTAGCTGTAAACCTATAAAATGCCTGGGAAGCCATATACCCACCTGAAAAAAAAGAGCCCAATAAAAAAAGCTCGAATGATCTAAGAAATATCCCTAAGAGTGAAGTCAATGAGCCAATTAACCCCGCTAGATTCCCAATAATTAAGCCAAGTCTTCTTGTTGTCGATTGCATCAGATTAGATAGAATAGGAGCGCTTACCATTGAACCAACAATTAAAAGGGATATAGGTATGGTCGCATAGCAAACATTGCTAGCGAGAGATTGTCCCACAAGACCTCCCAAGATAATATACATGGGCATTTGGGAGCCTAAAACAGCTTGTGCCGAAGCCAATGCTAAAATATTTCTTTGGTTTTCTACCTTCAATTTATATACTTAATTGAAATAACCACTTTCATTTAGAAGTAGCGTTCGTTTGGTTTCAACTCCCCCAGAGCCACTGTACCCCCCCAAAGACCCATCGGATCTTATTACTCTATGGCAAGGTATCGGGCCAGGATAAGGATTTTTGCCACAAGCATTTGCCACCGCTCTGGCCGATTTGGGTTTGCCAATATTATTTGCTAATTCTAAATATGTTTTAGTCTCTCCAGGTGTTATTTTTGCGATCTCTTTCCAGACAGCAAGCTGAAACTTAGTTCCATAACATTTTCTTTCGTTAATGACTTCCATGAATTTTTTTTCTTGCATTCAGTATAACTCAACTTCTTTAAGAATACCCATCGCCCATGTTTCCTTCTTAATCAGATCACCCGATTTATCAAATATTTCTAAAACTCCGTCTCTAACGCCATTTTTTTGGTATCCGCTTTCAATCAATTCTCCTGATTCAAGATAGAATCTCCAAATCCCCTCTAGATTGTTATTTTTATACTCCTCTTCCGTCCTAATATTGCCGCTTTGATAGTAAAATTTCCAAACCCCAGAATTAACACCCTCTACATATACTTCTTGTGATCGCATGTTTCCATTATTGAAGAAAGTTAACCAATTTCCATTCTTTTTGCCCTTGATATAAGAACCTTTTGCTCGCAATTTACCGTTATCATGAAAATATTCCCAATCTTCCACTTTTAAGCCGTCTAATAGTGTCCCGGTGTTTTCTACATAACCATTGTTCCAAAATGTTTTGACTGGTCCACTTACAGGGTCCTTATTATCTTTAAAGTAATAGATGCGGTTTTCTCTTAAAAGATCATTCAAAGATATAAAGTTCTCCAACAGGCCTAAGTTTATTGAAAATAAAAAAATCGCAAAAGCGAAGACAAAGCTAAAATGTCTCATAATTTAAATCTATTAAACATTATTGATTACACAGTATTTTTTAAAATCAGTTTAGAGATCATTTAGCGCATTTCAACATTTAATGACTTGAGCCCATGAAAGTGATAAATATCAGCATACTCAGGCTTTTGAAGTAACTTAATATGTCTTTTTTTATTGAATAGGTTTTTAAGCGCAAAATTTATTTCTAAGCGCGCTAAAGGGGCTCCAAGACAAAAGTGTGCACCTGCACCGAAAGAATTATGAGTTAAAGGACGTCTATTTGGTGTGAACTCAGCGGGTCTGTCCCATCGGCTTTCATCGTGGCCGGAAGCACCTATTACCAAGCTAATTTTTTCACCACGAGCAATGTGTATATCATCAATAGTTAAATTCTCGTATGCAAACCTCGTAAAGATATGAAGTGGTGGATCATATCTTAGAATTTCTTCTACAATACTATGCCAGTCTTTCTCTTTTAAAAAACGACAATCAACTTTGTTCAAAAGTAATGCTTTTATTCCATTGCCTATAGTATGAACCGTCGCTTCATGCCCTGCATTTAATAATAGAATGCAAGTTGAAACTAACTCATCAAAATTGAGCTTTTGTTTATCTTTTTCAGCGTTTATCAAATGAGTAATTAAATCATCTGCTGGCTTAGAACGACGTTCAGCCACGTATGTTTTAATATATTCAAAGAATTCTTTGGAGGATTGATTTGCTAAGCCTTTGCCTTTTTCTGAAATGTTTGCCTGGTATACGGCAACCATTGAATTAGACCACTTTAACAATTGATCTGACATTTCTTCCGGTATTCCTAATAGGCGAGCAATAGTGATTACTGGGACTTGTTTTGCATATCTTTCTATCAGATCTGCTTCATTCTCATTAATATTATCCAATAATTGAGTACAAAGCGTGTCAATATCTTTAGATATTTTTTGTATGTTTTTAGTCGTAAAAGCGCGTAATACCAATCCCCTTAATCGAGCATGTCTTTCCCCGTCCAATTCTAGCATCGAGTTCCTCTCAATTCTATGAAAATCACTAAGATTTTTCGCATCAGGTTGTTTAAAGCCTAGCGGTAACTCTCTACCAAGTCTCTTGTCCTTAAAAATTTTATTTATGGTGTTAAAATTAAAAAATGCCTTTTGATTGTAATTTTTCCAGAAACAAACACCACCTCTTTTTAAGATATACCGATAGAAATCATAGGGGTTTTGAACAAAATTTTTTTCAGCTGGTGGTTGATCAATGATTATCATTGTTATCTCGCCTTTCAAAAGCCCTTTCCAAATTTAGCAAGCATGATATAATATTTTTTGCTCGATTTAAGTCCAAAAACTAAACTTGAGGTTACTATGCCCGTAATAAACAGGATAGCAGATTACTTCGATGAGATGCAAGGATGGAGGCATCAAATCCACGCTAACCCAGAACTCGGATTCGAATGTTTTGAGACAGCAAAGTTTGTAAAATCTAAACTAGAAGAATTTGGTGTAGATGAAATCTATTCTGGAATAGCAAAAACAGGCATCGTTGCAATAATTAATGGTAAATCTAATGGCAAAACAATTGGGCTTAGAGCAGATATGGATGCATTGCCTTTAACAGAGATGACTAATAAAAAATATAAATCTAAACGAACTGGTGTAATGCACGCTTGTGGACACGACGGACACACAACTATGCTTTTAGGAGCTGCTAAATATTTATGTGAGAGAAGAAGTTTTTCTGGGAATGTTGCCCTGATTTTCCAACCTGCTGAGGAAGGGGGAGGAGGAGCAAAAGTCATGTGTGAAGAAGGCATAATGGAGAAGTTTCAGATCGATGAGGTTTATGGAATCCACAATGATCCTGGGTCTCCTATGGGTATTTTTAAGACTTGCATTGGCCCGAACATGGCAGCAGCAGATGATTTTACGATTAAAATTATTGGTCAAGGTGGTCATGCAGCGGAGCCTGATGAAACAATTGATCCACTCATTACTGGGGCGCAGCTTGTACAAGCTATACAAACTATTTCATCCAGAAACTTATCGGCTTTGGATAAAGTGGTTATTTCTATCACGCAGTTTCATGCTGGAACGACCCATAATATTATTCCCAACGATGCGTTTATCAATGGAACTGTTCGAACTCTTTCCAAAGAAGCTCAAGAACTGATTGTAAAAAGGCTAAAAGAATTATGCGAGGGTTACAGCAGAGGTTTTGGAGGTAAAATAAAGTTGGACTACAACTATGGTTATCCCCCTACAGTAAATCACCAGAGAGAAACAAAATTTGCAGCTGAAGTGGCTAAAGAGATAGTGGGTGCACAAAATGTTGACATAGATGCTAAACCAATAATGGCGTCTGAAGACTTTTCATATATGATAGAGAAGCGTCCAGGGTGTTATTTTCATGTGGGGCAGGGCGTTGGAGCAGCTGTCCACAATCCGAGATATGATTTTAATGATGAACTATCACCGATAGGAGCAAGCTTTTTTGTGAAATTGGTTGAGAAGTCAAATCCTGTTTGATAAGTCTTTAATTAGTAATCAATGCGCTAGAATGAAGATCCAGGGCTTCTTAAGAATTGTATTTCTGATTTTGTTGATTTTCTACCTAAGATAGCATTTCTATGTGGAAACCTGCCAAATCTGGCAATTATATTCCTATGTTTTAAAGCATATTGGTAGACTTTTTCAGAGGTGTGCGCTCGAAATAATGGAAGAGACATTTCTTGAAGTTTTAAACTTTCACTATGCATTAACGGTTTTAAGACAAAGTGAGACCTTGCTCTATCTTGTTGGCTAATATCAAAAGCACATAAACAATGTAAGCAAGTCTCTAAAGCTAATCTGTCGCCTGAGAAGGACCTGGGTGTTCCTCTAAAAACATTTCTAGTAAATTGGTCAGTTAGTATGATAAGAGCTAGAGAGCTTTCTAAAGATTTTTGCCAATCATTAATATACCCATGAATCGCATTTTCTATTAGATAGCTAAACTTGTTTTTAATTTGGTTGTCAAAATACTCATCTTTTTTAAACCAATCTCTTTGATCGCAGTCTTCGAACCAAAAGTCTAATATCCGTACTATTTTTTTATGCATAACTCAATGAAAGGAAATAAAAAATCTTACCTGCATGTAACGTTTAAGTTGTTTCAAAATAAAGTTACTAACCATTTAAAATATGATTAGGGATAATATGCCTTCCTTCAGCATCGATGAAAATTCTATAAACTTTACTAACCATACTCAAAGGCAATGGTTTATATAAATGCGGAAATAACTGATTATTTCTACTTATTTCCCAAACCAGTTCTACATCATCTGTTTTTACTTCCAGCAAATACAAAGGACTTTCCGACTTGAAATATTTTTCTAAGGTTTCTTTCAATTGTACTGAGGTAGAAAAGTGGATAAATCCATCCCGTTGATCATTTTTTGATCCTTCATAGAAGTCATTGTTTTTTACGCATTCCCACTCATCCTTATTACAAACTTTAAAAACCTTATCCATTGCTCTTTTATTTGACCTTCTCCTTTAAAAAGGGAACCATAGAGCTCCAAACATAATCGTTTTGGGTTCTATGATATATTGCTGCTAATATATGAATGGAAATCAACCATAATATAGTAGAGAAAAGCAATTCGTGGACCCAAATTACAAATTCAATCAAAAGGCCATCTTTATAACCCATCCAGAAAAGGAGCCCAATTCCCAAGCCTGATATTGCAATTCCAGCGAGAGCAAAATACATTGAAATATGGACAATTTTTGCTGCTATAAATTGTATTTTCGATGTATCTAAAGGAAGCGCGGTTTTGTATCTTCTTTTCATGTAAATGAACCGAAATACTATAAATAACAAGAAAAACACCGCAAAAAACATTTCTGATCTAAGAAGCTCTAAATCATTTAATTGCTCTTTGTTTTCAATTTGCTTGAATATCCCATACACGAATAAAAGAACGAAAAACCAATGTAAAGATTTCCCTAACAAACTGTGCTGTACTTTTTCTTGGCTCATCTTATTTATTATCACCTATAGATAATAAGTTCAGGGTAGACTTTTAATTTTATTTAATTTCTTATCAATTTGTCACTATAAATTTTTTATTCAATATTTTCAATTGCTTAATTGCACTTTATCATTCCTCCTTCTTAAGTATTTATGTCGCAATTATCTTCCACTTTATGCTTTCCAATGGCGTTAATCAGAAGCATCTTAGACCTCTTAAAAAGGCTACTGTATTTAAAAAAATTTCTCACATTTGATATTTTTTAGCTGAGAAATTAAAGTGGAATAGAAAATTGCTGATAAGAAATCGTTCTAGCTCCAAATAATTCTTTTTGATGAGATAAACCTTGATTTAGAACCCATCCATTTTCGGTAGTTGAAGTTCCAAAATCAAACCACTCGTGATCATCAACAGTTTCATATATTAGATAATTTACAATAGCATCTATTGCTCCCATTCCCCGACCAAGTTCGTTAGATGCTATGTATTGTACGTGACTTGTTCGACCACACTTATAAACAACCAAACCGGCAACAATAGATTTTGCTTTAACTGCAGTATAAAGACGAATATTATCGTTAAACATATTTTTTAGATATATCATTTCATCTAAGTTGTGAGTTGGAGCCACATTATATTTTTCAGCCAAATTTTGTATCAAAATTTCCCAAAATTCGTTCCAGCTATCACTACTAGAAACTATTACATTATTCTTTTTTGCCTTTTTCACTCCCCTTTTGCGCAACTTCGAAAAGCCCAACTGTTGGTTTAATCTTATGCTTGATGACACATCATTTCTTACTTGTGTAGCTCCAGCTTTAAAAAGAGCGTAGAGATCTTCTTCAGCAGGATATAAATGGTAAATATGTGGAATAGGTTTGTATAACAGATTTTTTGCTTTAGTTAACCGAAGATAGCTTAACAGTACATCGAAAATATCAAGTGCTAGTGAGATATTCATCTCGGTGCCTGTAAGTAGTCCTCCATAAGTTAACCCATCGTGAGAACTGATAGTGCCATCAGATCGTTTATTAGCAGGTAATAAGGCAATTAATTTGTCTTTTTTAAAAATTAACAGCGAATGATCGCAAAAACGATCTTTGTGGTAGTCCATGTAATCCCTATAAAATAAAAATGTTCCATTTTTAGAAGTGCGAACAAACTTATCCCATTGTAGTTTGTGTTTTTTTGTATAGTTAACGATTTCGATCACAAATTCACTCTTTCAGACTTGCAAAGCCCACACCAGTTCGCCCCATTTCATTACCATTATAAAACAAATAACTTTCGCCGTAACTTGTATCTAGCCTAATTGGATAGCAAGTAATTTTTTCATCCCATGCGCCTAATCTTCCTCGGGGCAATTCTTGAATTCTTTTTGAAGTGAACCTTTTTCCACTCCTTGAACTTAATCGAAAACAACTATATTCTTTAGCTCTCGTATCAGATGTCACTCTCAGCTCATAAGTGCCATCGGCTATTTTATTTACCGTAGGTCGCCCAATCCTATAATTGTTCACATTGCATTCAAGGAATTTCTGCGGAGGCTTTTTTCTCCAGTTTATCCCATCTTTGCTTTCCATCAACCAACAATCGTATTGAGGATAATGAGTGTCATTTATATTTTCCCATCCGTTTCCGCTGGACATCCATGCACGATAGCCACCATCTTTTTTTTTAGTTTTGCCAACTGGAGTGTAGTTTCCTTGTAATGTTTGTTTGTGTATTCCATCTCTAATTTCATAAACTCGTTTTCCACCTTCCAACTTTCGTTTAACTTTGAACTCATCATTAACGACGGGCAATTTGAAGAGTATTTCTATTTTATGCTCAAGTGTTTCTTTTTCCAAGAAAATGTCAATCTTGTCTAGCAGTCCATGTAAGTAATCTTTTTTCTGTTCCGGTGTAAAGTGGTCTACATCCTCATAAGTTTCTTTATACTTCCCTACCCAATCAATCCATCTTTTCTTCTTTTATAATTCTTGAAGATGTAATCTAAGTTGTTCCAAATCATTTGTTGCTATACCTCTTTCATCATCAAGATTTCTTCTTACCTTTTTGTAAAGAGAGACATCCATTTTCTCTAAAATTTCGTCAGTTTCAA
The DNA here is from genome assembly GCA_902619165.1 of uncultured Alphaproteobacteria bacterium. Lineage (GTDB taxonomy): Bacteria > Pseudomonadota > Alphaproteobacteria > Rhodobacterales > Rhodobacteraceae > CACIJG01. The sequence goes on from CACNDI010000005.1 coordinate 127,056, forward strand.
TCTTTGCAATTGTTTCTTTTATTCGTTGCAATTGCTTAACAGCACTTCTTTCTCGTTTCTTACAGTTTCATAACTCACTCTTATATTCATCTTCAGACTTATCTTTGTCTGCCAATAAATCTGTCTTCATTCGGTCCTTTAGAATATTAATCTTTGTCACTACATCTTTGACTGTATCCCAGATTGCATCATCAGTTGCATCAATATTTAATGAACGAGACCTTTCGTAAAACCTATCTCTTGTACACTTCTTTTGTTTCATCTTCTCAAGTGCTTTGTCACTCATTCTTGCTCGTTGTAATTTCCCTAGTCTGCTTCTGTCAGTTCTAAGTGCCTTTTATAACTAACTTGCTTAGTAACATTCCAGAAAATTTTGTGTCTCTTTGCTCGCCACTACGAAAAATAAATTCTTTACCGATTGCTTGAGCTTTTGATCTTTCCAATCCAATGAATAGTAAAGTGTATAAGCAAGACTTTTACTTGATCTCATTACTGTCCAAAAGCGTGCCATCAAAATCAACTATGCAACACTGAAAAGATTTTGCATATTCTAGAAGTGTCTTCTGCTTTCGCATTTTTTTAGTTACCGATTTTTTTAAAATTCTTATTAAGATTTTTTATGAATTTGAACTTTGTGGACTTTAGTACTTACATATAGGTTTTACAATAAACTTATATAGTATAAACTTTGCCAATGAATAAAGTATTGAATACCAACAGGTTTGCCAACTTAACTTTCGACGACTTTAGTAAAATGGCAAAAAATAAAGGTCTATCGAGGCATGAAAAGGTCGGATTTCCTAATGAATACCGTGAAGGCAAAGAAAAGTTAATATTTAAAGACTTTGTCAACAAACTACCCAATCTAAAGCTCAGATTTCAGAATGTCCTAGAAATTGGGCCTGGATGCTCCAATCTGCCTTTAATGTTAGTTGATACGTGCGAAAAAAAGGACTCCAACCTTTTGCTAGTAGATAGTAAGGAAATGCTAAACCATCTGCCAGATAATCCAAGAATCACAAAATACTCTGGATCATTCCCTAACGCGCTCAAAAAAGATGTGATCACTCTTCGTGAAACTGTTAACGTAATTATAGCGTACAGCGTGATCCAATATGTTTTCGCAAATGATAATTTGTGGAACTTTGTAGATGAATGCCTACTTCTCTTAGCCCCAGGCGGTCAAATGCTTTTAGGTGATATTCCCAATGTCACAATGAGAAAAAGATTTTTTTCGAGTGAAAGTGGTATTCGTCGTCATAAAGAATTTTCTGGGCAAGATAAGCCTCCATTTGTTACATTTAACAAAACTGAGCCTCAAAACATAGATGACAGCGTTGTTTTAGCAATTATATCAAGAGCGAGGGCCCAAGGATTTGACGCTTGGGTAGTTCCACAAGCTAAGCGCCTGCCCATGTCTAACAGACGAGAAGACATCCTAATTTTCAGACCATGAGAGATAAATGAAAACAAAAAAGTTAGTTATAGTAGGAAATTCCTATTTTGCTGAAATTGCTTATGAGTATTTTGAAAATGATTCTGATTTTAAAGTCGTTGCTTTCTCGGTCGAGGAATCTTACCGGACTGGCGACTCATTTAATCAATTACCCTTGGTGCCATTTGAAGAACTCGGTAAATTATTTGATCCCAAGCAACATTTTGTTTATGTAGCAGCAACATATACTCAATTAAATAGGTTGAGAACTCGTCTTTCAGAGGAGGCAAAATCTCAAGGCTTTAAGCTTGCTTCATATATTAGCTCCCGTGCATTCATATGGCCAAATGTCAAAATTGGTGAGCATTGTTTTATCTTTGAAGATAACACCATTCAGCCTTTTGTAAAAATTGATAACAATGTTGTGCTTTGGAGTGGAAACCACATCGGTCATCATTCCGTAATTAGGCAAAATTCTTTTATTTCATCACATGTAGTTATTGCAGGACTCTCTGATATCGGTGAAAATTCGTTTTTAGGAGTTAACTCAACGATTTCCAATAATATTACCGTAGGAAAAGACAATTGGATCGGTCCTAGCGTGACTTTGCAGAAAAGTAGTGATCCTAATTCCATGTTTAGATCTGACCTAATTGAGAAATCCAAGGTTTCAACTGAAAGGTTTTTCAAGTTAAAGGATTGAATACTTATGGAATGGAAAAAACATGGTTTGATTTACAAACCTGATGGATTCTCTAGCTGGGCAAAAACGCATGCTATGATCCCAACACCGATGAAATTAAATGATGAATGTATAAGAGTATTTGTAACTTTTTGTGACGAGGACGGCATTGGAAGACCTGGTTATGTAGATATATCGTCAAAAAACCCAAAAAAAATAATGAATGTTTCCAAAACCCCATTATTTGACGTGGGAAGGCCCGGGACTTTTGATGAAAATGGGATATTGACCTGTAGCGTTGTAAATGTGGGTGGTGGTAAATTATATTTATATTATGCTGGCTTTGAGTTAGGCACTAAGATTAGATATCGATTACTATCCGGTATAGCTGTTAGTACAGATGGTGGAAATTCTTTTAAGCGTTGTTATGAGGTGCCTGTTCTTGAAAGGAGTGTTGCTGAGTTATATTTCCGTGGTGGGCCTTTTTGCCTTTACGAAAATGGATTATATAAACTTTGGTATGTTGCTGGGAGTGAATGGTTAAATATCCATGACAAAGAGATGCCCGTGTATGATATAAGATATGTGGAGTCGTTGGATGGCATAAATTGGCCAAATAGAGGAGAAGTGCAAATTCCAATTAAAGATAAAAATGAACATGGTTTTGGTAGACCCTATGTATTTCGAAATAAGAATGGAAGCTACCGAATGTTCTATTCCATTAGGAAGAAAGCACTTGGGTCTTATAGACTTGGATATGCTGAATCTGATGATGGAAAAAATTGGTTAAGGCTAGATGAAAAGTTAAATCTAAAAGTTACAGCTGACAGTTTTGATAGTGAAGCGATCATGTACGCTGCACCAATTGAGTTAAATGGAAAGCTTTTTGTTTTTTATAATGGAAATAATTTTGGATTGGATGGTTTTGCCTTAGCCGAATTAAAAAAAGAATGATAATAGAATTTACAGAATAGAATGCCGACTGCACCCACCAGATTGAGTGCATTAAAATCCTAACCAAGTCTAAGGATTGTAAATATGCGTTTGGTCTTGTTTCCAAGAGTTCTTTCTATTGTTTCCACCTATTACATTCATTTCGGTTTGTTGGTTGGGGATTACAATTGTAGCCCGAGCGCCCGTAATGTAAGTTCAATTGCATCGGTTTCCATTAGCAACGCAACGGCAGTGATTAACTTGAATATAGTTAGTAAACAGCGACTCAAAATTTTTGTTTTACTCCCAAGAATAAAGTTAGAGCTATCAAGTACTGTTGCGATGGCCTCGTTTAATTCGCCACGATAGTCCTCATTTTTTTTGATAGATTGTTAATTAAAATCATTTCTGTATTTTACGATTTATATCCTGATAAAGCTGAAAACTATCCTTGAGACAATCTAGATTGCAAAGTGGAAAAGATGAAAGTATAAGAATATGAACAGATATGGAGAAAGAAAAAAATGCAGCACACATACTCAATAGATGGGCGGGATTTTTCTGTTGACCTTGCATCAAAAGAAAATTTTTTTGTTGGGAAAAACGAAATATTATCTGAGCGTTTTGGTGATTTAACAAAAAACCATGCGTGGTACCCTGAGGGCTACACTGTAATAAATACTCAAGACATTTTTGATATTTCAATCGTAAAAGATAAAATACGAGACAAAGTTTTAGCGATTATCCAAGAAATAAACCCTAAAATTAAGTTTGAAAAAGAATTTTCGTTAGAGACCTATCATCAATAGGTGAATGATTACGATCATACAAAAATTATTAATAGAACGCGTTCCTTATTTCCAGCTGATTTAGATATTGATTCTGAAAAGATTGTAGAAAACTTATCTTCATACCTGGGGACTAGTTTGAGTTTTAATAATTCTTTAGCTGATTTGATTTCAGAGCCAATCGTTTTAATACTGAATAGACCCAATAGTATAAGTTACAACCCATCTCATAAAGATATCTATCATGCATTTGATGAATCTGGGTACGTTCCTAAAATTCTTAATTTGTGGATCCCAATATGTGGTGTAGATAAACTCTCGGGACTTCTCCTTGTTCCGAGATCTCATTTAATACCTGAAATAAAAATAGAAAGATCAAAAAAAAGCTGGAAGTCTATTAAATGGTCAAGAATATAATGTTAATAGTATTCTAAGATGGGACAACAAAAGAGATCTCAAAACAATATGCCCAAAAATAATGAATGGATTATATTTACCTCTCATTTAATCCACGGTTTGGCTAAAAACCAAAACGCCAATATAACTAGAGCTTCTCTTGAGTTTCGACTATATGAAAAAAGCTTGTAAAAGTTTATACTATTGAAAAGCTTGAGTAGCATAGTGCAAATAGACTAGTAAGTTCAGATAAATTGATTTAAAGTTTGTTGGTTAAAATGCTACTAGGCTTTAATGGTGCTAAAGATTATTAATAATACAAATTCGAACAAAAATTCACGAAGTCAATTCGAATATACTATTTTAAAGTGAGTGTCATGAAAAATACAATTTCAGTCTTGATACCAGTGTATTTCAATGAGGGTAGCCTACCAAAATTATTTGAAGAGCTCAATTTGGTCGAAAAAGACCTGAGCAAGAAACAAATATGCCTTGAATTAATATTTATTGATGATGGGTCTGGCGACAAATCTTTAGATATTTTGCTTGAATTTAAAAAAACACGACCAGAAACTATAATTATAAAATTAACTCGCAACTTCGGCGCTGTTAAGGCTGTGAAAGCTGGCCTTAAGTTTGTTACTGGTAATGCATTTTCAGTCCTTGCAGCAGATCTACAAGACCCACCTAATCTCATTTTAGAAATGGTAGACCGTTGGTTGTCTGGATCAAAATTTGTTATTTGTGTTCGACGGACTAGAGATGACCCACTGTTTAAAAAAAATCTTGCTAAACTTTACTATAAAATTCTGCGATTAATCGTGATTAAAAATTATCCTGCTGGTGGATATGACTTATCATTGATGGATAAAACGTTCCTTCCCCACCTTCTTAATAGCTCTAAAAGTGTATTTCTACCACTTTTAGCCTATTGGATAGGATATGAACCTGACACAATTTATTATCATCGTAGAGCTCGCAAAAGTGGGAAATCTAGATGGACTTTATCAAAGAAACTAGCTACTTTTTTTGATGTGATGCTCGGATTTTCGGTGACGCCGATTCGTATAATTTCCGGCATCGGACTGACAGTAGCCTTAGCGAGTTTTATATACGGGGCTATTGTAGTAATCAATTCATTTTTTTTTGAAACCCCCACACCGGGCTTTATCACTCTGGTTGCACTTATAACATTTTTGTTAGGCTTAATTATCGTTATGCTTGGACTCATTGGCGAATATCTATGGCGTATTTTTAACGAAATTGACAAAAAGCCGGATTCTGTCATAGACGAAATTTGGTAATTTGTATTTAATAAGATTTATAATTTTAGGTGTATTAAATACAACACTAACATATTTTTTATATCTTATTTTTTTGTTTTTATTACCGTATGTCTGGGCTTTTTCTATCACCTACTTATTTGGACTAATTTTTAGCTACTTTTTAAGTTCAAACTGGGTTTTTAAAAAAAAAATAGCTATTAAAAGTGGAATGAATTTTTTGATATATCATTTGGCAAAATATTTTGTGAATATAATAGCTCTTTGGATTTTTATTGATTTAATTGGTTTTTCAGAAAAAATTGCACCACTGTTAGCAATAGCTTTGCTAACTCCAATTTTTTACTTAATATCAAAGAAAATCTTTCTAGGGAAAATTAAAAGTGAATAAACCCACTATTAATGACTGTCCGTTTTTAGAGTTTCCAACAATCAAACAACCTGGTGGAAAATTAACCTTTATCGAAGGAAACAACCATGTGCCATTTGCTATTAAACGTATATTTTACATTTATGATGTTCCAAGAGGCGGAGACCGAGGAGCTCATGCACATTATTCCTTACATCAAATCTTTATATGTATCTCCGGTAGTTATGATGTGATCCTTGATGATGGCTATTCCAAAAAAAAAATCAAGCTCAACCAGCCTTGGAAAGGTTTATACATACCACCGATGATTTGGGCATCAGAAGTTAATTTTGATCCAGGATCTGTTTTCTTGGTTCTTGCTTCCCATGACTACGATGAATCTGACTATATCCGTGAATACAGTGAATTTATTTCAATTACTAATTCAAATTAATCGACCTAAAGAGATTTCAACAAAGAATATTCAAGGATCTACTATACTCTACTTTTTTTCCATTTCGAAAATGCATCAATCAACACTAAGGTTACAATTATCTCAATAATTGGCATTTGCGTTACTGAAAACCGTGCCTCCAACAGACCTAAATATCCAGCTAAATAGCTCCGTGCAAATACTAATGAGAGCACCAAATAAATTAATTTCCAGTCAGTATATATTTTATTCTTGAAACTTAGCCAGAGAGTTAGAAGTAAACCTAAGTACAAAAGGAATTTCCAACTTTGGGTAATAATTCGTCCAGTAACGAGCACCGGATAATCTTTTATCAAAATAAGCTTTGCAATGATGCCCGCTTCCATAATGTCTAATCTATCTTGATTAGTTAAAATATTGCCAAATCCCGGCCATCCATAGCTTGCGTTCGGATTAGTCCAAAAATTGAAAATTCGTTTTATTGGGACAGCTATATAGTATTCAAAGGGATCAGCCTTAATACGGCTTTTAGCTAGTAGTGAAAAATTACTATCGATATGATGTGGAAAGGGTTTGTTTTTATAAGTCTGTAACTCTTTAAGTAAAGCTGTTACTAATTCGCGTTCTTTAGGAGTTGAGTAGGCATCCTTATCAACTACTATTTTATCGTAAGATCGATTATATACTGGAAAAATTACAGCTATTGAGCTGTACTGGTTGGTACTCCAAACCCCAACCCAACTGAACAATCCTGGTGCTTTTGCATATAAATTAACATATTCTGGAGCAAAAACATTTTCCAAACCTACGTAAGCATTGCGCACAAGCCAGCCACACCAAGGAACAGCTAAAATCATTGCAACAATTAAACCTCTTTTTACCGCATCTAGTGGTTTATGGATCATAAAGGCGGTGATAGCCACAGGTAAAACTAACAAAATTGCGTCTAATCTTATAAAAGTTACACAAATCAACGCTATTCCGATTGGTAACATACGCAGTTTTTTACAACGTAATGATATTATGAGCTCACCAAAGACCCACAAGGTGCCAGCTAACGCTAAGGTTTCAGTGAAAATGAACCGTGGCCAAGCCACATGAAGTGGTGAAAGGGCCAGTACTAGCCCAACAAGAACGGCTTTTTTTAAAGAGGATGTATAATAATGTATGCTATAAACTACATACACTATCGACATTATGTATAACGTTGCTTGTACCAAGCGCACAGCGAGATCAGAATGGCCACTGAGCGACCATATTAATGCGATAAATAAAGGATAACCTGGACCTTGGTTGCCTCCAAAATGGGGAACACAAATATCACTGCCTAGTTCAGATATAGATACGCCACAACCATTCAAAATGTTATTCGCTATTAGAGCATAAACTCGACTATCACCTCCATATTCGGGGAATGCAAAAATAAAAAATACGCATGGGATATATGCAATTAATGCTATCAGAAAATAACTACGGGTAATTTTATTAGGCCAGTTTCGCAATATTTCTTCTCCATTAATCGATCAAACCACTTACAATTTTCTGGAAATACATTAAATAAACATGTAAACCTTATCATTAATTACTTTATTTTAAAATTGCTAAATCTGAGGAAGATTAAGTCCAATCAAACCCAACGTGACCATTTCGAAATTCCTCATGATAAATACCAAGATCATTATTTACAATTAAAAACGCTACGTAATACGTAGATTTTTTTTATAAGAGCCCCAAAGTTTTCTTGAACGTTTCTCGCTCACTACAGGATCACACCTGGTAGGTGGCGAAAGACCAAAGCACTTAGCACTAAAACTCAAAATTAGTTGTGAAGTCGGCTGACATGCAAAATGATGCGTGTTCGTATTTGTGTGATAGCACTATATTGACGATTATTGTATTAATATTGCATACTATTTTTATAGGAAAAAATTGTGCCAAAACCAAACGAGTCAATTTGTTCAGATGATCTGCGAAAACGCATTTTATCGTTGGATATTAATCGAGGGTCGGACATCGATGAAGTAAGCCTATCAAAGGAGTACGGCATTTCGCGTACGCCCCTGCGAGAAATACTTCACCGACTTTCTGGCGACGGATATGTCCGTCTTGAAGAAAATCGTCGCACAGACTGGAATGTCGAGGGAGATGCGTCAACGTTTGCATCCTTGATTGCTCTCAGGAAACTTATCAAAAAACGCTCTCTCAAACATGTTGTTTCGTTCCATAGCAACAAAATTCACAATATCTATGATGTGTTGGAGAGGATTGATGCAGAACTCATTAACTAGAAATTTTTTAAATGTAACGCTTCTGAGCTTCGCCCTTACTTTTTTGTATTTCTCATACAGCAACAATGGTTTTCTTGCCGCTAATAATTATTGGTACAAGACTTTTGAGGCTAGTAGTGAACAGCTAGTGCTGGACGGAATCCTGAATGGTGGGGATAGACCAACGCTAGGTAGATTCTCCCGGCCATCAATAGTTCGTCAGGATTTAGAGACCCACAAATTGTTCGAAGACGCTAACAAAGAAGGAAAGTTCAAGGTGTACACATCACAGTACGGATTTCAGGTACAGATGTTTAATCATCTAAGAAATATGGGGTTTGAAAATGTTAATCATCTTAAATCATTAACTGCATTTTTAATGGCTGTCGTAGTTCTGGGCCTGACGATCACCATTTGGAGAGATTTTTCTGCCAGATCTGCCCTTGTATTTTATATTGTTTTCTTGATTAGCCCCTGGGTTATTTCATTTTCAAGCAATTTATATTGGATACCATTTTCATGGTTCCTACCTCTACTGCTTACCTCCATATTTTCTCCGAAAATATATAAAAATATTAGATTTTATTATTTTCTACTTGCCTTACTTTTTCTTTCATTTTTGTTTAAATTTTTATCTGGATACGAGTACATAACCACGATCGTCTTGGCATCAATAACACCTATTGTATATCATGGCCTTAAATTAAAAAAGGCATATTGGTCTATACTTTTGTTATGCGGTGGTGTATTTATTATTTCGCTTATTTCGTTTGTTGCATCAATCTTAATACACGCAAAATCTCTTGACTTAATATACGAAAAATCTCTTGATAGCTCGTCACTTTCCGGACTTCAAATAATTGAAAATATTGCTAAAAGTAGACTTTCATCGAATTATATTTTTGATAAAAGTTTGGTTGAGATGTGCGGAATTGATCAGGACTGCCTAGCAAAAAATCAAGCCATCCATCCTTCACTAGAATTAAATTCTACAAAACTAGAATCAAAAAATTCTATAAAAACAACAGTCAAATATTTTTTCAATGGCAAGTTCTTACCTTGGACTTCAATAATTTCATTTAATGAGCAGGAAAAGGAATTAATTAAGTTGGCACGTGATGAAATAAAAAATAACCTTTCTTTTGATTTAATTTTCAATCTTGAAATGTCACTACTCGCTAAGCTTGGTCTATATTTGTCTGGGATATTACTCTCAACAATTTTTTTTATAACAATTATTTTGATGTGTTTGAGTTTATGGAGAACTGCACCAATTTACCTTTTAATACCTTTGCTAATTACCTTTATCGCTCCGTTGAGCTGGTTTTTCTTAGCCGAAGGCCACTCTTATGCTCACTACCATTTGAATTATGT
>CACNDI010000006.1 GCA_902619165.1 uncultured Alphaproteobacteria bacterium
TATGACACTTCAAGCGATTCAAAAATTCTATTAGATACTGTCCAAAAATTCATGGCTGACGAAATTTATCCGCATGAAGAACGTGTGGATAAACTTGGTTATGTTCCAGATGAAATAGGAAAACAAATAGAAGAAAAATCAAAAGAAGTTGGATTATTTGCAGCTAATCTTCCAGAAAAATACGGTGGAGGGGGATTAGATTATTCTTCAATGATGATTGTTGAAAGGGAGTATGGAAAAACTTCACATGCTTTACATTCATGGATAGCACGTCCTACCGAAATACTTCTAGCCTGCAACGAAAAGCAAATGGAAGAATACCTTTATCCCTGTGTAAAAGGTGATAAACGAGAATTATTTGCATTAACAGAACCTGGCGCGGGCTCTGATATCATGAGCATGAAATCGAACGCTAAAAAAGAAGGAGCTGACTGGATTTTGAATGGTTCCAAACATTTTATTTCTGGACCATGTATGCCAGATTTTGCGATTGTATTTGCTGCTACGGGAGAAGATGAAACGCCTCGCGGAAAAAGAAAAAGAATTACAGCCTTCCTAGTAGATGTTGGCATTCCTGGATTTGATATTCAAGAAGGTACAAAGTGCATCAGCTACCGGGGATATAAAAATTACCAGTTAAGCTTTAATGACGTTAGGCTTTCTGCTGATAAGATACTAGGTACTGAGGGTAATGGGCTTTCATTATCTGGGAAATGGCTTGGCATGGGTCGTATTTGGGTAGGAGCAACTTGCTGTGGCAAGGCAGAACGAATTCTTGACTTAGCTTTAGACTGGGCTGCTCAAAGAAAACAATTTGGCAAGCCAATAGGAACTTTCCAAGCAACTGGTTTCAAGCTAGCAGATATGAAAATGAACTTACGAGCCGCAGACCTTTTAGTAAAAGATGCTGTGGACAGGGCTCTGTCTGGTCAAATGATGGATGAAGATGCGGCTATTGTTAAGATTTTCTGTTCAGAAATGCTTAATAAGGTAGCAGATGATACTGTTCAGATTTTTGGAGGAATGGGCTTAATGGAAGAGATGCCTATTGAGAGGCTTTGGAGAGACTCACGTTTGGAAAGAATTTGGGATGGAACCTCTGAAATACAAAGGCATATTGTAACGCGCTCAATGCTTAGACCTCTTGGGGCATGATTTTAGACTCTTTTAAAAGCATTGATCGTTTTTTTAAAGCAAAATCAGTCGTTTTTATCGGTGGCAAAGATATATTTGTTCCCATAAGGGAGTTAAAAAGAAGAGGTTATAAGGGAAAAATATTTGTTGTTAACCCAACCAGAAAGAAAATCGATAATTATAAATGTTTAAGAAAGGTTTCCGACCTTCCGTTGAGTCCAGATGCTGCGTTCATCGCTGTGCCTGCTAAAGAGGTTATTTCAACCGTGAGGGCTCTTAAAGCTATTAAGTGCAAGGGAATAGTATGTTATTCGGCAGGGTTTAAAGAAATCGGTAAGGCTGGAAAATACCTTGAGGATAGACTTATTAAGGAATGCGGTGACACTCCATTAATTGGGCCTAATTGTTATGGATTTATTAATTTTTCTGACAACCTTGCACTTTGGCCGTTTTCACACAAAGGCAAACGTTGTAAAAAGGGAATTGCGCTTATTACTCAAAGCGGAATGCTATCATCAGATATTATTATGGCAACTAGATCACTTCCAATTAGCTTTATGGTATCCGCGGGGAACCAAGCTGTAACAAAGATTGAAGACTTAATTTACTATTTCAGCAAAAAGACAAATGTGTCCTGCATTGCTATACACATCGAAGGAGTTTCTGATTTAACTAGATTTGTGGAGGCCTCAAAATTTTCATTTAATGCAGGAAAACCTATTATTGTTTACAAATCCGGTAAATCACAAATTGGTAAAAGGATTGCTAAAAGCCATACCGGATCTCTTTCCGGAAATAATGAAATGTATTCAGCACTTTTTAAGCAATTGGCCATTACTGAAGTGCATGACCCAATACAATTACTTGAAACAGCTAAATTATTTAGTATTTCGTGCCCAATAAAAACAAATAAAATTTTAGCACTTACCTGTTCTGGTGGTGGTGCTGCAATGGTTGCAGATAACGCAGAAGAATTAGAATTAAAGTTACCAAACTTTAGTAAAAGTCAGAAAAAATCACTGGACAGAGTGTTACCAAAAATAGCAACAATATCAAACCCCTTGGATTACACAACACCCATATGGGGTATTCCAGAAAAGACAGGTCCAGTATTTAAAAACGCACTGAAAAACGACTATTCCACAGCAATTTTGGTACAGGATTTTCCTCATGCGCAAATAAACGAGACTGAACAGCTCTATCTAAACGATACAAAGGTTTTTATAAATGAGTGTAAACTTGTTGGTCTTACTCCCATTATCTGTTCAACTCTGCCTGAAAACATTAATGAAGGTGTAGGCAATAAGATTTTGAAGTTAGGTGGTGTTCCAATGCAGGGTATATATAACTGTTTAAACGCAGTAAAACAGCTCTTAGACTACAATAACTTCAGTGATAAAAAAGAGTTGCATAATTTAAAGTTTACACAATACAAAAATAATAGATTTGTGAACACAAACGAGTACCAAGGAAAAATTCGTATTAGAGAAAAAGGAATAAAAGTTCCTAATGCACAACTTGTCAAAAATGTAAAAGATTTAGAAAAATTAAAAATTAAATTTCCAATTGTTTTAAAGTTTACTAGCTCAAAAATTTTACATAAGACCGAGTTAGGAGCTGTTAAATTAAATATTAATAGTCGAACGGAGCTAATTTCAAAATATCACGAAGTTAAAAAATCATTGGGCTTAAAGGCAATTAATAATGGTACTTTTTTGATTGAAGAAATGCTTCCAGCTCCAATTGCAGAAATGTTTTTAAGCATTCGAAGTGACAAAACATTTGGTAATGTGTTAGTTGTTGGCATGGGAGGAGCATTAACTGAATTATACAGGGATACAAAAACTTTTATATTACCTGTATCAAAAAAATATATTTCACAAGAAATAAAAAAAATGAAGTTTTTCAATTTAATCAATGGTTTTCGTAATAATAGTAAAGCAAATTTCAATATGATTATTAATGAAATATTTAAAATAGTAGCTTTTCATAGCCAAGAAGAAAATGGGTGCGCATCAATAGAGATAAATCCATTTTTTATATACGAAGATAGCATGATAGCAGCCGATTGTGTTTTAAGCCAAAAAATATAAGATCCTATTTGTATTTTTCTTTGTTTTTTGAAGCTTTTTCTCTGAAAAGCGCACCTATAGCTGCGTCTAAGGTGACTTTTCCTATTTTTTTACCTTTATCATCGATGACGCTACACTCATTGTTCTTTTCATTATTTAAGACCTTTAAAGCGTCTTCGAGGGAACACGAGCTGTCTAAAGAAGCGCCTTTACTAGTACCTTTTTGCATAATGGATTTAACTTCAATAACTTTACCACGGTTAATATCTTTAATGAAATCAGAGATATAGTCATCAGCAGGCTTCATTATTATTTGTTGAGGATCACCTTTTTGAATAATCTTTCCATCCCTCAATATTGCAATGTTATCTCCAATTCTGAGAGCTTCATCTAAATCGTGCGTAATAAATATAATTGTCTTATGTAAATCTTTTTGAAGTTCTAAAAGAATATTTTGCATGTCAGTTCTTATTAAAGGGTCTAAGGCTGAAAATGCTTCATCCATCAATAATATAGGAGCATCTGTTGCCAATGCTCTAGCCAAACCAACTCTCTGTTGCATGCCACCGGAGAGTTGAGCAGGATATCTTTCCTCAAAACCTGATAACCCCACACTCTCAATCCACTTATGGCTTTTCTCCTTCGCTATACTCTCTTGCTCTCCTTGGATGGTCAGGCCATACGCAACGTTTTGCGCTACTGTTTTATGCGGTAATAGAGCAAACTTTTGAAAAACCATAGACGTTTTCTTTCGCCTGAACTCACGCAACTGAAGTTGTGACATGGAAAGAATATCCTCATCATCTACGGTAATTGCGCCTGCTGTAGGTTCAATCAAACGATTGATATGTCTTATCAGAGTTGACTTTCCAGAGCCTGATAGTCCCATAATCACTTGTATTCTTTGTTCAGGAATATCTAGATTAATATTGTTTAGTCCAAGGACATGACTATGATTATCCAATAGCTCCTGTTTTGAAATTCCATTTTTTACAGGATCTATAAAAGATTTACCTCTAGGACCAAAGATTTTATAGAGATTTTCTATTTTAAGCTTCGTTTTACTCATGCTCTTTTCCGTACCGATGAGCCTGAAGTCTTTGTCCGTATCGCTGTGATACCCTATCAAAAATTATTGCCAACGCGACAATTGCTAAACCGTTCATCAAGCCGAGTGTTAAATATTGATTTTGAACAGCTTGCAGAACCGGCATACCTAACCCTTTAACACCAATCATTGAAGCTATAACAACCATTGCAAGCGCCATCATGATAGTTTGGTTTACTCCAGCAAAAATATTTGGTAATGCCAAGGGGATTTGAACCGAAAAGAGCTTTTGTCTGTAGCTAGAGCCAAAAGCATCTGCAGCCTCAAGAATTTCTTTATCCACTAACCTTATGCCTAGATTAGTTAAACGAATTATTGGAGGTATCGCGTATACACAAACAGCTATCAAGCCAGGTACTCTTCCAATGCCTAAAAGCATTACAACGGGTAACAAATATACGAAGATTGGAATAGTTTGCATTAAATCTAAAATTGGCGTTATAGCACTTTGCACGCGATCGTAGCGCGACATTAGTATTCCAATTGGGATTCCGACGGCTATACAAATAAGTGTAGAGACAGATATTAATGAAATAGTTGCCATCATATCTTTCCACATTCCAAAATAACCAATTAACATAAAAGAAACTACAGAGCCTAAAGCCAGTTTCCAGCTTCTAGACCCCAGATAGGCAAGCCCCGCGACTATTAAAAGTATAATTGGCCATGGAGTCGCTATTAAGAGTTTTTCTAACCATACTAAGAAGAAATACAAAGGATCAAAGAATGCTTCAATAGCATCTCCATTTGACCTAGACCATTCTCTAAAAGATCCATCAATACCTTTTTTCAGATCTCTTAGGTCTCGTTTGCCCAAACTCGGAAACTCTGACAGCCAATCCATGTGGTACCCTTATCAAAAAATTAAAAAAAAAGTCGCCTCAGTTACCCGAGGCGACTTAAATAAACATACATTTTTAGAGAGATGCCTTAACCTTCTTAGCGACGTCTGCAGACACCCAAGGTGTCCAAACATCTTCATATTCGATTAAAAACTCCACAGCTGCATCTGGACCATTTGCTTGGTTGTCCTCCATATACACCAACATTTTGTTCATAATTGGACCTGGGAAAATACGTTTCGCAAAATAACCCATAGCATCTGCTCCTGCAGACTCTTTGAAGTTTGTAGTCACAATAGTGTGAACTTCTGACTTAGTCCAGGCTGATGGCTTTGGATCAGCACAGTCTTGTTCAGCTTTTGCAATACATCCATCCCAGTTTTCTGCACCAGCAAAGGGCACTCCAAACGGAACAAGCTGCATATTAAATTTTCCGATAGGAGCTGTTGGAGCCCAATAATACCCAAACCAGTTATCTCCTCTTTGTACAGCTTTTGCCATTGATGCATCAAGACCAGCTTGTGAACCTGGGTCAACTAAGATCCAGCCTTTATCTTCCATTTTGAACGCTCTAAAAAGGTTTATGTTTGAAAGTTGGCATCCCCATCCTGCGGGACATCCAATGAATTCACCTTTTGAAGGATCCTCTTTTGCCGGGAAAAGATCTGGTCTTTCAAGAATATCTAAAACAGTCTTTAGACCTGGGTTCTTTGTAAGCACGTAATCTGGCACCCACCATCCTTCTCCAAGGTCAGTGATTGGCATTTCTCTTGCTGAATGCAATCTTCCTTCGTCCATTGCCTTGAAAAGTGGTTCCCTAACCGCGTTTATCCATAACTCGGCAGCAACATCAGGTTGTCCCTTCTCATTCATAGATGCAAAAGTCGTAGTAGTTGCACCGGCAACCATTTCGATTTCGCAACCATAACCCTCTTCAAGGATAATTTTATCGACATTTGCCATTAGTGTAGCTGATGGCCAGTTCATATCAGCCATAGAAATTGATCCACATGCCGCGTAGACATTTGTGGCTAAAGCCATAGTGCCAGCAACGACAGTTGACATCAAAAATTTATACATATTTCTTTCCTTCCATTTTAGGTCATACGTTAAAGACCAAGATTTGTTTATACCAAGGCTACCCGTTTCATTAAGCTCTTGTCAATAGCAACAACCTTTTTTAGTAGCCAGCTTTACAATTGCAACCCAATATTCATTCAATTATTGAGCTAGTACTTTAAAAAATGCTTGAAAAAGAGCTGGTTTGTTTTAGGATCGGTTGAGAGGTCGGTCGCTAGCCCTCTATAAAAAAAGGCCTTAAATGTTTTCGGAGGCTATAGTGGCTTTTTTCAATTTAATATTTTCCAAGCTTAACAACAAGAAAACCACTTACAGTGTGGGTCAGAGGCTATACTCAAGAACAAAACGCAATGCCCTCCTTTTAGAAAAAGAAATCTTTGTAAATGACATAAAGCATTTTCGTGTAAGCATTGAGGGTGCGCCAATAAAAAAAGCTGTCATTTTAAGTGAGAATGCTTTACAAAATGATAAATATAAAGAATTTGAAAATAGACCAAAAATAGAAAAACTTTTTTGATTTTCTTTGTCTTTCAACCCTTATTTACTTCTAACGATCAGGGGTCAGCATTATCACATCATCTGTTAGGCCCTCTTTTCTGACATCTACCTTACTTAACTTCCCAGACCCAGTTTTTCTGATACTGTCTACAAACCTAATATACTTTGGAACAGCAAACCTAGGTAGCTTTTCTTGACAAAAGAGCAGAAATTTCTCGTTATCTATTTTGTCTCCTTTATTTTTAACAATGCAAACAAGGACTTCATCCTCACCACCTGATTTTTCTGTTTTTACCCCTATTGCTGCACTTTCATCCACTTGCGGATATGAATTAATAACTTGTTCCAACTCAAAAGCAGAAATGTTCTCGCCTCTGCGCCTGATGCAGTCCTTTATTCTATCAAAATAATGCATCCTTCCCTTTTCATCAAAATAGCACGCATCACCAGTGTGAAACCATAAATTTCGCCAAGACTCTAAGGTTTTCTCTGGCATTTTATAATAACCTGCAGAAAAGATACCTGGGTGCCTAGGCCTTATAAGAAGTTCTCCAATTTTATTACTGGGTAGAGTTTCATCGTTTTCAGGATTGGCTATTTTGACCTCATATAATTCGCCAATTGGATAGCCTGCGCAGCCGGGAATAGTCTTGTCACTAGAGTTTTTCTCATAGAAACTCATTCCACTTTCGGTCATACCAAAACCTTGGAAAAACTTTATATCAAATCGTTTCTCAAATTTATCGGCCCACTCGGCACCAATGGGAACGGCTCCTATATGCCTCAATGAATGATCTCTATCAAAATCACTGTTAGCAGTATTGAAAATAAATTCAGTCATGACGCCTAGTAGATTCGTTACAGTTGCTTTACAATTAATGTTATCCTGCAACCATCTGTTGGGACTGAACCTTTCTACACAGTAAACATTCATACCTGCGTAGAGAGCAGCAAAACATTGAATACTTAACGCATTAATATGGAAAAGTGGCATGCATATGTAATAGGTATCTTCAGTGGTTAAATGTTGAACCTCCGCGCTTATAATTGAATACGAAAAAAAATGCCCGTGTGTTAATAAGACTCCCTTAGACGGCCCAGTAGTACCAGACGTATACATTATCGCACAAATTTTATGAATTGAAGCAGTCTTCAGTAGACTTAAATCGCTAGCACGACTAGGAGAGTCAAAGCATGATTGAAAGGTGATATCCGCTTCTGAATGGAGAGCCATTGGCACTAATTTTTTATCAAAAGATTTAGTTACTATAGTGCTTTTAAGTTTATTTTTTTGTGGTTTGATGTCTTTAAAAACATCAAGCAACATATTATCAATTATAACTATTTTAGGATCAGAATTAAAAAACTGATGCTCTAAGAATTGCCCTCTTAATTCTGTATTTATAGGAACAAAAACAGCCCCGATCTTCATTACGGCAAACAGAGAAATAAGAAATTCTGGACTATTTTTTAGAAGACAAAAGACATTTTCGTCCTCTTTAAGTCCAATATCTAAAAGTTTATAAGCGAATTTATCTGACTGCTCATCAAGTAATTTAAACGAGAGAGAATTGCCGGAATCAAATCTAATGAATTCTTTGTCCCCATATTCAGACGCTCTGATCTTTAACAACTTCAAAATATTCCAGTTGGATTTCTCTGCAAAAACACCTCTTTCTTTCATAATAAAACTCCGTACCACAAGATAGCTAAAAAAATTATTTTATTAATTTATCGGTGTTAGAATACAGTGCATTATATACTACAGCAAAGCAAATTAAAAATCCTCCTAGAATAGTATTGAGTAAAACCTTTTCCCCAATAAAAATCCATACCCAAACCGGTCCCAAAAATACCTCTCCAAGC
Source organism: uncultured Alphaproteobacteria bacterium (assembly GCA_902619165.1). Taxonomy (GTDB): domain Bacteria; phylum Pseudomonadota; class Alphaproteobacteria; order Rhodobacterales; family Rhodobacteraceae; genus CACIJG01. The sequence continues at coordinate 8,601 of CACNDI010000006.1, forward strand.
ATTAGTATGGTAAGTTGCGTTGCAGGAACAAATTTTGAGCCTAAAGTATATAAAACAAGGCCACCACCTACCTGGAAGACACCTAAAATGAAAATAATAAAGAAGTCTTTGCTGATAAGCTGAAAACTATAATTTGAAAACAATATAATTAAGAAAGCAACAGAGGATGCGATGATCCCAGAAGCGAAAACAGATGGCAACATTTGCATATGTTTGTTTAGTCTTAGATTGATAGTAAAAAAAGAAAAGCCGATGGCTGAAATAATAGCGGATAAGTTTCCTTTCCAATCACCGCCACCAAAACCACCCCAAATCATAATAACGACACCCGTAAAAGCAATGGCAATGGACAGCAATGTTTTGATTGATATTGCTTCTTTTAGAAATATTGGTGACAAAATAGCTGTAAATATTGGGGCACAAGCAAATAATAGAAGAGCATTCGCTGCTGATGTAGTTAATAAAGCGTAAATTCCTCCTATATATGCAAAAAATAGTGCAGTACCACCAGACAAGTAAGACACCCAGTTTTTTAAAAGAAGAAAAAAGTTAAACCTGAAAAAAAAACGGAGTAAAAACCCAATAAAAATTGAAATAAAAATTGAACGAAAAAATAATATTTCAAACGCATTGGCCTGCTCAATGCTCTTGATACTTAATCCTATAGTGGACCAAAGTATTCCTGCGGTAACAGCTAAAAGAATACCAAAACTCTTATCTGTCATAGTCTTCTAAAATTTGAAATATTCTCATTAATCTTTTCTCAAATAGACAAAGAACCTCTAATAGCTTTAAGTAATAAAGTAAACATGTTAATCTTTCCTTAGGGGGAATTTAAATGGCAGGAAAAGAATTTTTAGAGTCGATTGAAATCAATTTCAAGCAAGCTGTAAAATTTTTAAACAGTAATAAATCAGAGAGTGCTTTAACTGACGATCTTGCAGAACAAATTATGCAGGCAAATTCAACTTATTTAGTAAGATTTGGCGTCAGATTAAGGAATAAAGTTTATACATTTCAAGGATATAGATCAGTACACTCCGATCACTTTGAACCTGTGAAAGGCGGCATAAGGTACGATTTAGAAGTAAATCAAGAGGAAGTTGAGGCTTTAGCAGCCCTTATGACTTATAAGTGTTCGCTGGTTGAGGTACCTTTCGGGGGATCAAAAGGAGGTCTAATCATTGACCCAAAAGAATGGAGTGCGGAAGAACTAGAAAAAATTACCCGACGGTTTACTCAAGAACTGGCTAAAAGAGATTTAATTCATCCATCACAGAATGTACCAGCACCTGATGTGGGAACTGGGGAACGAGAAATGGCTTGGATGGCAGACGAATATAGGAGGTTGAACCCTACGGATTTAAATGCTTGGGCCTGCGTTACTGGAAAACCTGTAAGCAAGGGAGGGATTGCTGGCAGAACTGAAGCTACGGGGCGTGGTGTAAAATACGCACTAAACGCATTCTTTGACTGTAAAATTGATTTAGAAAAAACTGGGCTCTCACCAGGGTTAAGTGGAAAGCGAGTAATAGTACAGGGTCTCGGTAATGTTGGTTATCATGCTGCACTATTTTTATCGAAAGAGGATGGTGCAAAAATAACTCATGTTTTGGAACGGGATGGAGCTATAATAAATGAACAAGGGATCGATATCCAGAAATTACGAGACAATATAATAAAAAATGGCTCAATAAAAGGCTATCCAGGGTTTACCGACAAAGGGCCAGAGCTTCTGGAAGCTGATGCCGATATTTTGATTCCCGCAGCAATGGAATTGGTAATAACTGAAGAAAATGCTGCAAGAATTAAGGCTCCTCTAATCATTGAAGCAGCAAACGGACCAATATCGTCCAATGCTGATAAGATATTAAATAAAAATAGTAAAATCATTATTCCAGATTTATATGCTAATGCTGGAGGGGTTACAGTTAGCTACTTCGAATGGATCAAAAATTTAAGCAGAATAAGATTTGGTAGACTACAAAGACGTGCGCAAGAAAACCAACTGTCTTCTTTAATAAGTGGAATTGAGTCTATGACTAAGGAAAAGTTTTCTGACGAGTTTAAAAAAGAGATTGTTAAAGGCGACTCAGAGCTTGATTTAGTAAGATCAGGACTAGAAGATACCATGCGAACTACGTATGATGTAATTAGTGCTCGTTGGAACTCAGATACGGATATTCCTGACCTGCGCACTGCTGCTATGATGGTTTCGATTAGTAGAATAGCCAGCACCTATTCAACGTTAGGTATTTGATAAACTATAAATGTGTATGCAATCTAATCGCTTACATTCTTCTTTCTCTGATATCAGAAATAATTAGTTCAAGCTCCTCTAAAGGTATAAAGCCTGGAAAAAATTTACCCTCGATAATAAATAGGGGTGTACCAGAAAAGCCTATTCGTCTTGCTAGTGCAGTAGATTTTGCAATATGGTTTATTACGAATTCACTTTCCATATCTTTTTTCAAGCTAGCGATATCAATCTCTAAATTTTTTGCTATTTCAAAAATTTTAGTCTCAGTTAGACTACCTTCCTTCATAAGCCGCCAATGATATTCTTTGTACTTGCCTTGTGCAATTGATGCTAAAGCCGCTTTTGCAGCAATAACACTATTATTGTTTAAAATAGGCCACTCGCGTGGAATAAATCTTATGTTCTCATCAGATTTTATTAAATCTTGAAGATCCTTTGCGGCCGTTTTGCAATACGGACAGTTATAATCAAAGAATTCAACAATCGTAATATCTCCGGTTGGATTACCAATAGCAACTGTATCTTCAGTGTCAGTCAGTTCTGAACTATATTCTCTGATAAGATTTGAGACATTATCATTTCTTTGCTGTTCTTCCCTAGCTTGCAGAATTCTAGAAGCCTCTCGCAGTATTTCGGGATTTTCGAGCAATGCTTCCAGTGCTAACTTTTTTATTGTTGCCATCTCATTTTCTGAAAAGCTGTTGTTTCTTTTATCTTGAGCAAATAAAGGTATGGTTACAAAAACATAAACCACGAAAAAGATGGTGTATGAGATACATTTAAGCTTCATAAGCATTAGGAACTAAGACTCCCAATCTTATGAAATAATTGCCGATATGCCTCCTGCCCTTTATAAAAACTAGATAATCGGAAAAATTCATTAGGCGCATGCCAGTTTTCGTCATTAAGTTGAAAAGAAAATGTTGTTGTATAGACGCCTAAAAATCGGTAAAAAGCAGAAAGAATGGGAATTGAGCCTCCAACTCTTATAATATATGGATCTTTTCCATAAATATTTTTAAGCACCTTTTTTGCTAATTTCATTGAATTCAAGTCACTGGGGATTGATAAGGGATCGCCTTCATCTTGAAGCGGTATAACCTTACCAATGACTCCCGATGGCAGATGTTTTTCAACATGTTTTTCAATCTTTTTAAGTATCTCTTTTGGTTTTTGATCTGCTACTAAACGACAAGTTATTTTTGCAAAGGCTTTCGAAGGTAGAACCGTTTTAGTACCTGCTCCTTGATAACCACCCGAAATACCATTTAAATCAATAGTAGGGCGTGCGCTTACTCGCTCTAATGGTGTATAGCCAATTTCGCCATCTAAACAAATGGCGCCTGTCTGTTCTAAAAATTTTTTCTCATCAAAAGGAACTCTTGATATCTCCTCTTTGTCTTTAGAAGTAAGAGGAATAACTTCATCATAAAAACCTTCAACAGCGATCTCTCCGTTTTCATTCTTCATGGAAGCGATCAATTGTGATAATGCCATTACAGGATTCGCAATCGCCGCACCATATATTCCCGAATGCTTGTCGGTATCTGGACCAGTTACCTCAATATCGAAACCTAAAATACCTTTATAAGCTACTGCTAATTCACACTCATCTTCAGAAAACTGGCCACCATCAGCTGAAAAAATCATGTCACAGGTCAGTTTGTCGACATTTTTGGAAACAAATTCAGGCATGTTTGGTGAGGCCACTTCTTCTTCCCCTTCAAAAATGAATTTGATGTTGAACGGGAAAGTCTCCGACGTTTTAAATATTGACTCAAACACAACGATAGGGATGAACATGGAACCCTTATCATCAGAAGCTCCTCTCCCAAAAATTTTGTTATCTTTAATAACCGGTTTGAAGGGATCAATATCCCACAATTCAAGCGGATCTACAGGTTGAACATCATAATGACCGTATATAAGTACCGTAGGTTTATCACTTCCGGCATGCAACCAATCACCATAAACTGCAGGTTGTCCACCAGTATCCATTAGCTCCACATTCTCTATGCCAGCTTTTAACATTCGCTCTTTTAACCAGGCCGCAGCTCTTTGAACGTCTTTATAATGTTCTGGCAAAGCAGCAATCGAAGGTATAGATATAAAATCTAACAAATCATTATTAAATTTTTCTCTATTTTCTGTTAGATATTTTTGATCATGTTCCATTATTTAAGCAACCTTCTTACCATCTATCCTAGACAACTGAATATGTTATACGTTCAAATTTATTTAAAGTAATTTTTTTATTAAGTAAACGAAGTTAGTTTATCTGAACAAACATTAATAAAGCAAACCTTATACTCAATCAGTATTTAATTGTAATAGAAACTAACAGAATGTTTAGCCTCAGCAAAAAATAACCATCTTGAAAAATAAATTCCTACAAAATGAATCCCTATCACTAAAACGCTTATACTAAAGTTACCAGGAAACATTAAAATTAATGACATTGGCAAAACAAATGCCGCAAAGAAAGAGATATATCTTATTTTTATCGCATGTTTCCTAGCAACTTTATAAACCATCTCATTAAGCAAATAGTTTCTATTAGTATGAGCAACGTCAAAAGCTCTGATATCTTCATTTTTACTAAATCCCAAAGCGGTACCAACACTCGTTTCTTTATGTATAAAACTTTGGTCAGCAATATACCAAAACAAGACTTGAAAAACTCCAAAAATCAATAGCAAAACTAAGCTAGCGTAATCCAATAATAGAATTGAGCCACCTGCCAAAGCTGTAAAAATAAAAAGAGCAGGCGTTAACATATTATTCCAAGATGGAACGGTTTTTAACTGTGCATAAATCATGGAAGTAGTAAAAATAGTAAATAAAGATAGAAGAAATAATATAATGCCAACCTCGTTGATATATCGATTTTGTACAAAAACCCAACCAATGTTTCCTACAACAATCGATAGGCAGAAGATCGAGGAAATTGCCTCTCGACTTAGCCAGCTAGTTTGCCATTGAGACATGGATTTGATTGCATTTTTTTTGTTTGCGAGATGAAAAAAAGAGGAAATCAATCCGATAATTGAAAAAAAAAGACCAATTACAGAAAAAATCACAATATCAACCGCGCTGATCTGACTCAAAAATTGTAGCAGTCCAACAATTGAAATCAGCCCAAAACCGAAACCAGAAAGAACAGTAAAAAGGATTATTGATGGAGCAGGATGCATTAGAATTTACTAAGAGCTCTATCCACCCAACCAAGTAGCCCTATAGCATCTGTTTCCTCCTCAATAACTGACCCAACAGAGCTGACAGAATCCTTAGACTTTATTCTAGGAAGTAGATATTTATTAACCGGTTTTGTTTGCATTTCAGGCATAAGATCAACTCCACCTCTCTCTCTGACCTTCTTTGAAACATCTGAATTAGGGTCATTGAAATCACCAAATGCTCTTGCGCCAGTGGGACAACTCTTTACACACACAGGCACTCTGTCCTCTGGTGGAAGCTCTTCACTATAAATTCTATCAACACACAAAGTACACTTTTTCATCACACCGCTCACTAAATCAAGCTCTCGAGCTCCATAGGGACACGCCCAAGCACAAAGCCCACAGCCCATGCAATCATCTTCATTAACAAGAACTATCCCATCTTCTTCTCTCTTGTAACTTGCTCCTGTCGGGCAAACAGTCACACAAGGTGCATCTTCACAATGAAGGCAAGATCTTGGAAAGTAAAACGTCTCAGCTTCATTCGTGCTGCTGTTTTCTCTCTCATATGAATGAACTCGATTTAAAAAGGTACCAACTGGATCCTTCTGATGAGAGTTGATATCACTTAACTGCTTTTCGTCTCCTGATGAATTCCACTCCTTACAACTCACTACACATCCGTGACATCCAACACAAGTGTCAAGATCAATTAAAAGCCCTAATTTTTTATCTTCGCATTTAGGTAATTTTGTCAATTCTTACTCATTTCTTTTTATCTACCCCAACATTTACAGGAGAGCTCAATACTGGAAACTGCGGGAGAGATACCTTGCTGGGGTTGTCCACCTTCTCAATGTTAACCAATAGGTCATACCATGCAGCTTGTCCAGTAATAGGATCAGAATTACTATATCTGTAGCCGCTATCATTCTTGGGCAAGAGATCAGAAATGAGGTGATTTATTATAAAACCTTCATTAGCCTCCTCCACATTTTCATCTAGAGCCCAAGATCCTTTTCTTTTGCCAATTGCGTTCCATGTCCATACCGTATCTTCATTCTGGCTCTTCATAAGCGCAACCGGAACAACTATAGATGAATTTTCCGACATCAATCTTGCCCAGTCTCCATCTTTGAAATTCTTTTCTTTCCAAATACCTTTAGACACAAATAATTTGTTAGAACCATGAATTTGTCTCAACCAAACATTCTGACTGCCCCAACTATGATACATCGCTGCGGGTCTCTGTGTAATTGCATGTATTGGATATTGTTTGACTTTTTTTGGATCATGATTTGACCACCAAATTGGTAATGGATCCATTTTTTCGTCAATTCTTTTAAACAAATGCTTCTGAGGTTTCAAATTATCTGGCAATTGCTGGTAATTTTGCAACTTTGCTAGTGGTTCTAAATAGATTTGAAAGACAAAAGGCTCTTCTTTATCGTAGAAACCCATTTCAACAGCCCACTTTTGATATGCTTTATTCCATGGTTTATAATATCGGGCTTCGTCGGGGATTTTTTCACTCCAAAAACCTCCATTCTTTATATAATTATCAATTTGATCCAGGTTAACGTCTCCTCGGCCACAATCTGTATTAGTCTCACCTCTAAATCCTGCTAAGGGCCCAATGCCCGGGCGTCTCTGATGCTTCTGCATATAATCAGCGTAATCCTCATATAATGGCCGCTTGTCGCTGTCTACCATTCCTGGTAGCTCCAGCATAACGCCAAGTTGTAGCAAAACATCTTGAAAACTTCTTACATCTCTATCTGGCTTAACAACTGGCCAGCGTATTGCATCACTAACTTGATCGGGCTCACCTATAGGCCGATCCAACAACGATATACAATCATATCTTTCTAAATATGTCGTATCCGGCAAAATAAGATCAGCATAGGCAACAGTCTCCGAGTAATAGCTATCGGAGTATATTATCCTAGGGATTCTATATGCGCCTGTCTCAGGGTCTCGTTCTGTTAATTTCTTGATTGTTTCCTCGGTATTCATAGAGGAATTCCATGCCATATTCGCCATGTAGAGAAATAATGTATCTATTTTATAAGGATCTCCACTGTGACAGTTAGATATTACTGTATGCATTAATCCATGTGAAGACATAGGGTTTTCCCATGTAAAACCTTTATCAATTCTTGCTGGCTTACCGTCCTCAGTATAAGCTAAGTCTTCGGGTCCACTTATATACCCAAGATGAGGTCCATCTAATTCACTATCAGGACTAAATTTAAAATGTGGTCTAGGGTGCGCATCAAATGGCTTAGGATAAGGCGGTTTATACCGAAATCCACCTGGCACATCAACGCTACCAATTAAAATTTGAAGCAAGTGTATAGCTCGGCAGGTTTGAAATCCATTGGAGTGCGCTGAAATACCTCTCATTGCATGGAAACTAACCGGCCTGCCCGTGAACCCCGATCTTTTTTCCCCTCTAAAGTCTACCCAACTTTGATCAATGTATATTGACTTGTTAAACGCAGTTGTAGCTATATCATCGGCCAACCTTAATATTTGCTCTTCCTTCAATCCGCACTGCGGTGCAACTAATTTTGGAGAATATGCATTATCCAAATATTTTTCCGTTAACAAACTAAATACAGTCTTATAGAAACCATTTTCATTTGAATAAGACTTGGTCAAAGACGGCCTCACTCCCTTATCTGAAAATCTCTTTAATTCGCCAGAAAAATGATCTATTATAAGAGGGCAGCCTTCTTTATCCTTTAAAAACAATCCCTTGCTATCATTAGTTGATGTAATACTCACAAGGAATGGTGAATTTGTGAAACTTTGCAAATAATCTAAATCAATTTTTTTCTTTTTAAGCAGTGTATGCACAATCGAAAGAACCAAGAGGCCATCGGTTCCCGGGCGTATCCCTAACCATTGATCTGCAACTGAATTATAGCCAGTCCTAACCGGATTAATTGCGATAACTTTTGCACCTCTATTTTTCAACTTTCCTAATCCTCTTTTAATAGGATTACTGTCATGATCTTCTGCCACACCAAAAAGAAGCATTAGCTCTGTTTTATCCCAATCAGGAGAACCAAATTCCCAAAATGAACCTCCCAAAGTATAAATACCTGCAGCAGCCATATTTACAGAACAAAAGCCGCCATGAGCTGCGTAGTTGGGTGTGCCAAACTTTTGTGCCCACCAACCAGTGAATGACTGAGATTGATCTCGACCAGTATAAAAGACGAGTTTTTCTGGCGATTTTTTACGAATGGGAGATAACCACTCAACCGCTATCTTAAGAGCCTCATCCCAGGATATCTCTTCAAACTTCCCCTCTCCACGCTCACCAACCCTACGTAGTGGCTTTTTTAGCCTAGAGGCTGCTTTATGCTGAAAAATACCAGAAGCGCCTTTTGCACATAAAACACCCTTATTTACTGGATGATCTCTATTACCTTCTATATGAACGACTTCATTGTCTTTTATATGCACATCAATGCCACAGCGACATGCACACATATAACAAGTCGTTTTAGAAACTTTTACAAGGCTTTCAGTGGCGTAAACTTCTTTATCCATATTTTTCTTTTAGATTAATCTTTAGTATTTAATTCTATTAATTTTTGGTCCTCATCGACCATTTCGCCTTCAACTACAAAAATAGAGACAACCGTGCCAGAAACATTTGAAAGAACGGGGATTTCCATTTTCATAGATTCAATAACTATTACGTCTTGACCAGATTCAACAACATCTCCAACTTTACAATTAATTTTCCAAATCGATCCTGATATTTCTGACAAAAGAATAGCTCTTCCCACAGTGTTCCCCCTCAACAAATAAATTACAACCTAACGTAAATAAAAAATATTTAAAAGATTTAAAAAAAATATTAACATAAAAATTGTATTGGGAGACTCAAATGCAGGCACCTTCTTTTATAAATAAAATAAATCCTGGCAAGGCCCCAGAAAAAATCAGTGTTTTTTCAGAGCCGACAGAACTAGCTCTAAAAGAATGGAATAATAAAGGCTTACAATTGCCGAACGTATCTATAATTAATTCATATAGAAAGGAGCAAGTCGTAACGCAATTAAAGAAGAACAGAGTCGATGCCATTTTGCTTTTTGACCCATTAAATATTAGGTACGCAACTGGCACATCAAATATGCTTTTGTGGAATACACATAACCCTTTTAGATCCTGCTTAATTTTTGATGACGGCCACTGTATTCTTTGGGATTACCAAGAAAGCACCCATTATGTAGAATCCAATTATCTGTACATCGATGAAGTTAGAACTGGTGCATCTATGTTTTATTTTGCAAAAGGAGATAATGTGAAGTCTGCCGCTGAAGACTTTTCTGATCAAGTAAGTCAATCCTTCGAAAAAAAAAGAAAAAACAATAAGAAATTGGCGATAGATAAAATAATGCTCGATGGGTTTAAAAGTCTAGAAAGTAGAGACTTTAAAATCGAAAATGGAGAAAAAATAATGGAGCATGCGCGATCGATAAAATCTGCCGAAGAGATAAAAGCTATGAGATGCTCTATTTCGGCGTGCGAAACCTCAATACATGTTATGGAGAAAGAAACAAAGCCAGGAATGACTGAAAATGATATCTGGTCAATTCTTCATTCGGAAAACATTAAAAGAGGTGGAGAGTGGATTGAAACTAGATTACTCTCATCCGGCACCAAAACAAACCCCTGGTTTCAGGAATGTGGCTCTAGAATACTTCAGAATAATGAAATAGTGGCTTTTGATACTGATCTAGTTGGTTGTTACTCGATGTGCACTGATATTTCTAGAACATGGTGGATAGGAGACCAAGATCCAACAAAGGAAATGAAACAAGATTATCAAATAGCATTGGAACATATCCAGAAGAATGCTGAACTTGTTGCTCCTGGTGTTCATTTTAAAGATTTAACCTTTAAAGGACATCAACTTGATGATATGTATAAAGAACAACAATATAGTTGCAGGTTTCACGGTGTTGGGCTATGCGACGAGTTTCCTCTAATATCATATCCAGAGGATTATGAAGAGGGCGCATTTGATTATGTCCTTCAGCCAGGAATGACATTATGTGTAGAGGCATTAATCAGCCGTGAAAACGGGGAATTTTCAATTAAGCTTGAAGACCAATTACTTGTAACAGATAGTGGATTTGAAAATCTTACCTCTTATCCATTCGATGAAAAGTTTCTAAATTAATCCTCTTTAAATTTTACCTTCTGTTAAAAACACAATAGCGAAGGAGTCCTTATTTATCTCGAAAAGTTGGTTTTCTGTGGCATATATCAAGGCTGCAATGCCTGCACCCCCGGAAGGGCTAGTTGTTATTCCAAAATCATTTATAAATTTCAGTTTTTTCTCGACATAATCATCTTCCAAGTGCATGAAATAATTGGCCGTCTTTGAAAGCGAATAAAATGCTGACCAGGATGGTTCTTTGCAATCTAAACGCCCCATTGTTGACACTTGGCCTTCGGCAACACTTGGTTTTTTATTTTGTAAAGACACAAACAAGGTCTTTGCTTGACTAGGCTCAACAACAATTATCTGGGCATCTTGCCTTAAAAACTTTCGAAGGGATAACGCAATGGCAGCCGCAAATCCACCAACTCCTGCCTGCAAAAAAACATGTGTTATATGATTTAAATTATATGATGATAGTTGTTTGCGAACCTCTTCACCTATAATCATGTATCCTTCCATGACGTCAACGCCCGACTGACAAGTTTTCCAAGTTGAGTCAGATAATAAAACATAATTATTATTACGTGCATATTTTTCGGCCTCAATCATACATGCCTCGTAGTTATCCCCTTTAAACTTGACATCCGCCCCTATGTTTTCAAGCTGATCTGCAAAAGCTTTAGGTACGTTTTTCGAAAGAAAAACAATCGCATTTGCACCAAATAATTTAGCTCCTACTGACATTGAAATACCATGGTTCCCTGCACTTGCTGTCACAAAAGTAACACCTCTCAACGTATTTCTTAAATTTTCTAATGAAACTTCGACTTTTGCGCCCAAGCGTAAATAAGCCATCTTTGCTATAGCATATGTTGCGCCTGTTGCTTTAAAGCTTCCTAAGTTAAACCTTTTTCTTTCATCTTTTATAAGGACAGAGTTTAAACCTAGATTTTCCGCAAATGTCTTTTGTTCATAGAAGTCTGTTGGCATGTACTCTGGACAGAAATCTAAAAGCTTCAACAAAATATCTGTACTGTCATTTAAATCCTTTACATTGGAGGGCTTCTTTAAACCAATAGGAAAAAAAGGATTAGATATATAGTTCACTTATTATTCTCTAAAAACTGCAAAAAAATAGATCCCACTTCATTTGGCTGCTCAACACATGGCAGGTGTCCAGCCTTTTTTACTACTTTAAAAATACTACCTCTAATCAAACTTGCAGCATTTTGAACAAGATTAAGCGGAGTAGAGCCGTCTTCCTCTCCTACTATTACTAAAGTAGGCATGTTAATTGTTTTTGCTTGTTCAGTTAGATCGCAGCGGGAAATAGCTTCACAACATCCAATATAACCAGATTTTGTTGTCCTTGTGAGCATTGATCTCCACATTTGTAATTCATCAGCACTATATTTTAAAAAATAAGTAGAAAACCATCGCGCCAAAATATCATCTGAAATTGCTTCTATACCTCCTTCGTTGACACGCTTTATTCTTTCGGTCCACATCTCCTTTGAACCAATTTTTGGTGCTGTATCACATAAGATTAATTTATTACAAATGTTTGGTCTTTGCTTAATGAATTCGAGGGCAATCAAGCCCCCCATTGATAGTCCTACCAGACAAATATTTTTAAGATTTAGATAATCAACTAAGTTACTAACATCTTTTGCAAGGCTCTCAATAGAAATATCGTTTTTAAAATTCGTTGATAATCCATGACCTCTTTTATCTATTCTGACAGTTCTAAAACGTTCTCCTAAAACATATAGTAGTTTATCCCATACCCGAAAATCAGTTCCTAAAGAATTTAGAAAAACAATTGCAAAATCATCCTTGGGACCCCTGTCATCGAAATGAATATTTTCTAATCCTGATTTTAAACTTTGCACCTTTATTAAATTCTCCTATAAATTAAGTACATGTTAGAATATTAAATTTAAATTTTTTAATCAATTTTATATTCCTCAAAAAAAAGGATATCGATATGACTAAGATGACCACTGAAGAAGCCTTTGTAAAGGTATTACAAAAACATGGAATCGCTCATGCATTTGGTATTATTGGCTCTGCTATGATGCCAATTTCCGATTTATTTCCTTCAGCTGGTATTCAATTTTGGGACGCTGCTCATGAAGGTAACGCTGGAATGATGGCTGATGGTTACACAAGAGCAACCGGAGAAATGTCTATGATGGTAGCTCAAAACGGACCTGGTATCACAAACTTTGTTACTCCGGTAAAGACAGCTTATTGGAACCACACCCCTCTTCTTTTGGTAACTCCTCAGGCTGCTAATAAAACAATAGGTCAAGGAGGCTTTCAAGAAGTTGAACAAATGGCGCTATTCAAAGACATGGTGGCATATCAAGAAGAAGTAAGAGATCCTCAAAGAATAGCTGAGACGTTGAATAGAGTTATATCTAGAGCAAAAAAGGCATCTGCTCCCGCCCAAATAAATATCCCTAGGGATTTTTGGAACAAGGAAGTTGATATAGATATTCCGGATTTAATTGAATTTGAATTACCTGATGGAGGCGAGGACACTATAAAAACAGCTGCTAACCTGCTAATAAATGCAAATTTTCCTGTAATCCTTAATGGAGCTGGAGTGGTATTAAGCGATGCAATTAATGACACTATACAATTAGCAGAAAGGTTACACGCACCAGTATGTACGGGTTACCAACATAATGATGCTTTTCCGGGCTCACATCCGTTTCATTGTGGACCTCTTGGATATAATGGATCGAAGGCTGCTATGGAAATAATAAAGAAAGCTGATGTTGTTTTGGCCGTTGGAACGCGTCTTAACCCTTTTTCAACTTTACCTGGTTACGGCATCGACTATTGGCCAGAGAAAGCAAAAATAATCCAAATAGACTTAAATAGTGATCGTATAGGATTAACAAAAAAAGTGTCTTTGGGTATTGTTGGTGATGCAAAGAAGGTAGTTAAGAAAATTCTCACTTTTATGCCTGAAATAGCGATTGATGATAAAGTTAAAAAACGTACTGATTATATTTCGCAAACTAAGTCAAAGTGGGCTCAAGAGCTTAGTTCTTTAGATCACGAAGAGGACGACCCAGGAACAACTTGGAATGAGAGAGCAAGAAAAAGAGATCCCGAAAAAATGTCGCCTCGAATGGCTTGGAGAGCTATTCAATCGGCATTGCCTAAAGATGCTATTATTTCATCAGACATAGGGAATAATTGTGCAATAGGTAATGCATATCCTACTTTTGAAAAAGGGAGAAAGTATCTAGCTCCTGGTTTATTTGGGCCGTGCGGATATGGGTTGCCTTCAATCGTAGGCGCAAAAATTGGAGTGCCAAGTGTTCCTGTAGTTGGATTTGCAGGAGATGGCGCATTCGGAATTTCGGTAAATGAAATGACTTCTATTGGTAGGTCTGAATGGCCAGCTATAACTATGATTATCTTTAGAAATTATCAATGGGGAGCTGAAAAAAGAAATACTACGCTTTGGTTTAAAGACAATTTTGTAGGCACGGAATTAGACACCAAGGTATCTTACGCAAAAATGGCAGATGCTTGTGGCTTCATTGGAACAACTGCTAATTCTATGGAAGAATTAACATCTATTTTAAAAGAAGCGATTATCCAACAAATGGAAAACAATAAAACTACATTCATTGAAGTGATGCTAAATCAAGAACTTGGAGAACCTTTTAGAAGGGATGCTATGAAAGCCCCTGTTCCTGTTGCTGGAATATCAAAGCACGATATGAAAGCAGTTGGCTAGTTAATAGGATTAGAAAATTGAGCCCAAGCTCTTTCATATTAGATCAATCAAAAGTATTTGCTCCAAAAAGCTTGCTAACAATGGCAAAAAACAGGGCAAAAATAGCTAAAGTAGTAATTGCATTTTCTCATAGCAGGTCCGCTATTTCAGGGGCAAAACAAGCTTTTGATTTAAATTTGATTGAACCAATCTTTGTAGGCCCTAAAGATCAAATTGAAAAACAGGCTAGAGGTTTAAGCTGGGATATATCTTGCTTCAGAATAATAAATGAAACTGAAGAAGAAAAAGCTGGGGATATCAGTGCCCTTTTATGTGGGAACGGTGAAGCAGATATCCTTATGAAGGGGGATTTGCATTCAGATACTTTCATGAGATCTGTAATTGCGAAAAAAAATAATCTGAGAACAAAAAACAAGATTGTTCACCAATTTTATATAACTAATGACGATATGAATACAGGAATTATGGTATCAGATGCAGCAGTAAACATCAAACCTAGTGAGAAAACTCTAAAAACAGTGATTGAAACAATGGTTAAAAGTTTGAAAACACTGGGTATAAAAACCCCAAAAATTTCATTTTTATCTGCTAGTGAGATTGTTATGGAAAATATGGAGTCAACTATAATTGCTCATAACTTGAAGGAATGGGCCACAGAAAATATTGAAGAAGCATTGTTTTCTGGCCCTCTAGCTCTTGACCTTATAATTAGTAGAGATGCTGCAATTAAAAAAGGATTGGTGAATGACCCTGTTGCGGGCCAATCGAATGGGATCGTAGTACCAGAAATTGTATCCGGTAATACTCTTTACAAGTCACTTGTATATTTTGCTGGAGGGTGCGCGGCAGGAATCGTTCTAGGAGCTAAAGTACCTGTTCTACTCACAAGTCGAGCAGATCCACCGGAAGCAAGGCTTGCTTCTATAGCACTAGCCAGCATCTTGAGTGATGACAGGGCCTAACATGGCTAAACATTATGAATAGATAAACCAAGGTCTTTAATCTCTTTTTCAAAATGCTTTCCGGAAATCACGGATCTCTTAGGTTCGCCAGTCAAATATTTGTTTGAAACTTCTACAAGCCTTTCAACTGAACAATTAATAACACGGCTCCTGAAAATTTTTCTTTTGGATTGGTCTATTCCTCTTATATTTTGATTAAAATCTGCTCTTGCCTCGCCAGCGGGTGAGCCGGGTTTGTCAATCGAAGAGATAACACCTAATATTCCTTCTTCCAATTTTTCTGAGTTTATAGATTTCAATGACCATTCAATAGATTTATTGAATGCGTTAAAAGTCTCCTTGCAATTTGGGTCTCGATATGAAAAAAATCTAAAAGAACGAGATGCTGAATCCTGCTGAGCACCTGAGCCGTAAGCTCCTCCCTTTTCCCTTATTGCAGAGTGAAGAAATCCATTACGTAAAACAGCTCCTAAGACAGTAAGTATCGGTGCATCTGGATGATCATAACCGACTGTGGGGAATGCCTGTGCACAAAAATTTACATCCGATCCAGTAATCCACGCAATTTCCTCAGATTGCAAGTCTACACCATTTAGAACGTCTAAGGTTTCTAAACCGGTTTTGGTTGTAGTTTCCTTATCAAAATTTTGATTACTTGCGCTTATAACTACTTCTATTTTAGAAACAGGATTAATGAAACTCTTTAACTTTGAAAATGACTCGAGTAACGCTTCCATTTTTATTTTTCCGTTTGAGTCTCGTAGCGTTTTGAGATTATGTATAGACGACACGCCGCCGACAAATTCTGACACAGCACCAAACTTTGAGATTTGAGCCGACGCACCATTCATCGCTAGTATGTGGCCACTCTGAGTAATTGATTTTTCTTTTCCAGCAATTTCGAATTGTGTAAGTTCTTCCAATCTCTTTATTTCATCTAGTCGAAATCCATGAACAGTATCGTTCATTAAACTTTCAAGCTTCGAAAAGTTTTTTTTAAGGGCACTACCATGCAAACCAGCACTGAGGAGAAAGTTATCACCTGAACTGTCCGGAAGAACATTGAAACTTAATCCTATTCCACCAGTACTTAGTGACTGTTCTTTCTGAACTTTCTCATAATCTTTTTCTCCTACGCCTACACTTGTCACAACATCTGAGAAAAAATTACTATATCTAAGATCATCCAAATTTGCTGGCTCTAAGGAGAACACTTTTGTAGTGTAATCTATCCCATTCGTTCCAGCGTGGTAAAGATATTTGATCTTATCTCCATCTTCTTGTTTGCAGCCAGTGGTATAAAATCTCTCTTTCTCAATATCATTAACCGTTACACAGGGAAGCAAACTAGGATCATCTTTTGAGTTCTGCCTTATTTCTAATTTTGTAGTAAGATCACGGATATTGTCTTTCTGTGAACTTGATAAGGACCTATTTTTTTCAGAGAGTAACTTCTCAAGTTTCTCCATCTTATTTTTGTCGTAATCAGTGTTTGGAATCAATTGAAAGGTGACCCTGTGTTTATTTTTAATAAAGAATTTTTCAACAAGCCTCTCTAAATGATTAGGTTCTTCCAATCTTTTCTTCAATTTTGAAAGAGATCCCTCAAGGTCAAGAACTTCTAGTGGATTAGAGTCATGCAAAATGGAAGGCATTGTCCCGAGCAAAAGTTGCAACCCATATGGCATACCACCTGATATCTCCCTTTGTGAAATTTCGATTTGATGCAAAGAAGCCTCTATCAAATCTTTTTCAACACCATTTATAACTAGATCCCTGAAAACACTTAAGACCAACTCCTCGACATCTTTCTCTTTTCCTTTTTCAACCCCCTCTAAACCGGCTACGAAAGCCATTTGTTTCTGTTCCGTTTCCATAAAAGTTATGGGAGATGGCGCTTTTCCTAAATCAGTGCTCTCAAGAGCTTTTCTGAGAGGTGAAGAAGAATTATCAAGCAAAATGTTTTCTAACAAACAAGCCTCTAAATGATCAACAGGATCTTTTGTAGAGTCTAGTAACCAGGCTACTACTACATGATGATTGTTTTCGTCGTCAGGAAGTGGGTTGTAATATGAATGGCTATATTGTTCTACTTCGAAGGCAGGCTCTGGATTTACCCTAAGATTATCAAGTTTTGGGGTAAAATTTTTTAAAACTGAGTCTTCAATTATTTGTTGCAGTTCATTGGCATCTACATTCCCATAAGAAAAAAATACAGCATTTGAAGGATGATAATACTTTTTGTGAAAGTTTTTTAGATCTGCGTAAGTCAGATCAGGGATGAAATCAGGATCTCCACCAGAGTTAAACCCGTAAGTAGTTGTGGGATATAGTGATTTCGAAACCCCATGCCATAATTGCCGTGGAACAGAACTCATAGCACCTTTCATCTCGTTATATACAACTCCTTTAAGGGCAAGCTTTTCATTATCGCCATCTTTAATTAATTCAAACCTATGGCCTTCTTGCATAAAGTCGAGCTCATCTATATTCGGAAAGAAGGCAGCGTCTAAATATACCGACAGAAGGTTCCTATAATCCTTATCGTTCAGCGTAGCAAACGGGTAAGCAGTTATATCTGGATAAGTCATCGCATTCATAAAAGTGCTTAATGAGCGTCTAGTCATCATAAAAAATGGATCTCTCACTGGAAATTTTTCTGATCCACATAAGACCGTATGCTCCAAAATATGCGCTATACCACTGTGATCTTTAGGAATAGTCCTGAAAGCAACCGAAAAAGCCTTTTCTGTACTGTCACAATCTAAATGTAGATGCGTGCATCCAAATCTTGAATGCTTAAACACGTGAGCATTGACCCTGAGCAATGGAATTTCTTTAGTATTTTGTATTTCGAACATGATTGGAAGATAATACCTTTGAATTCGAATACAAGCTAAATAACACCCAAAGTATTAAAATTTATATTTTTAATACTTTGGGTAAAACTCAGGATTATGATATTCTAAGAGGATAATTTTTTTAAGGGGGATTTTAATGATAATTGGGGTACCTAAGGAAATTAAACCAAGTGAATATAGGGTTGGTATCACACCCTCAACTGCTTCACGATTAATCGAAGAAAATCATACTGTACTTGTTCAAAAAAACAGCGGCGAAGGTATTGGTGCTACTGATGACGACTACATAAAAGTGGGCGTAAAAGTTGTTGATGGACCTGAAGAGATTTTTAAAAACAGCAATATGATCGTGAAAGTAAAAGAACCTCAAGAATCTGAATGGAAAATGCTCAAAGAAGAACAAATTCTTTTCACTTACCTCCATTTAGCTGCAGACCCAAAACAAGCAAAAGGCTTAATAGATGCAAAGTGCCACGCAATTGCATATGAAACAATCACTGACAACAAGGGCGCATTACCCCTTTTAGCACCAATGAGTGAAATTGCTGGAAGATTAGCAGTTTTTGAGGGCGCTTATCACTTAAAAAAGACCTGTGGAGGACCTGGCACCTTAATATCTGGTGTTCCAGGTGTAAAGCCTGCGAAGGTCATCATTTTAGGGGGAGGTATGGTTGGAACGAATGCAGCTCAAATGGCAATTGGAGTGGGGGCCGACGTTACAATTTTCGATAAATCTATTGAAAGATTAAGATACCTAAATGATATCTTCGGTAATTCAGCTAAGGTTCTTTACTCAGAACATCTGGAGCTTAAGAACCAACTGGTTGACGCAGATCTAGTTATAGGAGCAGTATTGATACCCGGTGCAAGCGCTCCAAAACTAATTGAAAAATCATTTCTATCGAAAATGAAAAAAAGTTCTGTTTTAGTTGATGTTGCTATTGATCAAGGTGGATGCTTTGAAACATCGAAACCAACAACGCATCAAAATCCGATCTACTATGAAGACGGTGTTTTACATTATTGCGTAGCAAATATGCCAGGCTCAGTACCTAAGACAGCATCTTATGCTCTCAATAATGTTACAGCTAACTACATTTCAAAAATAGCAAGTTTGGGACTCGAGGCTTTAGAGCAAGATCAAAATTTAGCGATGGGATTGAATGTCTCAAAGGGACAGATCACTCATTCCGCGGTGAAGGAAGCATTGCTGGAAACTGTAAGCTGTAACTAAAAAGTTGAGATTTCAAAATGAACGCGGACTTAGTTGACACTAAAGTTTTACTCTTAGGGTATACAGGCTATATCGGCACAACACTTGCGGAAGTTTTGTTAGAAAAAAAAATTCAGATTATTTGCCCAATACGAAACAAAAAAAATCTTGAGAAAAAGAAAAATATTGTTTTTGTAGATATCTCTCAAATAGAAAGTTTTCTCGAAACATTAAGCGTAAAACCAACTACTATTATTTCCTGTATTGCTTCAAGAAGAGGAGGCATTACGGATTCATGGAATGTTGAATACTCTCTAAATAAATTCTTTTTGGATTTATCTAAAAGGGTAGGCATAAAGAGATTTATTCTTTTATCTGCAATATGTGTTCAAAAGCCTACTCTAGAGTTTCAAAAAGCGAAATTATCCTTCGAACATCTTTTACAAAATTCAAGTCTTGAATATGAAATAATAAGACCAACAGCTTTTTTCAAAAGTCTCTCTGGACAGATTGATAGAGTTAAAAAAGGAAAAAGCTTTTTAATTTTTGGTAATGGCGAATTAACATCTTGTAAGCCAATCTCTGCACGTGATTTAAGTAAATTCATTATCCCACTCATTACTAGAAGTCATTCTGAAAACAAAATTCATATAATAGGTGGCCCAGGCCCACCCATCTCCCCTAAACGCCAAGCTGAATTATTATTTGAGCTATGCAAAAAAGAAAAAAAAATTACTCATATATCCCCCAAGCTTTTCCTCGTGATCACCCATGCTCTGATCCCCTTATCAATAGTCTCAAAAAAAATACGAGATTTAAGGGAATTCCTTAAGATTGCTTATTACTACGCGACTGAGTCTATGCTATTCTGGGATGAAAAAATTGGTTCTTATAGCTCCAATAAAACACCAGAATACGGCAATGAATCGTTAGAAGAATATTATAAAAAAATACTTAGGAACGATGCGGTTTATAAAGAATTAAAGGATCAAAAACTATTTTAGATGAAAAAAATACTAAGCATTTTGCTGGCGACTTTGACTACATTGTTGTGGGTGCGGGCTCTTCTGGTTCAGCAATGGCATACAGATTAGCGCAAGAAAACAATATGAAAGTTCTATTGATTGAATATGGAGGACAAAACAGATCGATATTTATAGATATGCCAGCGGCTCTATCATACCCGATGAATATGAAAAAATATAACTGGGGTTATAGCGCAGAACCAGAACTAAACTTATATGGAAGATCATTAATTTGTCCCAGAGGAAAAGGTTTAGGTGGATCATCTTCAATCAATGGAATGATTTATGTACGCGGTCATCCTCAAGATTTCGATAATTGGAGCACCAAAGGGGCCTCAAGTTGGTCATTTGCAGATGTTCTTCCTTACTTTAAAAAAATGGAGTGTTGTGAAGGTCGAAAATCAACTTGGAGAGGAAAAAACGGCCCTATCCATATAAAAACTGCAGAACAAAAAAACGTACTGCATAAAGTTTTTTCAGACGCAGCTATACAATGTGGTTACTCTTTTACTGAAGATTATAATGGCTATAAGCAAGAAGGTATTGGGGCTGCAGAAATGACTGTATATAAAGGCAAGAGATGGTCTACTGCCCAAGGCTATTTGAAAAATATAACAAAACAAAAAAACATTTGCATAATGACTTCAAGTTTAGTTGATAAAATACTGTTTTTAAATAATAAATGCAATGGTATAATTTTCAAAAAGAAATCTGAAACTTTTTCTGCGCAATGCAAAAGAGGTGTCATATTAGCCGCTGGTTCCATTGGCAATCCCTGTATTTTACAGAGATCTGGAATAGGGGATTCAAAACATATTGCGGGCATTGGTATAAAACCTTTTCTGGATTTAAAAGGTGTTGGAAATAATTTACAGGATCATCTTGAATTATATTTTCAGGTGAAATGCACTCAACCCGTTACTCTTTTTAGAAATACTAGCTTATTTTCTAAAGCTAAAATTTTCTTACAATGGTATATTTTCAAAAAAGGGTTAGGAGTATCAAATCAATTTGAAACCCTAGGCTTTCTTAAAACAGATAAGCAACAAGAGTACCCTAACCTGCAGTATCACTTTTTACCTTTAGCAATAAATTATGATGGATCATCACCACACAGAGGGGATGGCTTTCAGTTCCATGTAGGAACGATGCGGTCAAAATCTAGGGGATTTGTTGCCATTAAGAATGCAGATCCACAAAACTCTCCTACTATAAAGTTTAACTATCTTAGTCACCCTGATGACCTTAAGGATTTTCGAAATGCAATTAGAATAACAAGAAATATTCTAGATCAGCCTGCTTTTAAAGATTATGCAGGCGAAGAAATCCAACCAAAGCCAACGTTGAAGTCGAACAGTGAGTTGAATGAATTCATAAAGTCGAGCGTTGAGTCAGCTTTTCACCCTTGTGGCACCTGCAAAATGGGGGATCCTGCTGATAAAGAAACGGTTGTAACCCCAGAATGCAAAGTAATTGGCGTAGAAAATCTTTTTTGTGCAGATTCTTCAATTTTTCCTTCAATTACGAATGGCAACCTAAATGCCCCGAGCATAATGGTAGGCGAAAAAGCGGTAGACCATATTTTAAATAAGCCTTTATTACCAAAAGAGAATTTAGTTCCTTATAACTAGATCCTTATATACCATTAACATATTTCGTTATATTGCGAAAATCACTCTTCCCTATAAATTTTTTGGTCAAAGATAATTTAAAATATGTCTATCACCATCAATATATGTAAAATTTTTTAGTTGAGGATGTGGTACCCATTTAAACTCTGAATGAACATTTAGACAGATTTGACCAGATACTATAATTGCATAATAATAGTGGACGTAAATATTTTTATCTGTCTTATTCAAGTCAATAGTTGCTATCATATTACCAACTTTGATATTCAGAGAAAGTTCTTCTTTAATTTCCCTTATCAGAGCAGAAATGAAAGTCTCGTTTTCTTCGACTTTTCCCCCTGGAAACTCCCATATCCCCTGGGAATTATCTTCAAAACTTCTGTTTGCAATAAGAAATAAATCATTTTTCTTGATCACTGCCGCAACTACATCAATGCCCGCTTTATGTATAGACATCTTTAAAACCTTGTTTTCATTTTGAAGATAAAGAGCAATGAAAAAAAAGGGCATACAGACAATGCTAACAAAATAATAATTAAATTATTCATATTTTCGTGAAATATTCCTGATAAAAAAGGCGCACATGCCATCCCCAGCGCAGTAGGCGCCCATATGTATCCTTTAACTCTCCCAATAACTTGTGGCTCGAAAAATAAATTTGGGACATATCCACCTGTTACCGTCAGCAAGCCATGACCCATGCCAAAAAGAGCCATAGCGATAATACATACATAGAAGTTTGGTGTAAGTATTATTATTAATGATAACGGTACAATTGCGCTAGCTACTAGGCCTGTAAGTCTAGCATCCAGAAATGTGGCAAACTGCATCTCTAAAAAGCGACCTATTAGCTGAAATGGTCCATATACACTCGCTAATACTATTGCAATTGAAGGATCATTAAAATTTGAGTTAAAAAACTGAATTAATGACAGCGCAGTGGTAGAAAAAATTAAATATTCTGTAAACCCAAAAATCATCAAAACAGTAATCATGACTTTTTCTTTTTTAGACAATCTTAAAGGAACAAGACCAATAATTGGTTTTTTAGCCTCATTTTTCTTCTCTTCCTTTTTAAAGTTTAAATTTATAAAAAAATATACCGCCATTAGAAATAAAGATAATGATAGAAGCAAAAATATTGAATCCAGCCCAAAATAGTTGCGTAAAAAACCGATAGTCAACCAACATACCGAACTAGCGATAGCACCATAAAATGTGATTATGGTAATGTTCTTTCGTGAGTTTTGATCATCTAGTTGAATTGCTGTGCTGAAAGCTACGTTGTAAGACGCTGAACTAAAACTTATTCCTATCAGCAGCATTGAAAACAAAAATCCTAATAAGTCCTCAGTAAAATACAGCGAGATAAATCCTATTGATCCGATAAAGAGCCCAGTAGAGAGAACTTTCAACCCTCCAGATCTATCAATTAAATAACCAACGTAACTGGAAATAAGTACATTTATAAACAAAGACAGACTGACTATCATGGTAGTCGTCTCAAGGGACATCCCCAGTTTTTCAGCTAACTCTACTTTTATTTGTGCGAAGGAATAAAACATCGCACCATAGGCAACGATCTGACTTATACCCAGACTATGAACTGGAACAAAGCCTCCCAAGGTACTTTTCATTCCCGTAATATATTTAGTTTAGTTTTTCTTAGGGGGTCTTTTATCAAAGGAAGTTAAATGTTCAGGAATGTGATGATAGTCTTTGGTATCACAAGTAAATATTGCGAAATCAGGAGAAAAGACTTCAGGTGTATCAAGAGTACCCACCTTAACAATAAATGAGCCTGGCCTCGAGGGACTAATGCTTCCAAAACCAGTTCCACACTTATCGCAAAAAAACCTCTTAACTGGTGTTTCTAGATCTTTTCTAGCAAAGACCGAGGGTTTTCCTTTTGTAAACTGGAAATCATCCTCTGAAAAAACCATAACAGTATTTGCATTTCCACCGGTTATATACTGGCACTCACGACAGTGACATTGGAAACTAGCTTGCAATTCTCCGTTAATTTCATATTGAATATCACCACAATAGCACCTTCCACTAAGTTCCATAACTGACTCCCCTCTGTACCTTATAAGAGTTTAAGTCTATCACTCTATAAAGGCTCTAGCAATAGCCCCTATTGAACAGTAAAAAACGTCTCTTTCCCAACCAGGAGAAAGAAACATGCCATTTGCTGTCGTACTCTCTGTAGGCACCCTTCCTTTTTCTTCACCGGTAACTGTATCGAAAACGACAATATTGTCATAGCCGGTACGAAAGTCATTCACTGCAATCTCCCTAGTGTCGCTGTACATCACCATTTGCATAGAAATTCTAGTAGGCTTTTCCCATAATTTCTTAAAACCCTGATCTTTTGAGTAATTCAAACCCGCCAGCAAGCCATTTCCTGTGTCAAACGCTATCGCGACTTTATGAATGGGATCAAATGCTGGGGGGCTAAAAATGCTTCCTCGTTGTTTATCAAAAGGCTGTACAACCTCTAATTTTTTATCATTTTTTATATCAACTCGAAATAACTTTTGTGGCGATGATGATAACCCTTGGAAAACAGATCCTCTAGCTGGAAGGTCTTGACCAAATGGTCTTGTCGAAAATATAGTCACATTAGCTCTATTATCGCCATTATCTAAAAACCAACATCCGCCATCACTTATACAGCTATCCCAACTAAAACTCTGCTCCTCATAATTCAGTGTTCTATATTTTGGCATCCAACTCTGATCTAAAGTCAAGATTGCTTTTTCGTATTTGTATCTAAAGAAAGTGTCTCGACCTGGAACATATACCCATTGTGTTCCCTGTGTATCAATATCCATGGCTATTCTACCCATCGAGTTTTCATCAATGGCAACTTCATCTGCAACCTGATTAAGAAACTCTGGTTCTAAAATAACAATTTTTGACTTTGCATCCCATGCATGCTCGATATTTTTCATAACAAGGTTTCCATCTTTCATAATCAAGAAACTGTTATATGCAGAATTTTGTGGTAATTTTTTTGAGGCCACTACTTTACAATCTGGATCCAGCTTATAACAATAATTTCCGTTATTGAGATAGAGATAGCCATTTTCATGCACAACAACACCCCCACACCAAGTATGACCTCCAGATGGTAAATTAGGTGAACGCGAGATACATTCTAAAGAATAAGGATCTATCTTTTCTAAAAAGCCATATTTTTCAGTAGAATTAATATGGTTGTTTCCCATCAAAAAAACTTCTCCGGGATCTCTAAGAACCATCATTACATTCCACTCACCATTTGCTCTAGTTTTCTGAGATAAATATTCGCCCTTGCTAATATTCAATCCAGGTGATCTAGGTATTTTTTGTCTTCTAGGACCGCCACATTCGGCAGGCCAAGGGCTATCATAGTATCCTTTTATTTTTTCATTTGAGTCTAAATTTATGTGCATTTATTTACCAAGATATGCATATTTTTCACGCAAGACATGTTTTGTAATCTTACCTCCAGCGTTTCGTGGCAAGCTATCTACGACTTGGAATGTTTTTGGTATTTTAAAACCAGCTAACTGCGACCTCAAAGATGACCTCACCTCTATCTCTGAAAAATTATCGTTATTAACGATGACTAGAGCTAAAACGGCTTCTCCCCACTTTGGGTCAGAAACGCCGATTACAGCACAATCGATAATGGATGGTTGCAACATCAAAGCATTCTCAACTTCTGCAGGATAAACATTTTCTCCACCCGTTATAATTAAATCTTTTATTCGATCTCTTATAAACAGATACCCCTCCTCATCGAGATACCCAGCATCTCCTGTGTAAAACCAACCATCTTTTATTGCCTCGTTATTTGCCCTTTCTCTATTAAAATAGCCATCCATAATTTGATCGGTGCGGCATATAATCTCTCCGATAGTATTGGTAGGAACTTCATTATTATGAGCATCAACTATTTTTATCTCTGAATTGCTGAAACATTTTCCACATGATTCTAGCCTTCTGTTTGCTTTTAATTCACTTGGGTCCAAGGACATAAACATACCAGTTGTTTCGGTCATTCCATAGACATGAGTAAAATTTGAGTTTGGAAATATTTTTTGCGCACGCTTTAATGTATCAACAGCCATTGGTGATGCACCAAAAACAATGTTTTTAACATTTTTAAGTACTTTGCTATTTTTTTCAGCAGCCACAACTACCATTTGAATTACAGCTGGAACCATCAAGGTGGTAGCTACATTATAGTTCTCAATAATATCCAAAATCTTCTCAGGATTTATATCTACCAATAAAATATTTTTACATCCTGATGCAAGCCCAAAGAAAAGCCACGCACTTCCCGCTATATGAAATAATGGCATACAAACAAGATTAACAGTGTTTGGATCGAATGGCCCTAAGTTATTCATTCCATTAGTAATTAAAGACATAATCCCTTTTTGAGAAATCAAAGCGCCCTTGGGATTGCCTGTAGTTCCCGAAGTATACATTTGAAAAAGTGGGGTTTTAGTAGCTTTATTTGTAGATGATAACACATCAAATGCAACTGGACTTGCTGTCTTTAATAATTTCCTTAGCTCACTTATTCCCAATGATAGCTGTAAATCAGTTTTGTCAAAATTAAATTTTTCTACCAGTTCCTTAAATTCCTCGCCAAAAATAATAATTTTTGAGCCAGAATCTTGTATTATGAATTTTACTTCTTCATAGGCAAGTCTGAAATTTATTGGAACCATAACAAGTCCAAGAATGGATGATGCATACATAAGCTCTATAAATTCAGAAGAATTTTTTGCTAAATAAGCAATTCGGTCTCCAGATGTAACTTTATTTTCTTTCAATAATCCAACAAGGGATACCACTTTTGAGAATATGTCGGAGTTTGTATAGCTAACGCTATCCACCGACACAGACACATTGTCTGGATTATTTTTTACGTGAAAATCTAAAATTTTATGGACTTGATTAAGCTTTTTTATCCCTTCCATAATCTACCCATAGATTATCATGAGCGCATTTAGTTTACTGTAAGCTCGGTAGATGTAATTTCCGAGTCATAATTATATACAAATATTCCTGAAAAATTTGTCTCCTTATAAACGAAGGTGTCCTTTAACTCACTAAAAAACCCTGTCGAATGCTCTTCAAATTTTTTTAAATCACCTCCAGTTTCAAACTTTAGTGATATGGAAACACTTCCACACTGACCAATCGAAATATTTAATGATCTAATATTGAAAGCTACTATTTTTTTTCCAAGGTTTTCCGAACAAAAAGTTGCAGCAACCTTTGCTTCACTAAGGCCTGGGAATTTTAAATTGTACACTTTTGCATACATTGCTCTAATTTAACTCCTTCATCATTTCGTCTATCATTACGCTGGCATCATCACCAGTTATTTTAACCTTTTTCATCAGCCTTGCCTCAAGCCGCATATCTCTCTGTAACTCAATGCCCTTTGATGTCATTTGAATATCTCCAGAAGTATCAAACTTGCATAGCCCGGCTGCTTCAAGAGGTTTAACACTTGAATCGGCTAAATTCAGACCAGCTGACAAAGACACAAATGACTCAAAATCATCTATGTTTAAAGCTTCATCGAATTTCTTAAACTTCGCTACAGCTTCTAGCATATTTTGCGATGTCATTTGCTTTTGTTCGGTCTTTACATCCAGTAAATGAGCAATACTACTACTGATTTTCTTAATGAGTTGAACCTGTCCTTCGTTTAGGGACTTGGGCCCACTCCTATCAAACATACAAAGGGTTCCCAGTGCAAAATTATCTTTGTTGACTACTGGAAATCCTGCATATCCCCAAGATTCAGCCTTTGGATGAGATTTCCAAACAGGATCTTTTGAAATATCATGCATCAATAATGGCTCAGTATCTAGTAAAACAAATGAACATATATTGTGCTCCGTACGCAAATTTTTGCTCCCTGGCTTGAAATCATCGGTTTCTCTTCCCGTCATTGCGATAGCGCACTGCATCTCTCCATCATATAAGCTGAAAGTTGCGTCTGTAAAACCTGTGATGTCTTTTGCCAAATCACAATATACCTGAAATAAATCTGGATTGGGGCTTTCGATTAAACCCGTTTTCACAACTGCCTTCGCTCGCTGTTCTTCATTTGCGGGTCTCGGCGCTAATCCTACTGACATTGTTCTCTCCTTTATAACAGTTTATATTGTAAACTAAAAAACTGGTTGTTCAACTTTATCTTAAAGTATTAGTATACAAAGTTCGATATTGTTCTTAAATTCAAACAAACAATTTTTTAGAGGATAAAATGTCAAAAAAAATCTATCAAGTAGTTATCTACAAATCAATTTCTGATGAAGAAAAGTTGGCGAAATACGCAGCTTTGGCAGGACCAGCAATTAAAGGAGCCGGGGGCAAGTTTCTTGCTAGAGGAATTCCTGTTATGACAAAAGAAAGTGGTGAAAAAACGCGGACAGTTGTTTTGGAGTGGGAAAGCTTAGAGCACGCAGAAAATGGCTATAATAGCGAAGGATACCAAGAAGCATTAAGAGCTTTGGATGGGGCAGCCATTCGTGAATTTAGATATGTCGAGGCGGCAGAATAAGTCATTTTCTTAATCTATTTTATAATACAATTGTGACACGCAATTGAGAGAACATCTACTATCAACTTTTAAGCTTTCTTTACCATTAATAATCGCACAAATAGCTCAGTTAGGCTTAGGGCTAACCGACGTTGCGATGATTGGTTGGTATGGGACCAGTGAATTAGCTGCCTTAACCCTCGGACATACATGCCTCTTCTTTATATATATAACTCTCACTGGCTTTTCACTTGCTGTTATTACAAATGTATCAAGAGCTTTTGGTAAGGAAGATACAGAAGCACTTAGAATTAATTTCAGAATGGGTCTGTGGCTAATTTTTGCCTTTTCCCTGTTTGGTTTGGCTTTAGTGAGCAAAACTTCAGCATTTCTTACATTTTTAGAACAGGATGAATACATTGTTGAAATAGTATCTGAATATATTCAAATAGTTCAGTGGATGATGCCATTTTTACTACTCACATATGTAATAAAGGCATTTTTGATATCTGTAAAAAAGCAGCAGGTTGTTCTTTTCATTTCTATCTTGGGCTTAATCACGAACTTTATATTTAATTATCTATTTATCTTTGGCAACTTTGGATTCCCGGAATTAGGGATCACTGGCGTCGCGTGTTCTTCACTTTTAACCAGTATTTGCATGATGCTCTCTGGGCTTTTGTACATTCATCTTTCTGATTTGAAAGAAAAGCAAATTTTTAAAGATTTTTTTGTTTTCGATGCTGAAATCTTTAAAAATCTTTTCAAACTCGGTTGGCCGATATGTTTGACAATTATGGCTGAAAGTGGAATGTTTTCATTTGCCTCTATTTTAATGGGTTGGATTGGTGACGTAGAATTAGCAGCCCACGGTATTTCCATAACAGTATTCGCACTTTTTTTTATGATACCCTTGGGAATCTCTCAAGCCGGTACAGTCATTATTGCCAAAACAATAGGAGCCAATGAGTTAAGCAAGTTGGACCAAGCAGCCTCTTCTGTCTATTTTCTTGGTCTTGGGTGGGCACTTCTAAATACCTTCCTAATAATATTTTTTGGTGATTTTATAATCTCTTTATTTTTGAATAGTAATGATTTAAATGTCGATATAGTTGCATTTTATGCAGGAATTTTTCTCTTCGTTGGCTGTTTTTTCCATTTAGCCGACAGCGGACAAATACTTTTCGCTGCACTCTTAAGAGGCTTCTCCGATACAAAGAAACCCTTTATAATTTCTTTTTTTTCTTATTGGACTATAGGTATCCCTGCTGCATATTTTCTTTCTCAAAAAACTTCATTGGTCGGTTCAGGAGTTTATTACGGCATTGGACTGGGTTTATTAGTTTGTTCCATCCTTCTTTTTTTTAGATTTGTTAAAATCAAGAGTGAAAAAAAATCTACTTTTGAATCTCCAAAGATCTGATACTTCTCAAACTTAATTGTAAAAAACATATTCTAAGTTCGTGACTTTGAGATAAAAAAGATTAATGTATAATAGGTACAACTTAAGGACTTAACATGGCAGAGAACGTTGTTCAATTAAATAAATCTTCTCAGCAAGACATAGACAGAAAAATCGCAGTTATTTTTGTTACTGACGTTGTTGGTTTCAGCAAATCTATGGAAGTGAATGAAGAAGAAACCTTACGTAGCTTTAGAGCTTGCCAGGAAATCCTAGATAAGCTTTTTGAAGAGCATGGTGGCAGAATTTTTAATACAGCAGGAGATTCTGTATTAGCTGAATTTCAGAGTGCTGTCTCTGCAGTGGTTTGTGCAAACGAGTTTCAAAAATTAATTAAGGAAAGAAATAAATCAGTTTCTGAAGAATCCCAAATGAGCTTCAGAATAGGTTTGAATATGGGAGATGTGATAATTGAAGGAGATAATCTCTACGGTGAGGGTGTAAATGTAGCCGCGAGACTTGAAGCTCTATCACAAGCCAATGGAATATGTGTATCAAAAAGTATAGTTGACTTTGTAAATAAAAAGACAGAACTGCTATTCAATGATCTAGGGGAACAAAAGGTAAAAAACACTGAAGTTCATGCTTACGATATTGCGGACCCCGATCTACAAGTTAGAGAAAAAAATGACAAAAAACTTGCAGAGGCTGCAGCTGAAAAAATTACAAAAACAAGTAAAGCACCATCAGTAGCAGTACTTCCTTTCTTGAATTTAAGTAATGACTCAGAGCAAGATTTCTTTGTTGATGGGATCACTGAGGATATTATTTCCTATCTATCTAAACTGAAGACATTTCCTATTATATCTATAAATTCAGTAATACCTTACAAAGATACGAAAGAACCTACACAAAAAATTGCCTCTGATCTAGGTGCTAGCTATTTGGTGCAAGGAAGCATAAGAAAAGGCGGTAACAAAGTTAGAATAATGGCAAAACTAACCGATGCTGTTGAAGATACCCAAATCTGGTCACAAACCTGGGATCGATCATTAGATGATGTCTTTGAAGTTCAGGATGAAGTTTCACAAAAATCTGCGGCGTTAATCAGCCCAGCAATTATTACTAATGAAAGAAAGAAATTATCAGATCGTGAGATGAATGCTCTCAGCAGCTGGGATGAGTATTTGCAAGCTGTGAACTCATATGCACTAATGAATGCGTCTAAGACAACTGAAGAAAAACTGCTTCACCTTCAAAAATCAATAGAACACGGAGAAAAAGCTACGGCGTTGGATCCAAATCATAGTTCTGCGTTTAATCTTCTAGCTCAAGGTTATAATTTTCTAATATTTGAGTCGTCGGCACAGGATAATAGATCAGAAAATGAAAAAAAATTTAAAGAGTATACAGAAAAAGCATTTCAGCTAGATCCTCAAAATCCAGACTCAATAATGAATATGGGGTTCATGGCGTTCTTTGATGAAGATAAGAATAGATTTACAGATTATGTTAATAAAGCTTTAGAGGTTAATCCTCACCATTCTCGTTCTTTAATGGCTAGAGGTATGAATTTATTAGAAGAAGGCAAGGACTTTAATGCAGCAATTGACGCCTTTACCAGAGCCGCTGAAGTTGATCCACTAGGAGAAGATTATGGAGAAACTGTTATATTTTTCTGCCATCTTGGAAATCGTGATTGGGAAAATGCCATTCAGTCTGTAGATCGTGAGATTAGAGAAAATAATCATAGTCGATATTTTGGTTTCAAGGCAGTAGTGTTAGCTCATCAAGGGAAAGTTTCTGAAAGTAAAGAATGGCTTTTAAAATATCAAACAGAGCGTCCAGAAATCAAAAGTATTGAAGATTATAAAAATGTAGCTCCAGATTTTAACAACGAAATAAAAAGCATTATGATTGAAGGTATGAAGATAGCAGGCTTGCCTGAGTAAAGCTTCTAATTTGCGTGTTGAACTACTACGGAATTACAAAATTTTTCAACCGTTTTTCCAGAAACAGACGAAAAATAATTTACTGTGTCGTCTATGTACTGTTGATCGATTTTGAAGTCTAACCAAAAAGTTAAAATAGCATCCCAAGCTGGGCTTTTATCGCCCTTATAACCTGCTATTTTTGGCAAACTTACTTTCATCCTATTTACATTTTTTTTTGAGTACTGATATGCCATATCAACTAATTCTTTCCTGAAGTCCGTTAATTCAACATTACTAGATTTATTCATAAAAATTATAAGCTTGTAGTCTGAAACGTCACCTTCAACAGTTATTATATCCTCGGCAATGATTAACCTTACAGCACTGCCATCAATAAAGACTTTTTCATCGTCCTGAATATCTTTATATTGATTAGTGGCAGCTAAAGAACGCATTGCATTTGTGTCTTCAAACCATATTTCCGCAATACCATCGATAGTATCTTCAAAAGTCAATTCGTCATTATAGATTGGGTGAGATTGAACATAGGTTCCCACTAGTGGCGATCTAGTAACAATTTCGGCATGTTCATTTTTCCAGTAATTCTGGAACTTTTCATATGTTAGTCCTTGTTTTTTCTTAATAATTGTAATTGCGTTAATCATCTTTGTAATATCCTATAATGTCGCCTTCATTGGTAACGCCTAGCCCATTTATACTTCTATTCACATAATTAAAATAACAAACGATCTGATTAGCTTCTAATATCTGCCCATCATCTAAACCCGCAGTTCTTAAATTATCCACATCAGCTCTTTTAATATCGCTCGGTCTTAAAGTCAGTTTTTCTGCATACTGCATCAAAGCAAGTTCAACTCCTGTGAAACAATCTTGTGGTTTTCTTTTTTTCAATGAAAAATAGATCTTATCACTCTTTTCTTTATCACGAATTAAAAATTCAGCGTTTTTCCAATGATTTAGAAGAGAATATTCACATGAATTTAAAATAGATACATATGAGCTGATAGTTTCTTGTAACCATTCTGGCAATGTATTTGTATCATCGTGCAAACAGCTTTTATAAAGTGCCATATGGCCTTTCATAGTACTAGGTCTTAATGAATGGACCCTTAGAACATTATCAACTGTTCCGTGAGGGGTTCTTGCTTCATCCAAAGCCTGCTTAAGTTCAGTGTCAGCCATTTCATCAGAAAGCATCTTTATCCAAGACGACATTTTAAAAAGCTCCGTTTATAGAAGGGCGGCTGTACCGCCCTTAAGAAAAATCAGACTATAGGCCCCACTTTTCGGCAGTTTTCTTAAAAAAGCCTTTTGCCTTCTTTATTTCTATCCAGTGGTTAACAAAATTAATCCACACTTGGTCATTTTGAGGAAGCAACATTGCAAGTGGAGTTGGTGAACGCGGTGCATCTATACTAATTTCTTTAACATTTGAATACTTTGCCTTAAGAGTAGAGCCTTCCAAGTTAGATGTAACGAATACATCCGCTCTCCCTGCTAATACTTCCTGATACCCTCTAGCAGGAGCCTCAACGCTTTTGATGCTTGCATTTGGAAACCAACCCTTAACTAAGGGCTCCATAGCGGTTCCAAGAGTGGTGGCAACCTTTACTCCATCTTTATTGATGGAGTCCCAACCATTAAACTTCCCTACTTTTTCAGATGTAGTAAAAGGTTTGAAGTTAACAGCCATGTAACTTTCAGAGAAACCTGCGGCTTTCATTCTTGAAGGCTTGATAGACGCTGAACCTGTTATATGGTATTTCCCTGCGACTACGCCATTTACTATTGTCTTCCAGTCTGTTGGGACAAATTCGATTTCTACTCCAAGATCGTTTGCTAACTCGGTCATTATGTCAATGTCATAACCTTTGTATTTATTAGTCGCTGGATCCCTAACCGTGAAGGGATTAAAATCGCCTGTGGTCCCTGCTTTTAGTTTGCCGCTACTTAATATTTGGTTAAGCGCTGACTCGGCGCTTACGCCACCAACGACAAGACCCATGCTCATCAATGTAATAAAAATAATTCTTAAAAATCTCATAAAAATCTCCCTTAGGTATTAAAACCACTTTTTTTTTTTATAAAAACAACTTTTTTGACAATAACACTATAAGAACAACCAAGAAATATGCAACTAAGAACAAGGAGTTGCTTAAAGTATTGTCATGCGGTTAAGCTAAACAAGGCAAAACGCAGAATTACACGGAAGCGGGCATAAATTGAAAAATACATTTGCAGTAGAAATACAAGGACTAACAAAATCATTTAAAGACTTTAAAGCCCTCAATACCATAGACCTTAATATCAAGCATGGTGAAAAAGTTGTTATTTGTGGCCCCTCAGGATCTGGTAAATCCACGCTTATAAGATGCATTAATGGCCTTGAAGACTTTGATGAGGGGAAAATATCAATATCAGGCAACCCTCAAAACCCTACAAAAGAAAGTTTTGTTTCTGATTTTCATATAGGCATGGTTTTTCAACAATTTAATTTGTTCCCTCACCTCTCAGTCATTGAAAACTTAAAACTAGGGCCAATGAAGTCACTAGGATTATCAGAAAAGGATGCAGAAACTCGTGCAAGAAAACTTTTGGAAAGAGTAAAAATACCAGAACAAGCGTTAAAAAAGCCAAATCAGCTATCCGGAGGTCAGCAACAACGAGTTGCGATTGCCCGCGCGCTATGCATGGAGCCAAAACTTATGCTATTCGACGAACCGACATCTGCTCTGGATCCAGAGATGATTTCAGAGGTCTTAGAAGTAATAGTCGATTTAGCCCGAGAAGGAATGACTATGGTTGTTGTTACCCATGAAATGGGTTTTGCTAAAAAAGTTGCCGATCGAATAATATTCATGGATGGTGGATCAATTGTTGAGCAGAATAGCCCAGGAATGTTTTTTAAAAAACCCCAAACTGCAAGATGCAAA
The DNA here is from genome assembly GCA_902619165.1 of uncultured Alphaproteobacteria bacterium. Lineage (GTDB taxonomy): Bacteria > Pseudomonadota > Alphaproteobacteria > Rhodobacterales > Rhodobacteraceae > CACIJG01. The sequence goes on from CACNDI010000006.1 coordinate 43,538, forward strand.
AAATTTCTTAAACAAATACTACACCACTGATTTAACAATGTTTCGTATTTTAATATTATTTTTTGTTTTTTTTACTTTAGGCAGCTGCTCGTCGCCCGAAGGCACTTGGGGGTGGTATGTAATTGACCCTTCTACTAAAGCTGGGTGGACGAATATAAAATTTTTGGTTGGAGGGTTTTACTCAACAATACTCTTATCAATAATTGCTGCCTTTTTATCAATTTTTATAGGCCTTGTTGTAGCATTGCCAGCAATGTCGGACAATAAACTGCTAAAACTATTCAATAGAGTCTATGTAGAATTTATTAGGTCTATTCCTTTGTTACCAATGTTGTTCTGGGTGTTTTACGGACTTCCTGTCATTTTAAAGTCAATGGGCATAGATGCCAATATCGATGCTTTTTGGGGCGCTATTATCACATTAGCAATTTCGGATAGTGCATTCACCGCAGAAATTTACAGGGCTGGCATACAATCCATTTCTAAAGGACAAACAGAAGCCGCAAAAACTATTGGCCTAAACTATTACCAAACCATGAGATATGTAATAATGCCCCAGGCATTGAGAAGGATTCTACCTCCACTGGCAAACCAATTCATCTATATTGTAAAAATGTCTGCATTCGCTTCTGTTATTGGGATGCAAGAGTTAACAAGGAGAGCAAACGAGATAGTTGTGACGGAATACCGTCCTTTAGAGATCTACACACTTTTGATTTTTGAGTATCTAATTCTAGTGCTGCTTATTAGCTTTGGGGTAAGATATTTGGAGAAAAAACTTGGATCCAATGAAAGCGCCAACAGCTAAGACCAATTTGGAGGTAATGAACTATTGAAAAAAATGTCAGAAATTTTAGACTTTAAGTAAAGCTAGCAGAGAAAGATAAGATATGGACTGGAAAAAATTAACTGCCGACACCAAACAATTGTTTTCAAAATTTCAAAAGGAAACCCCCGCTACTTTTGAAGGTTTTGGAGTTATGGGTAAAGATGCAAAGAAGAATGGACACTTGAGTGAAAAAACCAAGGAATTTATCGCGCTTGGTATCTCAGTTGCTGTCAGGTGTGAGAGTTGCATAGGACTACACGTTGAACATTTAGTTCGTTTAGGGGCAACAAGAGAGGAATTAGTTGAAGCTCTAAGCATGAGCTCATATATGGGTGGTGGTCCCTCAGTAACATACAGTGCTAAGGCATTGGAGGCCTTTGATCAACTATCAAATTAGGAATTATGATGAGCACCTCATTAGTAAAAGAGCTAGACATAGACAAAGTTCCCATTATTGACATTGGATCTCTTAGAGATAATTCGGATCCCACTTCGGTAGCAACAGAACTTTATAGTGCCAGTACAGGATTAGGTTTTATTTACATAAAAAACCACGGTATTCCACAAAAAAAAGTTGATGCGCTAAGAGATGATGGTCTCAAATTCTTTAGATCCAGCGAGGAAAAAAAAGAATTAGTGACGGTTTCAAAAAGACATAGAGGTTGGCTCGGTTTTGGCGGTGCAAAAATGAAAGATGACGCAAAACCTGACTTAAAAGAAAGCTTTATTTGGGGCTATGAATACCAAGATGGGGAAATTGACGACCACCCTATTAGGGGTCCGAATAAATGGCCGAGTTTTATCCCAAGCTTCAAGGAAAATGCCCTTAATTATTTTGATTTAGCAGACAACTTGGCTAAAACTCTCTTAGAAGGTTTTGCTTTGGGCCTAGATTTAAAAAGAGATTTTTTTATACGAAATGCTACTCAACCCTTAAGCCGCGCATCTCTCGTTTATTACCCTGATCAACCAAAAAAAATGGGTGATGATCAATTTGGCGTAAGCGCTCATACAGATTTTGGCGTTTTAACCGTTCTTTGCCAAGACTCTGTTGGAGGACTTCAAATACAAGATTCATCAGGTGATTGGTTTCATGCACCCCCTATAGAAGGCACATTAGTAGTAAATGTAGCAGACCTTCTTAGTAGATGGACAAATGGTTTATATAAATCCACACCCCACCGAGTTGTCAATCAATCAGGAAAGGAACGTCTGTCGATCGTTCTAGCTTTCGACCCAAATCCAGAGACATATATTAATCCAGCTGATGTATTTGGTGAAAACGAAAAAAGCCTTAGCGACCCAATAACATGTGGCGACTATCTTATATGGAGATTTGGCAAAGCATTTTCATACAGAAAATAGACCATATGAATGATAAAAAACTTTCAAAAGGAGCGCACAATCTTCTGATAGAATGCGCAAGACTTAAGCAATCAGACACTTTATTGATTATAAGGGAAAAAGAAAGTTTAGGCTGGTATAAGAATGACATTTCTGACTTTATTTTAAAGTACGCCCAAGAAAGGGGTATTCACGCTTCTTTAGATGAAGTTGGTTCACCCGAGATAAATCAAGATCAAAATTTTTATGAAAAAATTAATAAATATAGCTGTGTCATTTTTTTTGCGCGATTGGGTGATCAAAATCGTTTTGAGAAAAAAGGCTTTTCTACAAAGCGAGTTATGAGCTATGTAAGAGACTGCGAAAGCCTAGCGTCTATCTTTGGGACACTGGACTATAACTTAAATGTCCTTGTAAAGAACGCAATTGATCGGTTGATAGAAAACTCCAATTTAATAAAAATTAATTGCCCACTAGGAACAAATTTGATTGGAGAGATAACTCAAGATAACTCTAAGACTAAAGAAGTATCAGTACTAAGATTTCCAATACTCGTTCCTAAACCCATCGATGCAAAGCCGTTCTCGGGCAAGGTTGTTTTGAACAACTATCTGACATCTACAGGATCAAGATTTTATAAACCAAATTTTATAGAAATAAACAGTGAAGTAACTATTCATATAGAGAATGGTAGAATTGCTGATATTCAGGGAATATCTGACGATATAAGCAATATCCAGAACCATTACTCGTATGTTTCCCAAAAGTTTGACATAGATATGCATGCGGTACACTCGTGGCACCCGGGGATACATCCAGGAGCAGAGGATAATAAATTTTATGAGAATGACCCTGATAAATGGTCTAATACAGTGTTCGGACACCCCAAATATCTTCATTTCCATACCTGCGGGAATTATGCACCGGGTGAGATATGCTGGATGATACCTAATCATACTGTGCTAATCGATAACAAGCCATTGTGGAAAGATGGAGAATTAATGCTCGATGACTTTAAGCATACAAAAGGTCTCTTGGAAAAACATGTAACTTTAAAAAACGTTTTTAGCGGTATTTAACCTAAAACGGACATGCTGCTTTCTTCATTAATCACGCGGTTGCGTGAATAAAAGCCTAGATCAATTTCTCTATCAATATAATTTAAATGAAGTTTGATGGGATCCTTGTCATGATCATGCCCATTTTCGCACTCCATTATCAATTCAGCCATAATCTTTCCAGCCATTGGAGCGTTCTTATATTGATTTCCACTTGAGCCAACCGCCATATAAAATCCTGGCAAAGAGGATTTATCGTAAATTGGGATCCAATCATCAGATACGTCATATAAAGCCACCACACCCTTTGAATTTGATGGTATTGGCAAATCTGGGTACCTCTGTGCCTGTCTTAAAACTTGGGTTCTCCATTGCTCAGAAAAGCTTTCGTCCCAAATATCAGGATCTACGAACAATCTTTCATCACATTCTGGGTCTTCACTACCGATAAGCACATTGTTTCCAATTTCAGGTCGGCTATAACACCCGATATCGCTATCAGAAATTACAAAACCTTCTTTCTCATAATTAAATCCAGATGGTGAAGGCACATGACAAACCTCAACCTTTAAAGCTTTCGTTTTTATATTCATATCATTTTCTACGTCTGCCATCTGGTTGACCTTCATAGAGTGTGGCCCAGCTACATTCACAACAATTTTTGCGTTAATTTCCTCACCATTTTCTAAAACAACACCGCCAACTCTCCCCTTTTTCTGAATTATCTCTTTAACGCTTGATTTAAAAAGAAATTTTGCTCCTTTCTTTGAAGCTGCCATTTGTAGATTTTGCGCAGAAAGCTGAGGATCATTTATATAACCCGCCGTGGGAAAGAAAACAGACCCTTTTAAATCATCTCCAGTTTTTGATCCAAAGCTTTTATCGCTTGTTGACTTTACAGGTCCATATTTATTCGTATCAACAATTCTTAACTTTTCTTTGATTTTTTTTGGATGCCATAGCTCATGAGGTATATTCAGTTCCTCAGCTCTTTTGATTACTTTATCGAGATAGTTATTTTGCTCAGTTTGGTAAATCATACACCCACACTCGATAAACTTAGCCAAATTATCTTGTTCTGATGCCTCTAAATATGCCATCCAATCTTTCCAAAAGTGATAACTCTCATAAGCAAGAGCACAGCCATCAAACGTCGAGTAATGTACTCTAATAATTGCACAGGAAGCCGAAGTTGAACCATAACCTGATAAGTGATTTCTATCTATGTTTAGAGTCTTCAAACCTTGTTTAGATAATTCAAAGGCAACGGCGTTGCCAATAACACCAGCTCCAATAATGATAGCATCAAAATTTTGTTCGTTACTCATCTGCTTCCTTTCATAATTATAAAAATTATAGTTTAAAAACTAAATAACTGCTGCTAATTCCGAAGCTTGCTTAATTGCGACCTTTGCATCTAATTCTCTAGCCTCATAAGCACCCCCGACCAGGTGCATGCGAAATTCAGCATTATTAGCCGAGTTAAAAAATGAACGGTCTGGCTCCTGTCCAGCACAAACAATAATGTTATCGCATTCAATAAACTGATCTTGATCATTAACAGAGATGTAAATACCATTTTTTGCAATCTTTTTATAGATAACTCCCTTCAGCATCTTTATTTCTTTTTTCCTCAAACTTAACCTGTGGGTCCATCCTGTAGTTTTACCTAACGCTATACCTAATGGCGTTACTTTTCTTTGCAATAAATAGATTTCACGCTCAGATTTACTTACTGTAGCCGTAACACCCGTTACACCACCTCTCGGATGATTGGTAAAATCTATACCCCATTGCTCAGCAAAGTCATCTATATTGGTAGAGGGGCTCTTTTTACCATGAGACAAGAGTTCAGCCATATCAAACCCTATACCCCCAGCTCCAATTAGAACCACCTTTTTTCCAATTTTATCTATGTTTCTTATTGCATCTATATATGAAATAACTATCTTTTCATCGGAACCAGGAATATCAAGAGCCCTTGGATATACACCGGTAGATACAACGACATCATCATATTTTCTTTCAATTAAATCAATTGGTTGAACCTTTTTATTTAAGTGTAATTTTACACCATTTTTCTTAAGCATGGTAGAAAAATAGCGGATTGTTTCATGAAACTCCTCTTTGCCGGGTATTTGTTTGGCCAGATTAAACTGACCCCCAATCTGATCACTTGCCTCAAATAATTCAACATGATGTCCTCTCAAAGCTGCAATTTCAGAGAAAGCAAGCCCTGCTGGGCCAGCACCAATAACAGCAATGGTTTTTTTATTTGAAGTCGGTAAATAGTTCAGGTTGGTTTCATTACATGCTCTCGGATTCACTAGGCAAGATATTTCTTTTTTATCAAAGGCATGGTCTAGGCAAGCTTGGTTACAAGCTATACATGTATTTATTTCTTCTTCCCTACCTTCTTTAATTTTTTCAAAAATTTTACCATCTGCAAGAAATGGTCTTGCCATCGAAACTAGGTCCGCATCACCATTCGCCAAAACATTCTCAGCGACATCCGGCATATTTATTCTGTTTGATGTAATTACCGGAACATTAATAAAACTTTTCAGGCGCTTCGTTACTGATGTAAAAGCTGCTCTAGGAACCATTGTTGCAATAGTTGGAACAGGGCTTTCATGCCATGAAAAATGCGTAGACACTATCGAAACACCCGAATTTTCTAAGGCCTGCCCTAAGGTACAGATCTCTTCCCATGACATTCCTCCCTCAAGCATATCCATTGCCGGTATTCTGAATATAATCAGAAAATCCTCACCAACAGATTTACGAATTCCTTCCACAATTTCTGTTGCAATTCTTATTTTATTAGAGAAACTTCCTCCGTATTCGTCGGTTCTCAGATTTGTTTTATTGACGAAAAAAGTAGAAATAAAATATCCAGCTGAACCTATGATTTCCACTCCATCATAATTAGCTTTTTTACATAGTTCTGCACACTTGATAAAATCACTAACTTGCTTTCTGAGTACCTCTAGCGACATTTCATTAGGAACAAGACGACCAATTCTAGATCGAACGGGGCTAGCAGCAACTAATTCTTTACTAATTGCCAATGGACCTGAATGTAAAATCTGCATACAAATTTTTGTGTCTACATTCGCATTGTGCACCGCATCCGTTACAAGCTTATGTCTTGCGACTTGACTTTCTTGATTAAAAATAGCTCCGTCAAGAGCACCTTCTTCATTGGGGGAAATGCCTCCCGTAATTATAAGACCAACGCCTGTGGATGCCCTCTCAGCAAAATATTCTCCCATTCTAGAGAAGTCGTCTTGTCCTCCCTCTTCTAAGCCTGTGTGCATAGATCCCATTATAATCCTATTTTTTATAATATGGTCGCCGACTACCAGTGGTTCAAAAATATGCTTATATTTATTTTTCATTTTATTCCCTACTTTCTTAAAAATTCTTTACTCAAGAAGATAACTAATCAACTGGCAGACCATCCCCCATCGATAATATGCTCTTGCCCCGTAACAAATTTACTTTCGTCAGATGCCAAATAAACTGCTAAATCAGCAATTTCATCTGCCAATCCAAGTCTTCCCATTGGCTGCCTATTAACAAAGTCATTCATTGCCTTATCATAATCACCAGTCGCCTCCAATCTTCCCTGCAATGATGGGGTATCAACAGTACCTGGACATATGCAATTACATCTAATTCCTTCTTTAACAAAATCTACCGCTACAGACTTGGTTAAACCGATTACTGCAGCCTTTGACAAACCATATATACAACGATTTGGTGCACCAATTACAGATGAAACCACGGAACCAATATTAACTATACTGCCACCACCTTTATTCTGCATTAAAGGGATAGCAGCTTTTATAGTGCGATACATGGACTTGATATTTAAATCAATTGCGTTATCAAACTCCTCTTCTTTAGATATAAGTATTGTACCTGAGTGAACTATACCTGCACAATTTATCAATATATCTGGCTCAAAATCTTCTATCGCTTTAATTATAGCTTCAGCATCTCTCACATCTACACAAAGAGACTTGGAGACTTTTAATTGCGTTAATAAAGCGTTGTTTATGTCAACGGCCAGCACCTCGGAACCGAAATGGAAGAATTTCTCTGCAATAGCTTTACCAATTCCCTGACCGGCGGCAGTTACGAAAGCTTTTTTGTTTTTGAGTCGCATTATTCTGGAAGATTGTTAATTTATCTTGAATAATTAAAATAAAAATATTTTTGATCGAGGTCAATAATTGGAACTTTTTTTTCTTGGCATAATTGGCTTCTTACTTCTTTTTGGCTTCAGACCCATATTAAAAATACTGAAACTTTTCATGCTAGGGTCTAGCTTAATTTGGTTAGTTATAATAGGTAGTATTGCTTTTGGTATAATGATATATTTGGTCTAGTTAATGAGCTTCAGATGGTAGATATATTAGTAGTTGGTGGTGGAATTGCTGGTCTCTCAGTAGCAGGTAGACTAAGTAAATCAGCGAAGGTAACTTTGCTAGAGGCCGAAAAAAATCTTGGGTACCACTCATCAAGTAGATCCGCTGCTGCATTTATCGAAGACTACGGAAACGACATTATTCGGGAATTCAATAGTGCAAGCAAAAGCTTTCTTTCTAAGGACGGCGTAGATGTTCTGTCCCCTAGGGGTAGTCTAATTTTAGGGAAAAAAGACGAAAAATATGCTTTTAAAGAGCAGTGTTCAGGTTTTGCTCACAATGAAATATCTGTCAGCGATGCGCGTAGCTTAATTGAAATAATCAATAATAAATCGGTAAAATATGCTGGATATAAAGAGGACATTTTTGATATTGATACAGATAAACTATTACAACATTTTACAAAAGATATAAAAGCCAATGGGTCAGAAATTTATACCGATTCCAAAGTAATTGCTGCTGAGTTTAAAGAAGGTAAGTGGTACATTACAACGGATAGAAAACTATTTATTTGTGATGTCATTGTAAATGCAGCAGGCGCTTGGGTAGATCAATTAGCATTGAAATGTGGCATCAAACCTTTGGGCTTTTTACCCCTTAAAAGATCTATGGCTAGAGTGCCTGCTCCTGATGCTAGCGGCAATCATAAAAGTTGGCCGATGGCTTTTGGACTAAATGAAGCTTTTTACGCAAAACCTGATGCTGGAGAAATGATTGTCTCCCCATCGGAAGAAACCAAGTCTTTTCCTCATGACGCGTATGCAAATGATGAGGACTTAGCAAAAGGCATTTTTAATTTTGAAGAAGTCGTAAGCTATTCTGTTAAAAGAATTACATCAAGTTGGGCGGGCCTTCGAACTTTTGCACCTGATCGCACTCTTGTAATTGGCTTTGATAGTGTTGTCCCCAGTTTCTTTTGGCTTGCAGGTCAAGGAGGGTATGGCTTTCAAACGTCAGCCGCGGCGAGCAAAATGGCTAGTGAGATTATTCTTGGAGAAAAATCAAGTTTCGGACAGTTGCAAAAGAGAGTCTCTCCAAATAGATTTATGTAGCATTTGAGCGTTATTACCGTCCAGGTATTGATACTTCATATATAGAATTCCAAAACTTTCCTGTTACAAAAATTCTGTCTTCAACCTTATCATAAGCTATCCCATTCAATACATCTTCAGATCCAGTTCTTTCACTTATTGATGAGAAGTCAATCCACCTAATTAATTCACCGGTAGCGCTATCAATACATGCCACCAAGTCAGATTTCCATATATTCGCCCAAATCTCCTTTCCAACAAACTCTAATTCATTAAGATTGTTCACAGGCAATCCATTATAAGTTATGGCTATTGACCTCAAGGTTCGAAGGGTGCTCGGGTCTCGAAACTTTAAAATGTTACTTCCGTCACTCATTACTAAATATTTATTGTTACTAGTTAGTCCCCACCCTTCACCGCTATAGGATAAAATTTTTTCTTTCTCGAAATTAGTTTTATCATATACGAACATAACTCCCGATTTCCAAGTCAGTTGATAAAGCCTACCATTGAATAAAGTAAGTCCTTCAGCAAAAAACTTATCCTCCAATGGCACTTTTCTTATCAATTTTTCAGAGTACTCATTATATTTTCTTAGACTTGAATTACCATATAGACCGGTACTTTCATAAAATATTCCCTTGTCTACTATAAAACCCTGAGTAAAAGCCTTACTATCATGAGGAATTTTTCTTATAATCTCAGGGATAACTGTTTCCTGAGCATAAGAATGAACAACGTGCAGAAAAAAAACAAAAGAAGACAGTAAATGAATTCGACTTTTTTTTATCGATAAAAGTCTTGTAAAGAAGAAAAGAGCAGACAAAAACTTGCATGTTGAGGTCATGTCTTTTAAAAAATAGTGTATTTTTTCGTTAAAAGGAATTTAAATATCGTGCAATTTGCATCAATAACAAAAAGAGTCGCAAAATTAGGCTCTGAAAAATGGACACCCCATTTGAGAGCAAAGAAAATGGCTAAAATTGATCCCGATGTAATATTGTTGACCATTGGTCAGCCTGATATTTCAGTTTCAGACGAACTCACCAATATTACGATCAAGGCCATTAAAGAAGGTAGAACAGGTTATTCCAATGGCAGAGGAGAACAGAACTTAGTTTCCAGCTTAGTAAAAAAGTATAATGACGAATGTGGGCTTAATATCACCGAAAACAATGTGTTGTGTTTCCCTGGAACTCAAACATCACTTTTTGCATCGATTATGGGCTTAATTAATGAAGGCGATGAGGTTCTTTTAGGAGATCCGCTATACGCAACATATGAGGGGGTTGTAGCCGCTGCAGGTGGAACCTTGAAAAGAATAGAACTAAAAAAAGAAGATAGTTTTCGAATGAACCCTAGCGATTTAGCTAACTCTATAACAAGCAAAAGCAAAGTTCTTCTTTTGAATAATCCACATAATCCATCTGGAGCATTATTGACTAAAAAAGAAATAGAAGAAATTACTGAAGTTTGTCTCAAAAACGATTTATGGATAATATCAGACGAAGTGTATGCATCCCTTATTTATGATTTTGATAATACAGCAGAATTTTACTCACCTTTAAATGTTCGAGACGCATTGCATCGCACTGTTGTTGTTTCAAGTATATCGAAATCACATGCAGCGCCGGGGTTTAGAAGTGGATGGTTAGTTGGCCCCAAAGACTTTTGCGATGCAGTTTTGCCTCTTTCTGAAACAATGCTTTTTGGCAACCAACCTTTTATAGCAGATATGACAGCATATGCGCTTGAAAATGATTTTCATACTGCAAAAAAAATGAGAGATTCATATTATCATAGGGCCCTAAATATTTATGAAGCTCTAAAAAAAAGCAATAAAGTGGAACCAATAATGCCACAGTCAGGAATGTTCCTACTTGCGGATATATCTAAAACAGGACTAAGTAGCGACGCTTTTGTTAAACAACTTCTAGAGGAAGAAAAATTAGCTCTTATGCCAGGCTCATCATTTGGGGAAAATGCCCACCATTTAGTACGCTTAAGTTTAACGGTTCCTGATAAGATGATAAACCTGTCTTGCGAAAGGCTAAAACGTTTTATTGACCGAATAATTTAGACTTTTTTGATAGTAGAATCTATATAGCTTTTAACGCTCTTTCAATAGAGCCTACTAATTCATCCGGATCTTCAAGACCAACAGATACTCTGAAAAAGCCTTCGGATATACCGAGATCTTTACGAGCACTTAGATCAAGGTATCTATGTGAACTACTTCCGGGATGCGATATTGTAGTTCCAATATCTCCTAATGTAGGAGCAAATGCTATACCCTCTATATTTTCAATAAATTTATTTGCATCTATCCTATTATCACCGATTTCAAAACTTACCATATTGCATCCATTTCCCTTTAAGAGTTGCTTTGCAAGTGATATATCAGGGTGCTCTGACATTGTGGGGTAAAGTACTTTTTTAACCTTGCTATTTTTCTTCAAGGCTTCAGCAAGGACTTCTGCGTTTTTTTGAGCTTTTTCGAATCTTAATTCAAATGTAGCAAGACCTCTTTCAGCCAGCCAACAATCAAAAGGACTTGGAGTTGCACCAATTGAAACAGAAAAGTTGTAAATTGCCTCCATCTTGTTTTGATCTTTTGATGAAACATAACCTAATGTGGTATCGGAGTGACCAGATAACAATTTAGTAATAGAATGAATAACAAAATCAGCGCCATACTCAAAAGGCTTAATGCATGCAGGTGTTGTAAATGTATTATCAACAGCCAATAAAATATTGTTTCTTTTACATAAATTTGCAATACCTTCTATGTCGGCAACCCTAAGTGTTGGGTTAGACACACATTCAATTAAGATCATTTTTGTATTTTTTCTAATCTCAGTTTTAACCGAGTCAATATTTGTTGGATCAGCGAACGACGTTTGAATTCCAAATCTAGGCAAATCTTCACGCATCAGTCTCAATGTACGACCATATAATTGGCTACCTCCTAAAACATGGTCGCCCAAAGACAGGGTACCCAAAATAAGAGACGAAATGGCAGCCATTCCTGAACTTACAACTAAACCGGTGGAACTCCCTTCGAGCTTATCAATCAAACGAGCTAAGATTTCTGCATTAGGATGCCCTTCTCTTGCGTATGTATAACCTTTTTGCTTGCCTTGATATTGTTCATCGAGGGCATTGGGAGATTGAGAGGCATAAACAACCGATGGCATAATAGGGGTTGCAACCTGCTTTGATATAGAATTTGGCACCCCGTTTGGCCTTATTATAGTGCGTTTCATCTTCATTCTAAATTATTAAGCTCCTATAACCCTTAAGCATTTTAAACCCATCTCCTTCCACATTTCAACAACCGTAATTTTATCTTCAAATACTAGGACTGGATTAAACCCATCAACAATCATTCTTTTATAGAGATCCCTTTTTACCATAAAATCTTTTCTGTAATCTCCTTTTGGTCGCATATACAAGAAGCTATCTATATCAATATTTTTTCTGCCTTTTAATATTTTATTTATCTGTTCAATTGTTTTTTCCCTGTAGTCCTCAACCCTACCTGTACAAAAAATGATTTGATTAGCGTCATCTTTAAGCAAAGACTTCAACAAAGCACAAACTTCTTCGATCGGTCGATCTTTATCCATATTGCTATAAAAACTTTTCCAGTCTTTTGGGTCCTGCAAAACAAACTTTACTCTATGCGAGATGTCTAAAATAGTTCCATCAATATCAAAAATTATGTCTATGGTTTTTATCCTGTACTATGGTTTTTTTGCCTTAAAAGGTTTTTTTCTTCGGGGGTAGCATGTCGTGCAAATCTCGCATACAGTTCCATCACACCCCCTTGCTGTGCAGTGAGATCTACCATAAAATATTATCTGTAGGTGTAATTTATTCCACCTTTCTTCAGGAAAAAGTTTTTTTAAATCTTTCTCTGTTTGCGTCACGTTTTTTCCATTGGTTAAACCCCAACGCTGTGCGAGCCTATGAATATGTGTATCAACTGGAAAAGCTGGGTGCCCAAATCCCTGAGACATTACTACACTTGCAGTTTTATGTCCCACGCCAGGCAGTCGCTCGAGATCTTCAAAGTTTGAGGGAACTAGACCCTGATGTTTTTCAATAATCATGATAGACAATTTAGAGATATTTGATGATTTTTGAGGGGCAAGACCACATGGCCTGATAATTTCATATATTTTTTCTGTTTTTAATTTACTCATATCCAACGGATTGTCTGCAAGCGAGAAAAGTTGTGGGGTAACTTGATTAACTCTTTCATCAGTACACTGTGCACTAAGCAAAACGGCAATAAGTAGTTCAAATTTACTGTTATGATTTAGAGGCACTGGTGTCTCGGGATAAATTTCATCCAGACGCTCCACCACAAAGGCTGCTCTATCAATCTTTTTCAAGTCATTAACCTTTCAAATGAGCCAAAAGTTCAATTTTTACACATTTTCCTTTTTTGCAGCAAAGAACTGTGGAATATTGGTACTGTTATGAGCAAAACAGAAAAGAATGCGTTGGATCTTCTTAAGGGAGCTTACAACCTAATAACTCCAGATGACAACAAGAAATACTATGAAGGTTTTGCACCTTTCTACGATAGTGTTTTTGTAAAGGATCTTGGTTACACTTACCCTACTGTAGTAGCAAATCTTCTAGTTGAGAAGTTTCCAATAGATGGACCTATCTGTGATATTGGATGTGGAACTGGATTGGTCGCAAATGAAATTAAAAAGAAAGCTCCAAATGCTGTCATAGACGGAGTTGATATATCACAAGATATGATACAAATATCTAGAGAAAAAAACTTATATCGAAATTTGTTTGAACTTAATCTTGAAGACCCTCTTGACTCATTATTACAAGATTATTCAGCTGTAGTAAGCGCTGGGACATTTACACACGGGCACCTGGGTTCAGAAACTTTGAAGCACTTAATTTCTCATTTTAATTCAGGCACCAAATTTGTAATTGGAATTAACTTTGATCACTACCATTCAAAAGGCTTCGAAAAACAGTTCAAAGCTCTTAATGAAACCAATATTATTGATTGCTTTGAGCTAAATGAAGTCAAGGTCTATAATAAAGATAATAAGAATCTAAATATAAAAAATGGTAAAGCCTGTGTTTGTTTGTTTTCCAAAACTTGACTAAAAGCTATTTACATTAATTGATCTAGTGGAAGTGTATTGCTTCTGTTTGAACCATAAAATCTTTTACATACTAATTTTTGTTATCTTGTTTTAGAGTAAAAGTTATAATAAATTTACGACACGAACAAAACTATGTAGGCATTAAAAATGAGAAACTCAAAAACAGTATTAATTGATAAAAATCCAGGAAGAAATTCTCAAACTTTTGGAATAGCAAGAGAACTGGGAACAGATGTTGATTTAATACATGAACCCTCGGTTGGTGTTGTTGGAAACAAGGGCGACTCGCAATGCTACATAGGTGTTTCAAGCAAAGTAGAAAAAATTCACGAAATTTTAAAGAATAGAATAGGAACAGACCCCAAGCAATTATCTATGAGGTTAGTGCAGCCCGAGTTTACCATAGCCACTTCAGATGGAATACGCAATGGAACTAAGGAAATGAGATATTCCTTAATTGGACGAGAAGTAACAAATGATTCAATGTGTGAACACTTAAGCGCCTCAGGATTAGAAGGAGTTATTGCAGTAGTAGCGTGTGACAAACCACCAGTAGGAACACTCGCTGCAGTTTTAGAACATAACAGACCAGCTATTATCATGTCAGACGGATCTATACGACCAGGGAAAGACTCAAAAACTGGTGAGCCTATTGATATTATTTCCAGTTACCAAATTGCTGGCAATCCAGATGAAGAGTTTAAAAAACGAATTGCATTAGAGGCGTGTCCAGGATTTGGGAGTTGCGGAGGAATGTTCACTTATAATACAATGCAAACGTTTATTGGTGTAGTGGGCATGCAGCCTTTGCACATGGTATCACCCGCATCACAAGACAGCAGAAGGCTTGAGGAATTTCCACAACAGCTTGTTGAATTTCTTGAAAAAATGATTGAAAAAAATATTACTCCCAGAGATATCGTAACAAGAGAGTCAATCAGAAATGCCATAATTGTTGCCATGGCAGTTGGAGGCTCAACAAATGTAATGCTACATGCTCCAGAGATCGCAAGAGCTGCGGGCTACAAAAATTTTTCTCAAGACATTATGAGTTCAGAAGAATTCAACCATTTATCAAAAAATGTTGTGCCAGTTATTGTAGACGCTAGACCTTTTGGGAAATATTCAATGGTGGATATTGATACAAAGGGAGGGGTACAAGTTATAGTTAAAAATCTATTGGAAGCAGGCTTATTGAATGGAGACACTATGACCTGTACAGGTGAAACTCTTTCCGAACAAATAAAAAAATTGTCACCACCTAATCCAGATAATGAGGTAATATATAGTGTTTCATTACCCTATAAACCGACGGGTGGACTACGTGTCTTGGGTGGGAATTTGTCTCCTGAATATAGCTCAATTCTAAAACTTGCTGGAGTAGAGGGAGGGCTTGAAAATAATGTATTTAAAGGGCAGGCTAAAATATTCGATGGGGAACAAGCTTTATTAGATACCTTGGACAAAAGACCAGAGGTTTTTGAAAACTTTGATATGATAGTTGTGAGATATGAAGGACCGGTAGGAGGTCCGGGAATGCCTGAAATGCTAGATTCAACTTCACGAATAACAACACTTTGTAGAGAAAAAAACATCGTAGTTGCACTTATGACGGATGGCCGCTTTTCTGGTGGCTCAGTAGGTTTAGTAATTGGGCATGTAGGTCCCGAAGCAGCAGTAGGAGGTCCAATCGCGCTCATCGAGGAAGGTGATCAAATAATCGTTGATTTAAATAAGAATGAAATTAATTGTGTGGAACTTGAGAACAAAAATACCTATGACGAAAGAATGAAAGATTGGCAGGAAAAAGTCAGTAAGAACAATGGTATCCATCCTGCTGTTGGAAATGCTGATACGCGTTTATTGCATAAGATGAGGCATTCAGCTGTTTCTGCAGTGTTTGGAGCGGGAATGCATCCAGAACGAAAAATTTTTGTTACTGACCCAAGAGAAGGAGTAAAATCGTCGTTCACTCCTCAAAATAAGTTTAGAACATAGAATAATCTACAGATTCATCTTTATTTAATGTATTTTTTACTTCAGGTAGAGAATATTTCAGTCCGGAAGCGCAATTAAATAGCACAACACGATCATTATTTGAAATCAGCCCTTCGCTTAAAGATTTTTTAAATGCGGCGAGAGTAGCGGCTCCTTCCGGGCACAATAAAGTTCCTTCGGTTTTTGAGACGAAATCTCTTGCTTCAACAATCTCATTATCACTTACGGAAATTGCAAAGCCGTCACTTTCATTAATGGCTCTGATTATTAAAAAGTCTCCTACTGCGACTGGCACCCGTATCCCTGCTGCTATGGTATTAGCATTTTCCCATAACTCCGCCGTCTCTTTGCCTTGCCGCCATGCATCGACAATCGGAGCGCACCCGTCAGCTTGTACTGCCACCATACGAGGCAATTTTTTTCCAACCCATCCTAGCTTTTGTAATTCTGAAAATGCTTTCCACATACCAATTAAACCAGTTCCGCCTCCAGTTGGGTAAAAAATAACATCTGGCAACTCCCAGTTTAATTGCTCAGCTAACTCTAAACCCATTGTCTTCTTACCTTCAATACGATACGGCTCTTTCAATGTTGAAACGTCAAACCACCCTACTTCATTCTTGCCTTCACGTACTATTTTTCCACAATCATTGATAAGACCATTAACTTTAAAGATTTCAGCTCCAAGTCTACTTATTTCTCTTATATTTATCTCAGGAGTGTCGTCTGGGCAGAATACTGTACATTTTATTCCGGCCTTTGCTCCGTAGGCTGCCATCGCAGCACCGGCATTACCATTCGATGGAATTGCCAAGTGACGTAGGCCAAATTGTTTTGCCATTGATACAGCAACACCTAAGCCACGTGCCTTAAAAGAAGAAGTAGGTAGTAAGCCTTCGTCTTTAACCAATAAATCTCCCTTTTGATTTAATTTTTTGGCTACATTATCAAGTGAGATCAAAGGAGTTAAAACCTCTCCCAGTGATATTATGTTTGACGCCTTAACCGGCAACAGAAATGAATAACGCCAAAAACCGTTTTTATCCGTTTTTTTTGTGTAATCCTTTGAAAATACTTCTTTAATCTTCTCAAGATCATATCGAACTAATAATGGCTTTCCTTTATCCGACAAACCGTGAACGAGATCTTTTTCATACCGTTTACCAGAAATGGAGCATTCAAGATGTGTAACAAAAGTGTTTTTTTTCATATATTTAAATAGAGAACATAAAGTGAAAAGGAAATTTCTTTAACTTTCTTGAGCTTGAATATTATCAATTGCAGTCTTTATCTGAGTATATTCTTGCTGTGTAAGTTTTTCCTTATCTATTGAAATATTGAAACCGTTCCCAGTCAAAGTAATAATTTGGTTATTATCTACTTTGGTATCTCGATCGAGCTCATAATATTTTATTTTTCTTAAGTATCCTTTTACATCTATCTCTTTTGGATCATGAAATTTAAAGAAAGAATTCACCAAAAGATATGTCTCTTCTGATATACAAATAGAGCCTGAGTTTGCAACACTCTCAAGCCTGGAGGCAAGATTAACGGTTCCACCAACAGCTGTATAATCTAATCTTTCATTACTACCAAAGTTACCAACGGTGCAATACCCTGTATTAATACCAATCCGTATTTCAAGATCATTTCTCAATGAAAAGTTTTTTCCCCAAGAACCTTTTAGTTCATCCATTTTTTCAAGCATCTCAACAGCCATTTCAACGCAAAGCTTAGCATCTTCTTCTGGCCCCTTTGTTGTTGGGTCTCCAAAGAAAATCATAATAGAATCACCAATAAACTTATCTATAGTGCCACCATATTTGAGAGCAATAATAGACATTTCGTTTAGATAAAAATTGATTAAGCTTGTGATTTCCTCAGACTCCAATTCATCTGAAATACTTGTAAAACCTACTATATCAGAGAAGAAAAGAGTCAATTTTTTTCGAGAACTTGTTACCTCTGCACTTTGCTTTCCACTGAAAATCTGTTCATGGATCTGAGGAGATAAATACTTAGCTAATTTGCCAGAAATACCCTCCAGTTCTTCGGATTTTTTTAAAGCTTCTTCCTTGGCCTGATCGGCTATTTTCTTTTGCGCCTCAAGCTGAGTTGAAAGAGATTTTCGTAAATTAGCTTCAAGCTTTAACTTAGAAAGCTCTCTCTTTAATTGCGTCAATTCCTCTTGGGGACTCAATTCATTCATCTAGAGATTAACCTTTGCAATCCATGTCAGCGCCACAACAAGTCGGTGACTTTATCTTTCCATGGCCATTTGGACAGACTGATACTTGTATTTTTTTTCCTTCATCACTGGTAACAAAATCATTCTCTAGTGCAGTTTCACATTTAGCACAAAAAGCATTTACTGCCATTCCACATTTAGCACATTCATAAGTTGCCATAATAAAATAACTCCTATAAAGCTAGCGATATAATAATTTTAGTTCTTTTGGCTTTTCAAAGTCAAGATCTCAGAATTGTCGTCATGTCGGAGTTTATTTAATTCCATGCAAACATTTATTACGATATCATAAAAATGTTAACGCGAACTAATAAGGCCTACCAAAATGACAATAACCTTCCTTAATCCATCCAACGCACCAAAACCTGCTGCTAATTATTCAAACGTGGCAATTATACCAGCAGGAAAAAAACTGTTATCAATATCTGGGCAAATAGGAAACGATATAGAAGGTGAAATCGCTGAAAGTTTAGAGGACCAGTATCGGTTAGCATTACAAAATATAAATTTGATTGTTGAATCGCAAGGTGGCACGAAAGACGATATAGCAAAAATAACCGTGTTCATGACTGACGAACCTGATTGGGAAAAGATTAAATCTGCTGCCGATGCATTTTTACCTTCGCCAAGGCCATCTATGTCATTTATTTACGTGAAAGGACTTTTCAGACCGGACATAAAAGTAGAGATTGAAGCTTTGGCAGCAGTTGACTAAAAAGGATTATTACGATGAGCGCTATAGAGACAGAAACACTCACTGTTGAACAGATATATGATTTAGCATTCAATGTGTTGAGTAAATTTGGTTGTAATAAAGAAAATGCAAAAGCTATAGCAACAACTGTCGCAACAGCCGAAAGAGATGGGTCATTGTCACATGGCCTCTTCAGAGTTCCCGGCTACGTTGCATCTTTGAAATCAGGTAAAGTAAATGGAAAGGCAGAGCCAAAAATAACCTCTAGCCTGCCATCTGTTATAACCGTTGACGGAAATTTAGGTTATGCTCCCTATTCGCTTGAAAAAAGCTTGCCAGTACTGTCAGAAGCGGCTCTAAAGAATGGGATAGCTGTAATGCGCCTCATAAATAGTTTTCATTTTGCAGCTCTTTGGCCAGAGACTGAGTACTTGGCTGAACGAGGATTATCGGGCATCGCATGCACAGTTTACAAACCTTCTGTTGCACCAGCTGGCGCAACGAAACCATTTTTTGGAACAAACCCTATTTCCTTTGCCTGGCCAAGAAAGAATTCAACTCCTTTAGTTTTTGATATGGCTACTTCAACACTTGCAATGGGGGATGTTCAGATCGCAGCAAGAGACGGACATCCCGTTCCTCATGGGACAGGCCTTGGGCCTGATGGAAATCCATCTGATGATCCAAAAGAAATATTAAAGGGAGTGTTGTTACCTTTTGGAGGGTATAAAGGGTCAGCTATATCTATGATGATCGAGCTATTTTCTGCAGGATTAACAGGAGACAATTTTTCTTTTGAAGCAGCAAAAACTGATAATAATGATGGGGGCCCTGCAAAGGGAGGAGAACTAGTCCTAGCCATTAACCCTGAGCTTATAGCTGGGCCAGACTGGGATAGTCATAGCGAAGGATTCTTCAAAGAAATTAAACAGTTAAAAGGAATACGGCTTCCTGGGGAGAGACGCCATCGCAACAGACTGGATAACAGCCCCAGAAAAATAAATAAGGAGCTCCTAGAAAAAATAAAAGGACTATCGGAGAGCTAAAAAGAGGTGTAGTGCTCTAAATATCTAAAGTATTTCTTTTTTCCCATTCTGAAAAATGTGCGGTGTAAGAATGCCATTCTTCCATTTTGAGCTTAATAAATGAATCAGAAAAAGCTTTTCCTAGCCCCTCTTTAAAGCTTTTATCTTTGTCAAAGGCTCGTAAAGCATCAAGTAAGTTCAATGGCAACTTTTCAGCCTTGGCAATAGCTTTTGCATCTTCATACATATTTGTATTAGATCTTTCCCCAGGATCTAACTTTTTATCAACGCCATTTAACCCTGCCGTAATGATAGCTGCCTGCAACAAATAAGGATTGGTCGCCCCATCAGGAAGTCTTAGTTCAAATCTTCCCGCGTCGGGTACTCTTACCATATGAGTTCTATTATTTTCTGTCCAAGTAATTGTATTTGGCGCCCAACTTGCCCCACTTAAAGTTCTTGGAGCATTAATTCGTTTATAGGAATTTACAGTTGGGTTTGTAATCGCAGCCATAGCCTTGGCGTGGCTAATTATACCTCCAAGAAAGTGTAGACCCTCTTTTGACAAACCAATATCTGACTTCTTACTAGCAAAAACATTTTTCTTAGCCTTTAAATCCCAAACTGATATATGAGCATGACACCCATTGCCTGTTAAACTTTCAATTGGCTTTGGCATAAAAGTCGCTCTGAGACCATGCTTTTCAGCGACGGATTTAACCATGAATTTGAAGAAAGAATGTTTATCTGCAGTTCTTAACGCATCATCAAATTCAAAATTCATTTCAAATTGACCATTGGCATCTTCATGATCATTTTGATAAGGACCCCAACCTAATATGCCGAGATAATCACAAATTTCGGCTATCACATCGTATCGGCGCATCAGAGCCTGTTGATCATAACAAGGTTTTTCAGCATTATCATATGGGTCAGAAATAGCTGATCCATCAGGTGTTAAGAGAAAAAACTCAGCCTCTATGCCGGTCTTCACCCTCATGTTACTCTTTTTTGCTCTATCAATAGCTTTGTTTAGAACATTTCTTGGTGCCTGCTCCACCAATTTGCCCTCCATCATACAGTTACTTGCAAGCCAAGCGACATCCTTTTTCCAAGGAAGTTTTATAACGCTCTGAGGGTCGGGCACTGCTAGCATATCTGGGTACGCTGGGGTCATATCTAGCCAACTAGCAAAGCCAGCAAAACCGGCTCCATCTTTTTGCATATCTGATATGGCCGATGCAGGAACAAGCTTGGCTCTCTGCACCCCAAAAAGATCAGTATATGTAACCATAAAGTATTTTATCTTTTCTTTTTTTGCGTAATTCTTCAAATCCATTATTTGTCTCCATTTATTACTTGAGGTAAGAACCTAATTTTTCATACAAACCAACCTTATGCCGCCAATAATATTTTCAGCAAAACACTTTGCTGCGGTTTTATAGAAGTCTTCAATTGTAATGTAGCCATCAACACCATGAATTTTTTCGTGTTTGTTTCTATTTGTTTGAAGCAACTTCAGACGTTCGTTTGTAAAATTTTCCCAGTCTGATGACATATCCTTGTGCTCAACAATTTCAAAACCAACGTTAGCACAGGTATCTAAATAATCAGAATATTTTTCCAATGAATTTGCAAAGAGTTTCTTTTCTAACATTTTTTTATGAGAGCTCTCAAAACTGCTCCCAAAAGTAAGATCTTCAATAAAGAGCATGCCCTTTTTATTTAACAAGTTAAAAAGTTTTTTAGTATATTTTTTTCGATAAGGAATATGGTACAAGGCTAACCAAGAAACAATTTTATTAAAACATGAATCGTTTTGAGAAAAATTTAAAAAATCTTGGTTTATGTGTGTAACGAAGCTTTCAAGACCTGTTCTAAGTGTTAATTCCTGCCCGACCTCTGAATAATCTTGCTGTAGTTCTAATGCAGAAACCTTTGCTCTCGTTTTGTAAGCAATGTATCGAGATGGACCTCCCCAGCCAGCTCCTACCTCCAAGACATTATCATTTTCCTGAATACTAATAGACTCTATGGCCTCTTGAACGCTTAGTGTGCCACGATAATGCAATTGGTCAAATTGATTGACGTCTTCTAAGTTTAACTTATCATCTTCCGAATATCCGAGCGCTTTCAAATCTTTTAATATCCTGTGAGCATCAGAATAAAGTTTCATTTCCTTTATATTATTCATATTATTAAACGGCACTCTTTTCTTAAATTAAATTCTCTTCTTCTAAGACCTTTCTTGCGACCCTAAAGCATTCCACAGCTTGTGGAACACCACAATAAATACCAATTACGTGTATAATTGCCCGCAATTCGTTCTTCGAAACTCCATTTTTTATTGCTCCTCTAAAATGTGTTTCCCACTCTGTCATCTTTCCAAGAGCGCCAATCATTGAAAGATTCATCATTGATCGTGTTTTTGCGTCAATTACTTCATCGCCCCAACCAAAACCCCAACACCAGGCCGTCATTGCTTCTTGAAAAGGACGGGAGAATTCGTCTGCCTCTTCCAGGTTTTTCTTTACATAATCCTTTCCAACCGTCGATACTCTCTGCTTTATACCCTTTTCAAATAGGTCCTCAGTAAAAATAGACATAAATATCCTCCTTTTTATATAATTTTTGGCACTTATTGCTAACTAAAATTTACAGCTTGTGAAATAATAATACTTTCTTTACCGCATCATCTTCCTTCATTTGAGCAATAAATTTACCCAAATTATCTTTATCATTAACTAAATTATCTATACTGGGGTCCCATCTCGTTACCATATACAAATAATAATCCACCGCTGATTTGTTTTCCCCTAATAAATAGGGATTAAGTTTCATGTTTATATATTTGTAAGCGGTTTCACGGTCTTGAGCGGCTAGCTTTCCAACATCTTCTGCAACATCTTTAGGCGCATAACGGTGCGAGTAAAACTGCCTATGATATCCTGCATATATTGACGTCGCTATCATCGCTAAATACTGCCATAAAAGGTTACGCTCAGACGAGCAGGCGTGAGGAGCCAATTGAGGGAACTTTTCTATCAAATGGGTCACAATTGCTACAGTTTCAAATATGGTTTGCCCATCTGGACAGACTAAAACTGGTATTTTTGAAAAAGGACTTATGCTCTTAAATTCATCCTCCTGTGCCTCTTCGATAGAAATATTTTTAAACTCGTACTCAACATTTGCAGCAGTTAACAAAAACTCGGCGATCAATGATCCTGCCCTCGGACGCCCTATTACCATGTATTTTTTCATAAAATATTCCTTTCAGGGTGGTATTAATTTAAAGTATATAAAGCAATTAAATATTAGAGTATAAAATCAGAAAATTATTAAAAGATGTTTTTATATAATGAAGTTCAAAAAAGAGAAGCCAATCAAGAACGGGTAAGGGTTGGACTGATTGGCGCCGGAAAATTTGGATCCATGTTTTTATCTCAAGTACCCTTCAGCGTTGGTTTAGAAGTTATTTCGATTGTAGATATCAGCGTAGAGAATGCTAAAAAAAATTGCAGAGATGTAGGCTGGACTAAAGAACAGATAGAGTCAGTATTATTTTTTGATAATTTGAAAAAGATGGTCTCTCAGACCAATATAGATGTTTTGGTAGAAGCTACCGGAGATCCTGTAGAGGGAACAAAACACGCTCTTATTGCGATAGAGGAAGGGTTGGATATTGTTATGGTCAATGTTGAGGCTGATGTATTGAGCGGACCATATCTTGCAAAAGAAGCGGACAAGGCAGGTGTCGTATATTCTATGGCTTATGGTGATCAACCTGCTCTTACTACGGAACTCGTTGAATGGGCGCGTGCGTCTGGGTTTAAAGTGGTCGCAGCAGGCAAAGGAACAAAATATCTACCTGAATATCATTATAGTACACCTGATACCGTCTGGGATTACTATGGGCTAAATAGAGAAGAGGCTTTGTCTGCCGGAATGAATAGTAGAATGTTTAATTCTTTTTTGGATGGAACAAAATCAGCTTTGGAAATGGCTGCAATAAGCAACGCTACGTTATTAAAACCTCCTCCAAATGGCCTACAGTTTCCTCCAGCTGGAATGGATCATCTCTCTCATGTTTTAAGACCTCAAGTTGATGGAGGTATTTTAGAGTTGTCTGGCACAGTTGAAGTCGTATCTTCTTTAGAAAGGGATGGAAGACCAGTTTTTAAAGACCTCAGGTGGGGCGTTTATGTAGTGCTTGAAGCAGCAAATGAATATGCAGCAAAATGTTTTACTCAATACGGAATGAATACAGACAATACTGGACGATATTCCTCAATGTACAAGCCATTTCATCTTATAGGAATGGAATTGAACACATCAATCTTCTCCGCTGCTATTTTAAAGAAAGCTACCGGATGCACGAAAGAATTTTCTGGAGATGTAATTGCAACTGCAAAACAAAACCTAAAAAAAGGGCAGGTATTGGATGGTGAAGGAGGCTTTACCGTTTGGGGAAAACTTTACCAAGCAGATTTTGCAAAAAAAATAAATGGGTTACCGATAGGTCTCGCCAATAATGTTAAATTAAAGAATGACATTGAAAAAGATGCACCAGTATCTTGGTCGGATGTCAACCTTGATATCAACTGTCCAGTAGTAAAGATAAGAGAAAAAATAAAATTAAGCTGAAATAAAGATTACCTAAGCGCAAATTAATAAGTATCATTAACTAAATTATAATTACTTTGGGGGCTTTTATGGCAGGGTCGGTATTGATTGTGGGTGTTGGTTTGGGACTGAGCGCTTCATTAGCACGACTGTTTCATTCTGAAAAGAAAACTATTTGTTTAGCATCACGAAATACAGAAAAATTAGCATCGCTTAAAGAGGAAACGAATGCTCATGTGTATACCTGTGATGCTTCTGACCCAAGTCAAGTAGAGGAGTTGTTCAAGAAAACTGACGAGGCAATAGGAACTCCGGAAATTGTAATCTACAATCCTTCGGCTCGGGTAAGAGGGTCAATTGTAGACTTGGATCCTCATGAAACTAAAAAAGCTATTGAAATAACGTGCTACGGAGGCTTTCTAGTTGCACAGCAAGCTGCAAAAAGGATGTTAAAAAAAGGAGAAGGAAATATCTTCTTAACCAGTGCATCAGCAGCAGTTAAGGGCTACCCCCTTTCTTCAGTGTTTGCAATGGGGAAGTTTGGATTGAGAGGTCTAGCACAATCATTAGCACGAGAACTGCATCCCCAAAACATACACATAGGCCATTTCGTTATTGATGGGGGCATAAGTGCAGCCCATCGAGAAGAGAGACAAGAAGACGGCTCATACAAATTTTTAGATCCTGACGAAATCGCAAAAAGCTATTTGCATTTTTATCAACAACATAAAAGCTCCTGGTCATGGGAAATTGAGTTGCGACCTTGGGTTGAAAAATTTTAGTTGAAATTAAAAAATCAAAGAAATGTCAGGGAATTTAAAAAAGAAAATATGCCTAATTACTGGGGCTCGTAAAGGAATTGGACTATCTATAGGGCAAACGTTAGCCCAAAATGGTTATAGAGTAATATTTTCTGGTCGGAAGCTAAATGATTGTAAAGACCCCGTAAATCAGCTTGTGACAGACGGCTTTCAAGCAGTTGAATCGCCCATAAATTTATCAAACCTTTCTTCTTTGAAACAGCAAACGGAGATGGCCTTATCAATTTGGGGAACTGTTGATATTTTAATCAATAATGGTGCGGTAATTGAACCTATTACTTCGTTAGAAAAAATAGAATTACAAGACTTTGAGAAAGCCGTAAGGGTGAATTATTTGGCTCCGTCTTTATTAATATCATATTGTTGGAACTACCTTCTGAAAAATAGAGGAAAAGTCATAAATTTACTATCAGGCGCATCAATAAACCCAATAGAGGGTTGGACAGCCTATTGCTCAACAAAAGCCGCACTTCATATGATTAATCAGCAGACACATCTTGAAGGTAACCAGTATGGAATCTCATCAATTGGACTAAGCCCTGGGATGGTTGACACCGATATGCAAGGTAAAATTAGAGCTAGTGGGATAAATAAAGTCTCAAAAGTAAGAAAAGGAGACCTAATAAACTCAAAAAAAACAGGCTTATTTGCTTTATGGTGTGCTTCAAGTAACGCCAATGAATTTTCGGGGAAAATGATATCAGAGAATGATCAGATTGTTAGCGCTAAATACAAGGCTTGGATAAATGCGCAGAATCTTAAGTTGTAACTTTGACATTAAGCACTTAAAATTTGACCATGGTGCCTTGCATATTAATGGGCATCCAGTGTCTTGAGCCTTTTTAAATTGTGCAGAAAAGACTGTTTTAAAGGATAGAAATTGAGCAGTGAAAATAGTGTAGATAGAGATCCCTTTTATGGATGGGTAATGGTCATTTCTGTATTTACTCTAACCGCTCTTTCGTTTGGCACTATGGGTTCGATATCTGTTTTTTTAAAACCATTATCGAATGAATTTGGGTGGACACGCGCAAATACAGCTTTTGGCTACACTGTTGCGTCTTTAGGATCTGCAATTTTTGGTATCATTTGGGGTTATATCGCCGATAAATATGGAACAAGGCTTTTTGGCTTTTTTGCTACCTTCTTTATGGTCTCTTGCTTATTTTTATTGGGCAAACAGAGTAGTATTCTCCATTTTTATACATTATATTTTTGTTTTGGTGCTTTTGGGAATGCTGTTGTTGGCTCCCCTCTTTATGCCAATGTGGGCTTTTGGTTTAAGAGAAATCCTGGCTTAGCAATTGGAATAACTGCGGCGGGTGGGGCAGCTGGCCAAGGGTTAATTCCTCTATTGTCAACATATCTAATTAAGGCTTACGGATGGCAAGATGCGTATATGTATCTGTCCTTCATATATCTTTTGATAATGGCTCCTTTTTCCTTCCTGATCAAGGAGTCGCCATGGCGAGAAAGAGCTCGTATTGCCATAAAAGATGACTTCAGGGATTTTCCACTTAGTGAAAAAGAAGTTATTATCTGGATTTCGTGTGCTGTGATTTTTTGCTGTATATGCATGTCGGTACCTATCGTTCATTTAATACCCTTACTTACGGACGCTTCATTTTCAGAGGACTTTGCCGCGAGCGTTTTCCTTGTTCTAATGGTCTTTGGAATAGTTGGACGTATAATTAGTGGAAAACTTGGAGATATTATTGGTGCCCTACCTACATATATTCTAATGTCTATCGGCCAAACAATTACGGTTCTTGGCTTCCCATACATAGATTTAAAAGTTGGTTTATTTATTCTTGCCGCGGCTTTTGGTTTTACATATTCCGGTGTAATGTCAGCAATATTAGTCTGTGCAAGAATGATGGTATCGGCAAAGTTAGGTGGCAGAGCAATGGCCCTAGGTTCTTTTTTTGGTTGGGTCGGTATGGGCTTAGGTGGGTATTTTGGAGGGTTACTTTTTGATATAAAAGGCGATTATACTTGGTCATTCCAGTTTGCATCGCTTATGGGGTCTGTTAATCTTTTAATTCTCTGGCAATTTCACTTACGAATAAAGGCTAAACAAGTAGTGATCGCTTGAAACTAACTTATTAACGGCAACTCTTTTGTTGCTCTTTTCGTTAATAGAACTGGTCCATCCTTTGAAACAAAAATATTTTCTTCATGAACTATAATTTTTCCAGGTTTATACTCCATCGACGGCTCGATAGTGAGAACCATATTTTCCTGAATAATAGAGTTATCAAAAGATGAGATTGATGGTGGCTCGGTTAGTTGTAGCCCAACTCCATGACCATACCTACCTTCACCTTTAACCATGAAACCAAAGTCTTCAATTTTTTTGTTTATTTTTTTCCATACATCTTGTGTCTTTGCACCTGGTACTAAATTTTTAATGCCCTCCTCTGTTGCATGCCATAAGATTTCATTTGTTCTTTTGAGTTCGTCGGATACTGGTCCAATTGTAAAGTTTCTGTCAAAATCACAAAAATAACCATCATATGTTGCACCTGTATCTATAAAAAGGAAGTCTCCTGAAGAAATTAATTTATGTGTTGGATTTCCTATAATCTGAGAGACACCTCCTTTCCCCGACACAACCGGCAAATAGGGAATATTATCCGCTCCTCTCTTGAGAATTTCTCTCTTCACTTTAATTGATGCACTCCGCTCGCTGTCGTTCACGGATATGATTGTGGGTAATAATTCAAACACCTCACTGACGATTTGTGCCACTTTCTCTATTTTTTTTATCTCATTTAAGGTCTTAACTGATCGAAGTACCCAAATCAAAGAGGCCCCATCAATAATATCAAACTTAAAGTTATCCTGGAGAAGGTTAAAATCTATGGCCGGCATTCTGATACTCATTTCTTTTCCTAATTCTGCACCAATAGCACCGAACCGACTTGGAAGAGTCTCTAGAAGAGATTTTAAAGGAGAGATGTCATCTCCTTTGAGATTTGGAGATGGCCATGTATGAATGTCTTTTATAAAAGTTTTTTTAAAAAGCTTTTCACCTATTTCTGGAATTATAGCTATGGGATTTCCAAAAAGCGGTACAACTAAAAACCAAGATCTGGTAGGACTCTCCCAGAAATTAGTATCAATACCAGTAAAATACCTCAGGTTTGATGGAATAGTAATCAATAACGCATCGAGTTTATTTTTGTATAATAGCTCTTGGGTTTTTTCAATACGAATTTCAAATTCCTCATTTGAAAAACCATACTCTAGTGTTTTGGCATTTCTCATTCCCTAAGTTTAGATAAAAAATTATTCAATTGTCGATGAACTTTTACTTTTTAATTAAGCGACGTCAAAATAATCTTTTATCTGCAGATATTTATACTTCATCTCAGCAATATAGGGACCAATTAAACCACCGTTCCATTTTCTTCTAAATCTATTAAAAACTTCATGCTTATTATTTTTTCCAAGAATAAAATCGGCAAGAACCATAGCAGACCCCGGCGCTGTATTCATTCCATGTCCTCCAAATCCCATAAGGGTGAATACATTTTTTTCTTCATTTCCAATCTTAGTAGAGCCAACATATGGCATATAATGACTTGCATAGGCCATATTCCCAGACCAAACATAATCTATTTCTACATTTCTTAATTCAGGAAAAAAATAGTTTATTTCTTTTGAAATTGCTCTTTTTAAATTTGAATAAGTAAATTTTCCGACTGCTGATATACCCCTTCCCCATGAGAGCCTATTTCTAGGCAGAACGCGGTAGTAATTTCCAGCCCTTCGGTTATCACTAAAGCCTAACGGTTTCTTTAGCACGGATTGAAGTTCATTCCCTATTGGCTTCGTTACGCCTATAAAGGTTTTTATGGGTAACCAGTAACTTTTTAGATCCTTTATTTCTTTTCCACCATAGCCACCAGTGGCAAATACTATCTTTTCAGATTGAATATTTACCATTTCATTCTCATTGAAAACACTGGAATTTATCTTTGCACCATCCATTTGGTAGCTAACAAACTTACAATTTTCAAAAATAGATGCTCCCATGTTACTACAATCCTTGGCGAGCGCATGCATAAAGTTTAAAGGGTGAAATTGAAAGGAATCCTGCCTAAAAACGCCACAAGTATATTTATCAGAACACACATACTTATTAAGGTTTTCCTTATTAAGGAACTCCTCATTTTGATGAAATAATTTATTCTGAGCGATTACGTGTTTTTTTACTTTTTCAACATTATTTGTGAGAAAACATTTTAGAACACCCAATTGAAGATTGGTGTGCTCATATCCCTCTGAAAGACACTTTTTTTTCATCCATTTTACACCAGAAGCTGCGATCTTTTCCAATGTGACCACTTCTTCTTTCGATAAGTACTTCAATAACACATCATAGTCCTGTGCCCAACCCGAGAGGCAAAAGCCACCATTTCGTCCGGACGCTCCACTACCAATATGGTTTTCTTCGATTAATACTGCATCAACGTTATTTTTCTTTAGTTTATATAATAAACTGAGGCCAGCAAGACCTCCCCCTACTATCAGAACAGCACATTTATAGTTATTTGTAAGATGCTCTTTCTGTCCAAACCTATTAATTAAGGTGTCATCATACCAAGTATTATTCATATAATGATATTATATAGTTATATCAAAAATTTAAACACGAATATCGGCAGCCTTTTCAAAGGTGAAAACTTCAAGCACCTCTTTTCTGCCACGAATGTCCACAGTTTTAGGTTTCATCTTTTTGGTATCGATATTTGCCTTATCAGCCACGTATTTTGATACAACTAACTCGCACTTATAAGTCTTCGTCAATTCTTCTAACCTTGCCGCGATATTCACATTATCTCCTACTGCGGTTTCCGTAACAGTTTTGCCATATCCCATCATTCCAACTATCATACTTCCAGCATGAATCCCCATGCCAAATCTCATATCTTCAGAGAAATCAGTTTTCATCTCAGAATTCAAAGTTTTCATACTTTTAGAAATCGCATTAGCCGATACAAGCGCATTTTTTGAATTTACATTAGAGTCAGAACTAGCATCAAAGATTGCCATAACGCCATCTCCAATGAATTTATCAAGCCGACCACCGTTTCTTTCAATTATCTCGCCGCAGACCGCATAATATTTATTTAGAATATAGACTACGTCATATGGCAGCTTTTTCTCAGATAACTTTGTAAAATCTCTCAGATCAACAAAGAGAACAACAGTTTCTTGTTCTTTACCGGTAAGCGCTCGTGCACTTCTTACAGTTTCAAGCGTGTTTTCTGGGTTCAACAGTGGCTGTACTGAAATATTACTTGTAGGCCTCAATTGACAGGCCAGCCTGACGTTATCGTCAAGCCCTACGCGCTCAATCGCTTTAATTTCGTGTGCACTTGGGGCAGTTAATGTTCCTTCATTAGCAGCAACCTTTACACGACACGTAGTACATCGACCACGCCCACCGCATACTGATTGATGCGGAATTTTACCCTTGCGACTAGCCTCTAAAACAGACGTGCCTTTAGGAATTGAAACGGTTTCTCCTCCCGGATAAGAGACAATAATTCTTCCGAAAAATCGAGCTCTAACAACATTAAAAATACACACCAAAACTACAAAGAGAACCACTAAAGGATAGTACTTCATAACGAGCGGCTCAACTTGCATGATGACAGGAAATGCCTCTTGTGGAATAAACTTAAAAATAATAGACCCCAGATAGTTTGGAATAGGCATATCCATTTCAAATGATTGAATTTGGGCAATAAAACTCATATTTCTCAACCCTGATAGCCACCCAAGCACTGCACCAACAGGAACAATCCAATAAACAAATCTAAATAGAGACGGGTATCGTATATAAAAGGTAAACTTATTGTGATGGACAGCTTGCTGTTTCAAATAAGAATCGAGACCAATTACCCCATGAACCCAGATAAATATAGTCATTAACGAAAACAGAATAGCTCCTACTATTAAATCACTTGGGGTCTCTGTGTTCATCGCAGCAAAAAATAATGAGTAGGTTTCTTCTCCACCATATATTTTTGTAATTATAAAACTAACAGCGATGTGTTGAAGTAAGAATAAAAGAGCCAATACAGGAAAGACAATTTGAATCCAGTCTTTCGCTTTCATTTTAAAAGACTTTCGTGTCAATATGGATGAAAATCCTAAAATCATGTGGGCGACAAAGGAGCCATATAGAAGAACAAGACCCACAGGGTTTTGCCAAACCGGATGAAAGTAACTGCTTCTAACCGCATCAGCTAAATCTATTGAGAAGATGTTAATCGAATGATTAAGCAAATGCATGATGACGTAGGCAAATAAAATCGCTCCACTAAAAATTCTAATCTTTCTTATAATCGTACTAAAATCTTCTCTAACCACCGGTTTTACTCCTTTAGAGTTTATAAATTGAACTGAATATAGCCATATTTCCCATCAAATGACAAAGTTTTTGTTCAACAATTATCATTTCGTTATATTCTACACGCAAACTTTTACGGAGTATAGCCTTGGAAAAAAAAAATGACTCAAATCCTCCTAACACAGGACCTTTGGCAGGTGTGAAGGTTTTAGACATGTCGAGGATACTAGCTGGTCCCACTTGCACCCAATTATTAGGAGACTATGGGGCAGACGTGATTAAAGTAGAAAAACCAGGGAATGGTGACGACACAAGAAACTGGGGGCCGCCTTTTATGAAGAATAGAGGCGGAGAGGACACTAAAGAAAGTGGCTATTTTTTGGCATCAAACCGCAATAAAAGATCTCTTAGCCTTGATATATCTAAAGAGGAAAATGTAGAAATTATAAAAACTCTTCTAAAAGACTGTGATGTGTTTATAGAAAATTTCAAAGTGGGTAGCCTTAAGAAATATGGCTTAGACTATCAATCGCTATCCAAAGACTTTCCAAAACTTATTTATTGCTCGAT
The DNA here is from genome assembly GCA_902619165.1 of uncultured Alphaproteobacteria bacterium. Lineage (GTDB taxonomy): Bacteria > Pseudomonadota > Alphaproteobacteria > Rhodobacterales > Rhodobacteraceae > CACIJG01. The sequence goes on from CACNDI010000006.1 coordinate 75,732, forward strand.
TACGGGCTACGGGCAAAATGGCCCTAATTCCCACAAAGCAGGATATGATTTGATTGCACAAGGTTATGGAGGATTAATGAGCATAACGGGAGGTCCTAATGAAGAGCCCGTTAAGGTTGGCGTTGCAGTTGCAGACCTTTTATGCGGACTTTATGCGTGCACTGCTATTCTTGCTGCGATTAATCATAGAGTGAAATCGGGGCTCGGGCAAAACATTGATATAGCTTTAGTAGATGCTCAAATAGCCTCGCTTGTAAATATGGGAACCAATTATCTCCTTTCAAAGGAAGATCCAGATCGCGTTGGCAACGAGCATGCTAATATCGTGCCTTACCAAGTCTTTGAAGTCTATGATGGGCATCTTAATGTAGCCATAGGAAATGACCAACAATTCAAGAAATTTTGTGAAATCATCAACCGAGCAGATTTAAGTGAAAACCAGAAATATTCTACAAATATTATGCGTGTCTCTAACAGATCTCAGTTGATTCCAATCTTAAAACGGGAACTAAAAAAGCATAAGAAAGACTATTTAGTTAATATGATGGAAAAGATGAAGGTCCCTGGAGGTCCCATAAATAAATTATCGGAGGTTTTTGCTTCAAATCAAGTATCTGAACGTAACATGAAAATACAAATGAAAAATAAAAATTCTGGCAAAGGATTTGTTGAATTAATTGGGAACCCTGTGAAATTTAGCGAAACACCTGTAAGCTACAGGCACCCTCCACCCTCTTGCGGAGAACACTCTGTTGAAATATTAAATGAAGTTATGTCAAAAAAGGATAAAAATGAAATCAAATGAAACATTTATGGCTAAGAGCAGAACTTCGTGAAAACGAAAAAAGGGTTGGTCTAACTCCTCAAGGGGCCACTCAATTAATTAAGCAAGGTATAAAAGTATCTGTTGAGGCGAGCGATACGAGGATCATTTCAACAAAAGACTATAAAGATGCCGGATGCGAAATTGTTTCTGCAGGCTCTTGGGAAAATGCATCAGAAGATGTAATTATTTTTGGTCTTAAGGAACTACCAAATAATGATACTCCGTTGAAACATTCGCACATAATGTTTGGACATGCTTTCAAGGGCCAAGTATCCGGGAAGAAATTATTGAAAAAATTTAAAAGTGGTGGTGGAACCCTCTATGATATTGAGTATTTAACACAAGACACAGGAAAAAGAGTTGCTGCCTTTGGTTATTGGGCTGGATTTGCAGGAGCTTACGTAACGCTAAAGGTTTGGATAAGCCAATTAAAGAAAGAAGAGTGCCCCCCTTTATCTGCCTTTAATGACAAACGAAAATTATTAAAAGAGATATCTAACGAAATCAATTCGATAAAAACTCTTCCATCTGCCATTGTAATTGGTTCATTGGGTCGGGTTGGTACAGGTGTATGTGATTTTTGCGACGAGTCGTCTTTAAATATTAAAAAATGGGATTTATTTGAAACATCATCCGGTGGGCCTTTCCCCGAAGTCCTTAATCATGAGATATTATTTAACTGCGTGGTCGCGACTCCAAACACTCCTGTTTTTTTTCAACCAAATTACATTGACTCAAAGCGAAAACTGAGAGTAATAGGTGACATAGCATGTGATCCTGATAGCGATTATAACCCCATTCCCATTTATAACGAACCGACCACCTGGACTAACCCAAGTTTAAAAATAGCCAATGATCCACCATTGGATATAATGGCAATCGACAACTTACCTTCTCTACTGCCAAAAGAAAGCTCAATTGACTTTGCAGAACAAATTTTTCCTTACTTAATGCAGTTAGTTGATAAAAATGATGGCGTTTGGCAAAGAGCAAAGCAAGTGTTTAAATCAAAACTATTAGAGGTGTAACATGGCAGTACATTGGTGCGGAACAGGATTATCAGCGATCCCTGGATTAAAAAAACTCCTTTTGGATGGGAATAATGTTGTTGTTTGGAACAGGACAGTTAGCAAAGCTAAAAAAGCTTTAGAAGGTGTTCAAGTAACAATTTATGAATTCGATATTAAATCTTTAGAGGAAAAGTTAGCCCCTACGGACATAATTGTATCAATGCTGCCCGGAGACTGGCATGTTCCTCTGGCAAAATTAGCAATTTCAAAAAAGGCTCACTTCGTTAGTTCATCCTATATTTCCCCTGAAATGAAAAATCTCCATAATGCTGCACTCAAAGCGGGGGTTTCGTTGGTGAATGAAATAGGCTTAGACCCGGGCATAGACCATCTGATGGCTCATAAGCTTGTCAACGAACTCAAAAAGTCAGAGCTAATGAACGCAGAGACTGAGGTTTCTTTTCTGTCATACTGTGGGGGAGTTCCTAAAGTTCCAAACGAATTCAAATATAAATTCAGTTGGTCGCCCCTTGGAGTATTGAAAGCTTTGAAATCTCCTTCAAGGTCAATAAAAGATTTCGAAAATTTTGAGGTAAGCCGGCCTTGGGATGCTATAACTTCTTATAACGCACCGCTGAATAATCCAGAAGAATTTGAGGTCTATCCGAACAGAGACTCGATACCCTTTATTGAGCAGTACATTTTTGACCGTAATTGGAAAATTAAGCAGTTCGTAAGAGGCACTTTAAGACTAAAAGGATGGGCCCAGGCTTGGGCAAGTATTTTTAACGAGATAGAAACATTAAATGGACAAGCTGGGGAAAAGCGGTTAATCGAAATGTCCGAACAGTTTTGGCGGGATAACGCTTATGCTGATAATGAACCAGATCGTGTAATTCTGTGCGTAGATCTTAAGGCTGAACAAAACAATCACGTTATATGGCATAAAACCTATAAAATGGATGCATGGGGTGATACAAGGGGAACAGCTATGGCAAGACTTGTGTCGTATCCTGTCTCCTTCGCAGTTAAAGCAATAATTGATAACGACACTGATCACGGCGTTAACGCGGCCTCAAATAAGTCTTATTTAGTAGACAATTGGCTTGAAGAAATTTCAAGCCTAGCTCAGGAATTTGATATTATTGATCATCTTGCCTAAAATTATGAGCGCAAATAAGCAAAATATAAGGATGGATATTTCCTCTATCTGATGATCTGGTGATAAATTTAGATTTCCTTAATTTAACAAAGTAGCTCTGCGTGATAAATTCAGTTAATATCGAATAAAGAACATAGTTTTGGAAGGGTTAAATTTATGCTGGATGTAGCCGAAAAGTTTTTTTGGCCCTGTGATGAAGGCAAAGGTTGGGAAGCTTGCAAAGAATATTGCCATCCCAATGCTATATTCAAAACAGATGCCGACACTCTGATTCACCTCGATAGGCTTGAGGATTATGTTGAATGGATGAAAGATGCACATTCCATGTTAGCTAATACTAAATTTGAAATTAAGTCTATTGCAGAGGATAAAAAGCGAGGAATGGTGTTGCTATATGCCATTATTTATGCAGACAATATTTTGGGTAAGAACCGCAGCCAATTGAAACTGATTATGTTTATGCAATGAAAATTGAAGAAAATAAAATTAAACACATTACAAAAATTTGGTATCTAAATATCTAAAGACTTGTACAAAACAAAAACCCAACAGCATTTAACAAAAGTAGACTACTATACTTTAAGAGCATCAATCATCATGCTAAGAGGTCTGTTAAAGTTTAAAAAATTGACATTCCTATGTAAAAAAATATCTAATCTTGAAGAGGTGGAATAATTAATGTCAGAAAACGGCTTTTTACTAATTGCAGACATAAGTGGCTATACAGAATTCGTTAAGCTACATAATTTATCTAAAAAGCCAATTTTTGGTGCTGCCTTGGCAAAGAATTTCGAGTCCCATGCGACTACAATAGTAGCAGATCTTTTAGAGACAGTTATAGATGAGGTGGAGCCCACCTTAAGATTAAATAAGCTTGAAGGAGATGCCGCTTTTTTCTTTAGTAGCAATAAAATAGGCTCAACATCGGGAGATGAAATTGTTGAAGTCATGGCAAGAGCAAATGCGGCATTCAATAAAAAGCTATCAGATTTGGCCTTTTTAAAAGCATGTGGCTGTGAACCATGTACGCAGTCGAAAAACTTAAGATTAAAGATTTGCGCTCACAAAGGAAATTTTTCTTTAAATACAATAAGAAATTTTGAAGAACTTTCAGGAGAAGATGTTATTTTAACTCATCGCATGCTTAAAAACGATATTGAAAGCTCAGAATATTGGCTTGTAACTGACCCTTTTCATAAAACACTTAATTCTGAGAATAGGAAAAAATTTACCAAAATATCGCAAAATCTAGAAAGCTTTGATAAAGTAAAGCTCAACTATTTGGAACTGGGTTCTCCCGAGCCACGAAACGAAAGTGTAGAGAAAAGATCAAGAGCCTACAATTGGATACGTCAGGCTGGATACTTTAGTTCCGCAATGTTTAGGAAAAAAAGAGCTAGGTAAACTAATTATTCAAAGGTTCAAATTCATATGAAAACCAATAAACACGTCATTTGGGATTTTGTATCAAGAAATCAAAAAAGATTCCAAGAGCTCGCTGACAAAGTTTGGTCAACTCCTGAAACATGCTACTCGGAGCAAAACTCTATGAGTGCCCATGTTGATGAGTTAAGATATCATGGTTTCTCTGTGACAAAGGGTATAGCTAACATACCAACAGCTTTTATAGGAGAATATGGTAATGGTGGCCCAATAATTGCGTTTCTGGGAGAGTACGATGCGTTGGCGGGCCTTAGCCAAAAGGCAAATGTCTTTCATCAAGACCCAATCAAAAAAGGTGCGAATGGGCATGGCTGCGGTCATAATCTTTTGGGCTCAGCATCCATGCAAGCTGCGGTTGCTCTTAGGGACTGGTTAAAAGACTCAGATTTACCAGGAGTTGTTAGATATTATGGCTGTCCAGCCGAAGAAGGCGGCGCAGCAAAAACATTTATGGTTCGTGACAAAATATTTAAAGATGTAGACGCGGCAATTACATGGCACCCGGGATGCTTGCCGGGGATTGTTAAAGGGTCAAGCCTTGCAAACTGTCGCGTAGACTTCACATTTGAAGGTAGGGCTAGCCATGCAGCTGTTTCTCCTCACCTTGGACGCTCTGCTTTGGATGCAATAGAATTAATGAACGTTGGTGTTAACTATATGAGAGAACATATGCCTGATAAAGCTCGCATTCACTACGCTCTAATTGATGGTGGGGGCATTTCTCCTAACGTGGTCCAAGCAAAAGCGCAAGTCAGGTATGTTGTACGAGATGAAACTACACCTAAAATGATGGAATTACTTGAAAGAGTAAAGCAAATAGCAAAAGGTGCAGCTCTTATGACACAAACAAAAGTCAAGACCAAGATATTAGCTGGTGTCTCTAATCTAGTTTATAACGAAACACTTGGGAATATTATGCAAGGTAATCTAGACCAATTAGGTGCTCCAGAATTTAGTAAAGAAGATCATTTATACGCAAAGAAGTATCAAGACACATTAACTAGAAAAGATATAGAAAGTGCCTATTCTAACGCTGGTATAGATCTAGTTGAGGGGCAAGTATTGGCAGAAACAGTGGTAGCAGGTGATGTGAAGCCAGTCGACATGGGAGGTTCTACAGACGTAGCTGATGTTAGCTGGGTTGTTCCCACGGTTTCACTTTGGGGAGCAAACTATGCTATTGGTACACCTTTCCATTCGTGGCAAATGACAGCGCAAGGCAAATCATCTATAGCGATTAAAGGAATGACCCACGCCGCAATGGTAATGGCGGCTACAGGTTATGATTTAATATCAAATAAAACGTTTCTTGATGATGCTTGGAGCGAGCATAATAAAACAATTGAAAAAAGAAGCTACATGTTACCTATTTCGCTTTCCGCATCACCCCCAATCAAGGAGATGGCTCCCTAGAAAAAAATACACAAGTTTTCATTTTGCACTTCTTTTAAATTAGAATATCATTGAGCGTTAGATAATTGTGGGGGAAATATGCCAGAAATAGATATTGCTTACTTACCTATAGTGGGTCGCGGAGAACAAATAAATATTGTATGCGCAATGCATGGAATTAAAGTGAACCTTAAAATATCAAAGCCCATGGGTGAAGATTTCGATAAAGACAGTGAAGCACCTTTTGGAACAGTGCCGTGGATGAAGGACCATTCCAACGGTCTAGAGCTTAATGACTCTATGGCTATCGTCCAGTATTTAGTAACAAAATATGAAGGGCCTTTAACACCAAAGTCACCTGATCAGGCTGCAATAATAGGAAATTACTGGGCTTGGTGCCAAGATTATTATTCTTTTGTACTTTCGCCCTTTCATGACATCATAACTGGGCATAACGAACCGTTTTGGCGAAATTTAAGGCTCACTGATACTCTTGCCGAAGGAGGTAAAGAAACAGGAATAAAAAACTTAACAGAACTTCACGGCAAAAGAGCAGAAAGACTTGAGCAAGACTTAAAGAAATCGTCTTCAGGCCCATTTCTTACAGGAGGAGACTGTTCATACGCAGACATATTTTTGTATACTTGCGTTCGGACAACACAAAAAACAGGAGGCTTTGGGATACTTAGGGAAGTTTGTGGAGATGATCCTTTTCAAGCATATCCTAAAATTTTGGAAGTATGTGATGCAGTTGAGAAAATTGAAAAAGTTAAGGAAACTGTGGGAAGTAAATTTTCTGACTGTCCGATCTAGTAAAGAAAAGACTAAAGCATAAAATAGATGTGATGAAAATTTCATTGATTGAGCGCTATCAAGTTCAAGACGTAAGGCACTATGAACTGGATGAAACTAAAATTGAGGCTGATTTTGGTTCAACAGAGAATTTTGAAGAAGCTCTTTTTTCTTCTGAGTGGAGAGAAGATACGCATTTTTTAAATCTGTTACATAAGTACGGGAAAGAAGTAAATTTTAAACAAAATCAGCAACAGTGGAGTGATTTCTCAATTCAAGAAGGACATATAAAAACAGATGGTAAGGGTAATAAAATTAAAGAAGATGGGACTTCCGAAAAATTATAAAAAATTGACACTTCCAAATTTACCAAAAAAAACTATAACTTCTATTCATTTATAAATAATAATGATCAGTTCTCTTTTAGGACTTGCTCCCTTTCCTCTTTTAATTCTACTGGGTATGTTTTTCGGTGTATTCAAGATTTTCGATCTTCAAAATGCTCGAACATTTAACCTATTTATTTTTTATGTTGCCATTCCTTCCGTAATCTTTGAGGCAGTTACTAAAAGCAATCAGGAGAATATCAACTTTGGTCTTTTAGCATCGTATTTTGTGATGCAAACGATAGTTGGTTTACTAGCTTTTTACATAACACATAAATTTTTTCTTAGAACCAAACCTGAAGCAATCATTTGGGGTCTCTCTGTTGCCCTATCAAATCATGTGTTGATTGTATTACCTCTTTCACAGATTTTTTTTGATGAAAGTATATCACTCCATGTTTCCAGCATAGTCGTGATGGACTCTGTAATACTTATTTCTATCGTGACGCTTGGCCTTGAATATGTAAGTAAAATAAAAGTTGATTTACGAAAATATTCTCTAGATTTATTAAAAAACCCTCTGGTAATAGCAGTACTGGTGTCTGTTATTGTAAAAACTTCGGGAATAAACTTAAATGATAGTATTGCTGAAACTATTACATCTAAGCTTGCCCAGACTACAATGCCGATAGGTTTGATATCAATGGGGATAATTTTATCGCATTATTTAAACAGAGTATTAACAAGCCTCACCGTTACTATTTCTTTTCTTAAGTTACTTTTTGCGCCTTTAGCATTACTAATAATAACCGGTTTTTTCTACCAATTTAATTATCCAAACAATTTTTTAGGAACATTTTTAGTATCACTTGGCCCATGCGGGGCCTTTTCTTTAGCCCTATGTGCGGCATATAATGTAAATCCAAGCGAAATAGTTAAGGCAATTTTTGTCACCACTGTTATTTCTTTTTTTATTTTAACCCTGTTTATAGGAATTGTATTAAATAACCTGTAATATTTTATTTTGATGGCACTCCAGGAATCGAATTAATCTAATACGAATACCATTATGAAAGGCCTTTGAATAATGAGATAAAGGCACTATATAAGGGGCAGAATAGTCAACCCTATTATGCAACTAACAAAAGAGCAGATTTGCGATTTTTAAGGAACACACCATGTCTTTCAGACCTATAAAGGAAAAAAAATTAGCTCAACCATTCACCGAAGGAGCAGGAGTAAGTCTCTTTAGAGCATTTGGTTTTAGTGATCCAGATGAATGTGACCCTTTTCTTATGCTAGACGACTTCAGAAATGATGATCCTGAAAAATTTAAAGCTGGTTTTCCATGGCATCCTCATAGAGGAATAGAGACGATTACATATGTACTTGATGGAACTGTGGAACACCAAGACAGTCTTGGAAATAGAGGTAGCTTGATTGGTGGAGACGTACAGTGGATGACAGCCGGTTCAGGTATATTGCATCAGGAAATGCCGCTCGGTAACAAAAAAGGCCAAATGCATGGGTTTCAGCTTTGGGCTAACCTCCCCTCTTCTCAAAAAATGGTGGCTCCTCGTTATCAGGACGTCAGCGGTTCAGATATACCATTGATCGAAGATGATGATGGCTCAAAAATAAAAATAATTGTTGGTGATTATAAGGGCATTAAGGGACCAGTGGACGGAATTGCAGCAGAACCACAATACTTTGATATTTATATCCCCCCTTGTACAAAAAAAGAGATCAAAATCGATGCATACAGAAATTGCTTTGCCTATATTTTTCAGGGAAGTGCCGATTTTGCATATTCTTCTAAACCTATTGGTATAAGAATAGAAAAAGAATTAAAGGGTGAAGAGTTGAATATTAGGGATTTATCAGGAAACAGAACATTAATTCGGTTCGACACTGGTGACTCAGTCTCTTTAATATCTGGAAAAGATGGAGTTCGGTTCCTATTGATATCAGGAAAACCCATTCAAGAACCTGTAGCGTGGCATGGCCCTATAGTGATGAACACGCAAGCGGAGCTAGCACAAGCTTTTAATGAACTTAGAAATGGGACTTTCATAAAACCTTTACATTAATATTGTAAATATCTGTTTCTAAAGAATAATAACCAATTGATTAAATTAACAAATAGCTCTTTATTAGCTTGTCATTTAGCTGATCGTATTTGCCGTTCCACGCTATTTTTCCCTTCACTAAAAAATAAAAATGATCCGCTAATGTAGAAAGTTTCTCTAAGGATTTATCTACTATAATAATGGATAAGCCCGACTTCTTTAAAGTTGCCAGCACATCCCAAATCTCTTTTTGTATCAAAGGAGAAAGCCCCTCAGTTGCCTCATCTAAAATCAATAATTTTGGGTTTGTCATTAGTGCCCGCCCAATTGATAACATTTGCTGCTCGCCTCCAGACAATGAACCACCTAATTGATACTTTCTATCAAGCAGTCTTGGGAACAGATCATAAATTTTTTTTTGATCCCATTCCCCCTTTTTGGCGCTTACCAACAAATTTTCATGAACAGTAAGGTTTGAAAATATTCTTCTTCCTTCTGGCACAAGACCAATGCCGAGTTTCGCTATTTGAAAATCAATCAAATCATGTATTTTGACTGAATTGAATTTTATCAGTCCGCTTTTTTCACTTATAATACCACACACACAATGAATAAGTGTGGTCTTCCCCATACCATTTCTTCCCATCAAAGCAATAACGGATCCCTCATTAACTAGAAAATCAACTTCAGAAAGAGCAATGCTTCCACCGTAAAAAGCGCTAAGTTTTTTTGCTTCAAGTAAGCTCATTAATCGCCCCCTAAATAAGCATTTTGTACTAACTTACTCCTCCTAATCTTTTCTACACTGCCACTTTCAATAATTTCTCCTTCGTTTAGCACAGAGATTTTATCTGCTAATGCAAAAACTGCTTGCATATCATGTTCTATAAGAAATATCGGCATAATTTTTTTTATGCTTTTAAGTAATTCAATTAATTTAGAACTCTCTGCCTGATCAAGACCTGCAAAAGGTTCATCTAATAATAATATTTTTGGACGCATCGCAAGTGCCATTGCTAACTCTAGTTTTCTTTTATCTCCATGACTTAGCGTCGACGCAACTTTTGTTCCCAGGGTTTCTAAAGATAATTGATTTAATATTTGATATACAAAACTAGATTCTGATGAGTTACTTTGAAATTTTCTAAACAGCATTTTGAGGATACTTCTTTTCTGTTTCACCGCTAGTAAAATATTTTCAAATACGGTCATAGACCCAATAATTGATGATACTTGGAAGCTTCTAATACATCCACGGTGAACTCTTGCAATTTCACTTAAGTGATTGACCTTTCTATCTAGAAGCATTACCACGCCTTGGTCTGGTTTTAGCTCTCCAGATATCATTTTTATTAAAGTAGTTTTCCCTGCTCCATTGGGACCAATAAGAGCATGTAATTGATTTGATATCACCGTCAGACTAATATCTTTTGCAACAACTACGTTGCCAAAACACTTGTTGATACCAGATAGCTTTAAAATTTCTTTTTTTTCGGCCATTGACCTAATCTTTTATAAATAAACCCGAAACACCCTTCGGAAAATAAAGAACTATTAATACTAAAATTACTCCGAGCCAAAATTGCCAATTTTCTGTTACCTCACCGAGTAATTGCTCTAACAATATAAACACTGTAGCTCCTAGCAATGGTCCAAATAGCCTGGCACTTCCTCCTAGTATAACTAAGACAATTAGTTCTCCAGAAGTTTGCCAACTTAATGATGTTGGACTCACGAACCTATTGAGATCTACATATAAGGCGCCTGCTAAACCTGTTATCGCTCCAGATATCACAAAAGCTGTTAATTTAAGCGTATATGGATTAAGACCTAACGATATCATTTTTTTTTCATTTTCTTTGCAGCCTTTTAAAAAATTTCCAAAATTCGAATTTATAACCCAATTCAAAATAAACCCAACAACGCATAAGCAAGCGAAGCAAATAATAAAAAAGTTTAACGGAAGCATTGTGTTTATTGAAAATAGATCATTCCTTACATATGTAGACAAACCATCTTCACCACCATATTTTGTCCAGCCTACTGAAAAATAGTAAGTCATTTGCGCAAAGGCTAAAGTAATCATTATGAAATATACACCGCTTGTTCTTATAGAAATGCTCCCAACAACGAGGGCAAAAAACATTGAAAAAATAACAGCGAGAAACCAATTGAGGAGCATTTGACTACTACCATTAAAATCAAAAAATATTAAATTGATGGTCTCACCGTTCATGCTATGAAAAGCACTTATCGCAGCCACGTAACTCCCTACACCGAAAAACATTGCATGACCAAAAGACACCATGCCCCCAAATCCTAATATTAAATTTAAAGCACAGCCAGCGATCCCCAAAATAACAATTTTTGTTGCAAGAGTAATGAAGTAAGGTTCATTTATTACGTAACCAATCAAGGAAAAAGCGAAGATACCAAGGACTATAATTAGATTGAACTTTTTTTCTGTGAGCATTATTTTTTTCCAAAAAGACCAGTGGGTCTAAATATTAACACTAATGCCATTAAGAGATATGCACTCATAGAAGCCAGTGACGAGCCTAGGGATAAGGCTTGGGAGGTCTCCATAATAAGTTCAAAAAATATTGGGAGAAACAGTCGAGCCATAGTGTCAAGAACTCCTATTAAAAGTGCTCCAATCAATGCACCTTTAATTGAACCGATTCCACCTATTACTATTACAACAAAAGCCAATATCAATACAGGTTCTCCCATACCAACTTCAACTGATTGGATGGCACCAATTAATGCTCCAGCCAATCCTGCTAGTGCCGCTCCCATTGCAAATACTATTGTATAAAGTCTTGATATATTTATTCCTAGAACTCTTATCATTTGTCTATCGTTCTGACCTGCTTTAATTTGAATTCCTAATAAGGTTCTATTTATTAAGAAATATAGGCCTAAGGCTATAAAAAGACCTATAATTATTATTATCAACCTGTACTTGGAGTATACTATTTCACCAGGTAATAGAATGTTTCCTTGAAGTATATTTGGAATATCCAAAAAAAGTGGAAATGCGCCAAAAATGTATCTGGTTGCCTCCGAAAATATCAAAATAAGTGCAAATGTTGCTAAAACCTGGTCAAGATGGTCACGCTCATAAAGCTTTCTAATAATTGAGAACTCGACGACTATTCCAATAAGAGCTGGGAAGATCAATGAAGCCAAAATGGCTAAAAAAAAATTCCCAGTCAAACCAGCAACAAAAGAAGCGCTAAAGGCTCCTATCATGAAAAAGGAGCCGTGGGCCAAGTTTATCAATCCCATAACACCAAAAATCAATGTCAAACCTGCCGACATCAAAAACAGCATAAATCCAAACTGTATGCCGTTTAATAACTGCTCAATAAAGAGCTGCAAAGACATATTTCACATTAACCAGGCTGTTGTAGAGCTAAATACCGTATCATTTACATTTTACACTGGTCTACATAGAAATTTGAATGATCTACTAGCCCAGAAGAAATCAATTTATTAGTAAGAGTACCATTTTCCTCTACGACTTCTCTAACATATATGTCTTGTATGGGATGGTGATTGGAAGAAAAGGCAAACTTTCCCCTTGTCGACTTAAAACCCTGAGTTGGAGCATTTTTTAATGCTTCTCTAAAAGCATCAATATCCTTAATACTCGCATTTGCCATTGCTGAAACTATGATTTTGCCAGTATCATAGCCCTGAGAGGCATATAAAGATGGCAAACGCCCATAAGCTGATTGAAAGTCTTCTACAAACTTTTTATTTTCTGCATTTTCTATATCTTTTGACCATTGGGATGTGTTTTTTACTCCTAGAGCTGCGTTTCCAACAGCTTTTAGAATACCTTGATCAAATGAAAATGCTGGTCCAACCAGTGGCAAATCTACTTGTGCCTGAGAAAACTGTTTGATGAAGGCTATTCCCATTCCTCCAGGAAGGAAGAAATAGACGCTATCCGCCTTCGACGCTCTTATCTTTGCTATTTCCGCGGCATAATCAGTTTGACCAAGCTTTGTGTACACTTCATTCTCAATAGAACCCTTAAAATAACGTTTGTATCCTGTGAGTGCATCTTTTCCCGCTGGATAGTTAGGAGCAATTATAAAACTATTTTTAAAACCAGCCGAACTAGCATACCCTCCTGCAGCTTCATGGAGATTATCATTTTGCCAAGCTATATTGAAATAATTCTTGTGACATTTCTTTCCAGCTAGTAACGACGGTCCTGCGTTTGGTGAAAGATAGAACTTTCCTTGATTTACCACTGCAGGAACGACGGCCATAGCCAAGTTTGACCAAACAATACCTGTAATTATGTCAACTTTGTCCGATTGTATCATTTTATCTGCAAGTTGAACGGCAATATCGGGTTTCCTTTGGTCATCACCAGAGATTATCTCTATATTTGGCTCATCTTTAACAGCGAGGGCAAATCCATCTCGAATATCAATTCCTAGTCCAGATCCTCCTCCTGATAAAGTGGTGATCATTCCGACTTTAACTTTATCTCCATAAGCATATGAAATCGTTAGTAAAAATAATATAAAAGTTGAAATTGATTTTTTAAACATGGCACCCCCTCATCTCTAGTCAGACCATCAGATTAGCTTATAAAGTTAAAAATAAAAGAAAAATTTAAATATTTTTTATATTTGGCTAAGAAAATGTAACACGGCCATATTAAATTCATCAGGATTTTCGATGTTAGACAAATGACCAGCGTTGGGAATTATTTTGAAAATACTTCCGTCTATTTTACTACAAATTTCTTTGGCCATTGACACAGGTGTTAAATTATCAAGTTCACCTACTAAAACAAGCACTGGGATATCTAACATTGGAAATATATTATAGTGGTCGGATTTAACAAAGGTATCAATTGCTTTAAGATAGGTTTCTTTATGTAATTTTTGCATTGACTCAACTAATTGATTATAAGCTAGCTTATTCGATTTTTTGCCTATCAATGTATCAGCAATATTAATAGCCATTGTCGTTAAATCCATACCGTCTTCAATTGGCTTTCTTCTCAACCTTATGAATTTCTCACGCTCATTTTCAGTAAAATCTTGAAAACCCAAGGGCGCATCACATAAAACAAGAGATTGTGTTAGATCAGGATACCTTTCATAAAAATAAAGCGAAATTTGTGCTCCCATTGACAAACCAACGACGTGACACTTTTTCTCTCCAAGATATAAAATTAACTTTTGAATATCGTCAGCGACATCCAAAAAGTTCATAGGTCCTAGAAAATCTTCACTTTCGCCATAACCACGCAAATCAAGTGCCACGACATTAAAATTTTTTGATAGAACCTCCATATTCTGATACCAGTTTTCTTTATTTCCACCTATTCCATGAATAAAAATTACCATATCTCCAGCACCAATTTGAGTAAAAGCTATTTTGGGACTACTAGGTAAAAATTTTGTTACAAGATCTATTTTCAATTTATATTCAACCTTTATAGATTATGAAAAATTGCAACTTTTGTTTAATTAACTCATTAAATACTCTAGAAAAACACTAGCGCTTCTCTAACGTTAAGTTAGGCATTGCTTTAAAAGCATTTTTCAGCGCATGACTCCAACCACTAGAAACATCGGCTAAATATTGATCTCCAGATTCAAATCGACCGCTAGGTCCTTGAATAAAGGTATTATTTTCATATATTTGAAAATCAAGAGGTAGGCCAACAGATAAATTGGCTTTAAGTGTGGAATCAAAAGAAAGAAGCATTAATTTAATTGTTTCCTCAAAACTTAAAAATGGATCGTAAGCTCGTACAAGTATTGGTTTTCCATACTTCGTCTCGCCTATTTGAAAAAAAGGAGCGTCTGTTGACGACTCTATGAAATTGCCCTGAGGATAAATGAGAAACAACTTAGGTTCTTCGCCTTTAACCTGTCCTCCAAGGATTAAATTTGCATGAAATGAGGTATCCGCTTTCTGTCCTATTTCTGCATTTTGGGCAATTATTTTTTTTAATTCTTTTCCAACTTTTTTAACTAGATCAAATAAACTTAGATTCTGAAAAAACACTTTACTTTTATCCTTATTTTTTTCCCTAAAAATATCGTTTAGAGAATTAACCAGAAACTGAGTTGTAGCCAGATTACCTGATGCAAGAATTGTGATATAAACTTTTCCTTTATAATTAAATGTGAATATTTTTTTAAAAGTTGATATGTTGTCAACACCTGCATTAGTACGCGTGTCAGACATAAATAGTAAACCCTTATTTATTTTGATACCTAAACAGTAAGTCATAATTTCCTAACATTCTTATTGCTGTATACTTATGGCTGTTTTTATACCGCTATTCTCGCTTTCAAATTGTAATCCGTGTATCGGTTTTGCATCCTTATAGTCAAATCCAGTTGCTAGAACAACGTAATTTTCATCTACTATAATATTATTCGAAACATCAATACCTACCCAACCTAAATTATTTACATAGACTTCGCACCATGCATGTGTTGCCTCTTGTTCTTTTCGGTCATTAAGCTTCAAATAACCACTGACGTACCGGGCCGGAAAATTTAATAATCTCATACAAGAGATATATATATGTGCAAAATCTTGACAAACCCCTTTTTTAAGTAGAAAAGCCTCCTCGGCTGTCGTTTCTACTTTTGTTGAACCAATTTCATATTTTAGTGTCTGCTGAAGCATGTTTGCAACTTTATAAACTAAGTCTAGGTCGGACCCAGTAAAGCCAGTAAAGTCACGACAAAACTTTTTAATAGCGGCTCCAGGTTTTGCTAATTCCGTATGCCTTTTAAATAACCATTT
Organism: uncultured Alphaproteobacteria bacterium; assembly: GCA_902619165.1. GTDB lineage: Bacteria > Pseudomonadota > Alphaproteobacteria > Rhodobacterales > Rhodobacteraceae > CACIJG01. Next base: position 91,553 of record CACNDI010000006.1, read on the forward strand.
TGGAATCAGCGATACTTCATTAGTTACCCCGTTTGTTTTATTTATTTCAATATCTCCCTGGGCTAATACTGAAACTGATTTAGTGTCCTTCTCGAACGTTAACAAAACACAGACATTTCCATGATGATCTACGTACTCAATTTCCTTTTTTGCACCCTTTAAGATTATTTCCCAGCTTAATATTTTTTGTCTTTCACTCTCTTTAGGTGTCATTCTAAGACGCTGAATTCCATAAGTAGGATTTGCTGTGAATTGAAACTCGACAAAATTTTGAAGTGACATTTTCATTATTTATAAAATCTAAAGTCTTTTTCTATTTGATTTGATATTGAATTCAACTTAACCAAAAATGTGGACAAAAACTCGTGAAGCCCATTTTTAAATATTTCTTCAATCCCAAGCTGTTTCAAATACAAAGATTGACCAGAACTCATTTTAACACTGCAAAAAGAAGTATTATAGCTCTGACTTAGGCTTTTAAGATTGAGAGAAATATTTTTACTACAAAAGTTTAAGGATCTTGGGAGCCTATCGTCTAGAATAAGATAATTACAAATACCTTGTGGGTTAAGTTCATTTTCATTAAGCCACTTATATGACTGATAAGCTGAAACTGATCTTAATATGTTTTCCCATTGGCTAATATCAACGCTAGAACCTACATAGCTTACAGCTGGTAGAAGTATATGATACTTCATATCTAGAATTCTGGCAGTATTGTCAGCCCTTTCAACAAAAGTTCCAAGCCTGGCAAAATCGTAAACATCGTTTCTGAGCATTGTTCCGTGCAAGCATCCTCTGACAAGAGCGCTTTGACGTTGGATTATATCGATAGTTTTGGGTAAAGACTGTTCTGTTACTGGTCTCTTTAAAAGCCTCTTCAAGTTAAAATATATTTCATTTATGGATTCGAAAACCTCTTTAGTCAGAACAGTTCTTATCATGCGGGCATTTTGTCGAGCTTTATCAATAGAGGAAATAACAGATGAAGGATTTTCTTTTTCTCTTAAAATAAAGTTTATTACAGAGCTGGCGTTACATTCGTTGTAAATTTTGTCAAAAAGCGTCTTGATTGAAGTTGCCATAAGAACCGACTCCCAATCTTGACTAGCATGGTCGTAATGGGTCATAGAAATTCTCAATCCAGCTCTCAATAATCTTGCATTATTCTCACACCTTTCTAAATATCTGAACATCCAATAAATTCCGGCAGCATTTCTACCTAACATTAATTAGTCTCCAAAATCCATGTATCTTTTGTTCCCCCACCCTGAGAAGAATTCACTACCAAAGATCCTTTCTTCAGAGCAACACGTGTCAACCCCCCAGCCGTTACAAAAACATTATCTCTCGACACCAAGGCAAATGGCCTGAGATCAACATGGCGAGGCGCTAAGCCAGATTTTTTCAAAACTGGAACTGTCGATAACGATAATGTTGGTTGGGCTATGTAGTTTGCAGGGTTTCTGACTAATTTTCTCTTAAAAGCTGAAAGCTCTTGTTTTGATGCTGCAGGACCTATCAGCATCCCATAGCCTCCGGAGCCATGTACCTCTTTTACAACCAAACTAGACATATTTTCCAATACATATTGCAAATGCTCTTTATTTCCACAGAGCCATGTCTCAACATTTTTTAGAAGAGCTTTTTGCCCGGTATAAAAACTTATAATCTTCGGAATATAAGAATAAATTGCCTTATCGTCCGCTATGCCAGTTCCTGGTGCATTAGCAATTGTTATTGAACCTGATTTGTAGACATCCATGATACCTGGAACTCCCAGGGCCGAGTTTTCGTTAAACGAAAGAGGATCTAAGAACATATCATCTACTCGTCTGTATAATACATCGATAATCTTGAAACCCTGGGTAGTTCTCATTGCAACCCTACCATCTATTATTTGAAGATCTTGGGATTCAACTAATTCAACGCCCATTTGATCGGCAAGAAAAGAGTGTTCAAAATATGCTGAATTATACATACCAGGTGTTAGCACCGCTACAGTAGAATCGTTTAATAATTGAGGCGAAGATGCTTTTAAAGCCTTCAATAGCTTTGCGGGGTACTCTGTAACAGATCTTACTTTAATTTTTGAAAACAACTCTGGAAACATGTTATACATAGTTTCCCTGTTTTCAATCATATACGACACCCCTGATGGTGTTCTAACATTGTCTTCTAAAACAAAAAATTCTTTCTCTGAGGTTCTTACTAAATCAATCCCAGCGATGTGTGTATAAATTCCACTTGGGGGTGTAAAACCTATCATTTCAGGAAGAAAAGCTTCATTTTGTTCAATTAGATTGCGTGGAATTATCCCAGCTTTTATTATCTCTTGGTGATGATATATATCCCAAAGGAATGAATTTATTGCTTTAACTCTTTGTTCAACACCTCTTTGGATAATTTTCCACTCATCTCCTGTCAGTATCCGCGGAATCAAATCAAAGGGGATAAGCTTTTCTGTTTCTTCTTTTTCGCTGTATACGTTAAACGTTATTCCTGTACGCCTGAATACATTTTCTGCTTCTTCTTTGCGCTTTATAAGATTTTTTTGCTCAGGCGCATTTAGCCACTCCAGATATTTAAAATAGCAAAGCCTGGCATTTCCATCATCTCCGAACATTTCGTTATAAAATGACATTAAAGTCTCTATCAATCGTTTAGCAAAACGTGCCTAATTGTGGATAATTTTACTACAAAATTCAAATATGACCTTGCGTAAAGACTAAGCTATGCTGACTTGGAGAGCAGGAATATCATAACATTTTGCACATAGTTTCATGGTAAAACTATAACTTTTATTTTAGTTATAAAAGGTGCTTGTTAATGACTTTTTCGTTCCATTCTATACCAATACCCGGTTTGTTAGGAATTTGAACATATCCATCGATAATTTTAAACGGATCTAAAAGGATATCGTCCGCCCAATCAAGCCATTCCAGCCAGTGCGCAGATTGTGATACTCGCATTACGTGAGAACCGACCTCTGGGTAAAAATGCGTGGAAATAGGAATGCCACCCGCTCCGGCTATCGCGGCTGAGTTTATCCACCCGGTTACACCCCCAATTCTCATAAAGTCTGGCATTACTAAGTCTGAAGCTTTTTGTTCAATAGCTTTATATAACTCTCTAGGTCCATAAAAGTTCTCACCCAGCTGAATTGGTGTTTTTATTTCTCTTGTTAGTTGTGAATAGCCTTGTAGGTTATCATAAATAAGTGGCTCCTCAATCCATGTTAAATCGAACTGCTCAAGAGCTCTACATTTGTTTAACGCTTCTTCCAATGATAAACATTGATTAAAATCGACCATAAGCTTAACTTCCGTTCCAGTAGCTTTTTTTACTGTTTCAATAGCCTTTAAATCGTCATTGAAGCTATCTCTCCCTAATCGCATTTTTATTGCCGAAAAATTACCTTGCTCAATTAACAACTTTGCTTCCTTTGTAAGGACGTTACCTTTTTCTAACCATAGTCCATTACTATTATACGCTTTGACCGGGCCAACTGTGCCACCTAAGTAACAGCATAAAGGTTTGGCAGCCGCTTTGGACACGGCATCCCAGATCGCCATGTCCACACCAGAGACAGCTGTCAGCGATAATCCTTCATAACCTATAAAGTGTAATGATTGTCTCATAAGCTCAAAATTATCATAGGGAGCTAATTCCTTGTTTCGTAGTACCTCATTAAAGTCATCAATAATTGAACTTATATATTTTAAAGATTTCTCGATATAAGGTTGCAAATAGCTTCTACCAACAATCCCCTCGTTTGTGTAAAGATCTACTAACAAGATCGGCCATTTTTTAATATAAGCAATTTTTGCTTTAATAGGTCTTTTGAGCGTTAAAATAACTGACCTCGTTTTTACTTCTTTGAAGGTTAACATGTTAAAATATCCTCTCTTAGGACCATAAAAAAAGTAGTTTTTGAAATGTTTATATCATATCTTCTATGAGTAAACTTTTAAAACTCGATGCTCTTTTTTTAAAACTATTTAATATCAAATTATGAGAATATTTATATATTGTATTCTTTTCCTAAGCACGTGCTTTTTTTCTTTGAATGCAGGGCAGTCACTTATAAAGAATGAGATCAGGGGAAATATGAATTGCATTACTTCTGACGGCATACCCAATCATACTATTGGAAAGTTTCCAAATAAAGCTAATCCAAATAAATTTAGAAAACAGCAGCTTACGTTTTGCTTTCCGAAAGTTCCTAAGCTTTCAAATTCCGTTACAAGAGGGCTGATGACGGTTGGCGTAGCCTCAAATGGTATCCCTATTCGCCCCTATACTGCGGACTATTTTGATTCAAATGCAAAGAGAGGCTTTAGTAAAAATTCTTCAAGTGGTTGGAGAAAACAGGCTATGTTCAGTCCTCGAAGTCTCGGTATTGATCAACACTATGGTCATGTAGATAAATCTGGCCTATATCATTACCACCGACTCAAGACTGACTCAAATGTCAATATAAAAGAATATTTGGTTGGGTATGCTCCAGATGGATTTAAAATAATGTATAAGCTGAGCGAAAGCTCCTCTTGGAAATTAAAAGAAGGATTGCGAAGTACGGCTCCTGGCGGAAATTTCGATGGAAATTTTGAAGAGGATTTTGAATATGTAGCGAATAGTGGGTCCCTTGATGAGTGCAATGGAAAAAAAATAAATGGTGTTTACACTTATTTTGCAACTGATACCTATCCGTTTTTCCCTCGCTGTTTTAAGGGTGCTGTAAATAAAAATTTTATGCAACGAAATTAATTTAACAAAAATTTCAATTGTGAACTTTTCGATTTTTAACTAATCTTATAATATGCAACACGCAAAAAAATATTTTTCTTCTGATGAAATAAGACCTTTAGCTCAAAGATCTAATTTAATGGGAGCGTTTTTGGTAACCCATTGCTTCTTTACTATAGCATTAGCAATATTTGTTTTTTCTATTTGGCCTAACGTATTTACTTTTATAATAGCAGTAATGATTATAGGCTCTCGCCAATTAGGTCTTGCAATTTTGATGCATGACTCTGCACATAGAGCTTTATTTGCAAATGATTTTTTAAATGAGAAAATAGGATATTGGGTCTGTGGTGCGCCAATTCTAGCAGATATGTTTGCTTACCGGCATTATCACTTGATGCATCATAAACATACTCAAACTGAAAACGACCCAGATCTTAATCTATCAAAGCCATTTCCGACCTCTATCAGAAGTATAATAAGAAGAATAATTAGAGATATAACTGGCCAAACTGGCATTAAATCAATTTACAATCAAATAAGAACAGCATTTAAATTAGCTTTTGATAAAGATGCAATTGACAGCTTAACAAAACAACCTCAAAGCTTTAAAGGAAACTCTATCCTTCAACCAATAATAGCTAACTTTATATTATTCATAGTCATGTGGATCGCGGGTGAATGGTGGTGGTGGTTTGCTTTTTGGCTCCTTCCATTGGTAACATGGTTTCAGTTAGTGGTCAGAATAAGAAGCATGGCCGAACACGCGGCTACAGATTTTTCAGATAATGAACTTCAAAATGTAAGAACCACATATGCAAATCCATTAGTCCGACTTTTTTTAGCTCCTTACTGGGTAAATTATCATTTAGAGCATCACCTGATAATGCATGTGCCATGCTGGCGTTTGAAAAAAGTACACACATTGTTGCTTAAAAAAGGATATGCAGACAGAATGAAAGTATCAAAAAATTATTTTGACGTGTTTAAACAGGTTACTACAAATTAATAGACAGTTAATCGAGCTAAAACAACGGATGCCTAGTTGCACGAAAACTTAGATCAAAAAACTTTAGTAATATTAGCTTCTTAAATTAAAGATCTATCTATTGTGATGCTAAAGACAGAAAGTAATTAAACATAACCGAGTCATAATATGTAACTTCTCCAGTATATTTCCTAAATTTATATAAAGCTTCATTAAAAGCAAAGTTATTAATATAGTTTAAAAAATACGGCTTAACTGTCTGACTTATTGGTTGACTACATTTCACAGAAATTGTGTGATGCATTTCAATTATTTTAAAAAAGTTTAAAATAGATTTTCTAGTTAGAATCGCATAGGGATTTTTAAATGTCAGAGCAAGAAGTATGGAGTGTAATTAAATACAAACCTAAGATTGGTTGTGAAGAAGAGTTTATTAACGAGCTCAAAAGACTTGAGAACATTATGAAGGAAAATAAATCATATAGTTTTCTTAATACCTTTATAAGATTAGAAACCGGAGAATTTGTACAAATTGCAAAAATGCCAAACTTAGATGCTTTATTGGATGGACAAGTAGCCGGCTTAGAATGGTTGGATAGCGTTGACCATTTACTTGAAAGGTACGAAAATGACAGTAGAACAGACTCATTTTCAGGATTTGTTATATAATTTTTTACAAATAGTTTTAGTTGAAAATGGAAATCATAGGTATTTAGGAGTTAAATAATGCAGAAAACAGCAGTAGTCACAGGAGCATCGAGAGGCTTCGGTAGAGGAATTGCATCCGTACTTTCTATGGAAGGAGAGTATAAAGTATTTGCCACCGCAAGAAACAAAGCCGCTTTAGGTAGTTTAAAGAAGGAAGTCGATGATTTTAAAGGCGCTGGTGAAGTAATCCCTTACGTTTTAGATCAAAATAATGACAAAGAGGTTGAAAAATTTTCTGAAGAAATAACGAATGGCAATAATAAAATAGATCTTTTGGTTAACAGCGCATACCAAGGTTTAATCGCTATGACGCCTCATTTTGGGAAGCGCTTTTGGGAAAGACCTATTTCTGTATATGATGGACATATGGACGTAGGAGTGCGAAGCTCATATGTGATGAGCAAACTGATTGTTCCAAATATGATCAGTAACGGAAGTGGATTGATATTGCAAATTTCGAGTTACGGGGGCTTTGTTTATCTTTTTGATGCTGGATATGGAGTTGCTCACGCTGCAATGGACCGTTTAAGTTATGACATGGCTACAGAATTAAAGGATCATAACGTAAGAGCTATCACAATGCATCCCGGTGCAGGTCAAACGGAAATTACTGCTTTTCCTGATGGTGAAAGTCCTACCTACGTAGGTCGAGCAGTATTATCACTTATGGAGCAAGCTGATGAAAAATTCCTTGATAAGACGAATGGTAAAACAGTCTTTACTATCGATCTTGCAAAAAAATTTGATTTCAGGGAGGATTATGACGCAGATGGCTCTGTTAACGATGCCCGTTACGAGGGTTCAAGGCAGTATAAAAAGTTGATGCTGAGCACCTTACCTCAGTATGATATAGAAACTCCATTACCAAATTATAGCGACACCAATAATGAAGGATTTGCAGATCTATTTAAGGGAGCAAAACAAAAATAAAATTAACGTATAGATCAAGTTGTTTTAAGAATGATCCCGAGAATTAGGGGTAGTGACTCCCAAGGTATTTTTCTAATCAACTATTAGTTGCTATGCTTTGAAATGAAGACCTTTTTTATTCATGCAAAAGCAGCAGTCCATCAGTTTATTTTAGGATAAGTGGATTATTCTTGTTAACTTTTCAAATTATTACGTTAATTCTAAAGAACTAAGCTCATTTATAAGCTCGTCTATGAAGCCTTTATTTTTAAGCATACTTAGCTCGCCTCTTATTCTCTTGGCACTTTTTCCTTTTCCATCTTCATTTTTTTGTTTCTCAAAAAATTCTATTGCTTTCTTTTCATCACCCCTTTTCTTGTTTATGGAGCTTTTGTCATTGATGAACACTTTATCATTTTCTACTCTTGATGCTAATAGTTTATCTAATGAACTAATATAGCTATAAATTAACCTTCAAATGTTTTATTCTCTAAAAGAGACATATTTCAATTCGCCTTAATAAAATTGTAAAACTTCGATGAATTTTGAAAAAATAGATAGAAAAATTTCTGTGATATTTGCGACAGATGTCGTTGACTATAGCTTGCATATGGAAAAAGACGAGACAGGAACGATAACAAGTCTAAGGGCATATGAAAAAATTTTAAAAGAAGCTTTTAAGAAACATGGAGGACGACTTTTCAATACAGGAGGAGATTCTTTCATGGCTGAGTTTTCCAGTGCAGTAAAGGCTGTAGAATGTGCTATCGATTTCCAAAATATTGTAAAAGAGAAAAATATAAAACCTGCTCTTAGTTTTAGGATAGGAATTAATGCAGGGGATGTGATACTAGAGAAGAAAAATCTGCTGGGCGATGGCGTTAATGTAGCAGCGCGCCTTGAGCAATTATCACAACCTAATGGGATAACCATTTCAAAAAGTATCTTCGATTATATTGAAGGTAAATTAGATTTAAAAATTCAAGATTTAGGTATTCAACAGGTCAAGAAAAACAAGTTTCATGCTTTTGACATTTTACTAGATCCAACACAAAAAAGAGATTTAAAGAAAAAGAAATATAATCTTATAATAGCTAGTGTAGTCGCACTATTTCTTCTGTTCTTTGGTTTTGTTTATTACCAAACTACCAACAACGGTGAAACTCCTGAGACCTTAATCACTAAATCTGATAGGCCATCTATTCTTGTGCTACCCTTTAAAAATCTTTCTGCTTCAGAAAATGAATTTGTTGCCTCCGGTATAACCGATACACTCATATCAACTCTTTCTAACTATAAACAACTTTTAGTGCAATCCCGAAACACTAGTGATTTTGTTTCAAAAAATAAATTTTCTGATAAAGAAATATTAGCAAACTATAAAACGCAGTATGTCATATCCGGTAGTGTTCAGGTAGCAGGTGAAAAAACACGTATAAATGTTCAGCTTAATGATCTTTTGAAAAACGACACTCTCTACTCAGAAAAATATGACTTTGAGTTGCAAGATTTATTTAAAGTGCAAGACACGCTCAGTGAAGAAATTTTAAATAAGTTGTCAATTAAGCTTATAGTAGGTTCACTTGGTCAAGATTATAGAAAATACTTTAAGTCTGTAGAAAGCTGGCGTAAAAGCTTTAAGGCAAGGTCAGAGCTTATAAAAGGTACTCCTGAAAGCATTCAAAATCTTGGCAGGCTTGCCGATGAATTGATGCGTGATGAGCCTGACAATCCAATGTCGCTAGTTTTAAAAGGATGGCATCTACTATATACAGTAACAAACAAGCAAGAAGCTATAAAGGGTTATAAACTGGCTTTAAAGTCTATACAGCTAGGTCCAGATATTTCAGAAACACACGTATTAACAGCTTTTTTCGAATTTGGTCATGCAGAAAAGCTTTTTGATCAAAGAAAAGACGCACTAGCTTTAGCAGAAAAAAGGGCTGTAATTGCAGGAGAGTTAAATAAAAGTAGTCCCCATGCCTTTGCATCTGTTGGCAATATTCTTTCAGGAGTTGGAAAATATAAAGAAGCACTTCCCAATTATAAAAAGGCAATTGCTATAGCGCCACATGCTGAGTCGTGGATCAAGACAGCGTTTTTAAATACGCTCGTGATACTTGAAAAATATGATGAAGCTATTCCTATAGCAATAGAATTGGCGAGTGCTGATCAATTCGCATCTAATTCGAGGGCAGCTGCTTTTTCAATGCTGGCTTTTATTAGCTTTAAACAAGGAAATAAAAAGAAGGCTTCTCAATATATTGAGAAATTACAAAATCTTGATTTGAAAGAGTTACAAATGTCACCTTTGGAAATAGTGATGGGCAGCCTATACAACATAGAGGACGACAGCTTCAAAGGAGAATTTAAGAACACTCTTTATGGGTTAGGACTCATATAATTCAACAGTATTAATACTGAACCTAATTTACAACGAACATTTACCTAAATGTGTCAATTTGGCGCTAGAAACCACGGGTTAAAAAACAATATTTCAATGGAGGGATTTGAAAATCCCTAACGCCAGTCGTTTTTTTTGGCATTACGTTTGGCATTAAAAAAAATAACGTATTGATTTTATTGGGAAAAATTGGCTCCGGCGGTTGGGATCGAACCAACGACCCTAGTGTCATACCTGATCATAAAGTGTCACACTCATCTTTTAAGCAGCTTGTCAGCAGCGGAGGAATTTTGTCGTTATTTTGGGTTGTGGCTTTAAAAAAGCTTGAGTAGTTTTAATCACTTTTCATTATCTTTTATAAAATCAAAACAAGCTGCTGCAACATTTTCAGGTCTTTCGATATGGGTCCAATGCAGTGCATCTTTAATAATAACAAATCTCGAAAATCTTGCCCCTTTCTTTGTTTTTATAGTTGAGTATTTATTAGAAGAATTAGTTTTAACAAATTTCTTCCAGTTTTTTTTCCATGTTGGATCAGCTCTATCTTGAAATTTCCCCCCTGGAAGTAGGTCCTCTATTTCATTTGGCCAAAAATTCCAAATACCCCAATAGGGTTGATCTCCAGTATGGTTTGATATTATTCCGAAATCGCCGGGTAAATCAGCAAAAATATATGTTGGGAACCTTAATCTAAAAAGTCTAAAAATCCCAGTTACTTTACCAAATCCAATCAATCCCATAATTTTTCTATAAAATGGCATTTTTTTAGCACCAGGAATTTTTTCTGCGAGAAGCATTTCATCGGATCCTTGAAATTGCATCATAGGAAAGTCCGTGTCTAGTATACAAAAGCCTCGAGATCGATCGGAACGCCTTCTTCCTTCATCAAGAAAATCGGTCTGCCGAAATATTTGCCTTGTCAGCTTAAAAAAATAATCAGATTGATTTGGCATTCCTTGAATTGCCTCCCATCGATCAGATATTTCTGTCCCTCTTTTTGCTATTGATGCCTCTTTAGAAAATGAGGGCGCAATAAATCCAAAAGGAGCACCACCCATAATTGCGCCTTTCAAAAGTTTAGGAAATGCTTTAGTAGCCATAATTCGATGAGGTGGACCCAGAAAAATCCCCTCTTCAGTCAGTTTTGTCCATTCTTCTTTGAAATTGGTCCAGCCCTGTGATCCTCTTGAATAAGAAATTGCCATCTCAGGGTACTGAGCAAGCATATTATCCATGACTATACATCCGCGATCATGTCCCACAAAATGAGCTTTCTTTATTTTTAATCCAACAGAGATAATCTTTTTCAGTGTGTGAGCACAATTTTCTAAGTCAAATCGAGGATCTATTTTCACCTTTCCCCTCATTTTTATAATTTTGCCAGGAGGTATATAACCGTCATATTTGGCCGTCATTGTAGGGTGTTTTTTAATTACGGTGTACTCTTCTAGAAATGGCACAGTTACAGTTATAAAATAAAATTTACTCTCTTTATCATTAATTACCATGTTAGACACAAGCCAGCGCGCGTCTGCTAAACTGTCTTCAAATACGCCCATCATTAAAATTACCGGTGTACCTTTTTTATTTCCTGCCAATGAAACTCTGTGCTTATGGCCTTCAATCTCGATATATTTAACCACGAAATTGATCCCATTTGTTTGAGGAAGTGAGTACATTTTTTTTGCCATTTTTTTAGGTTTGAACAATTTCGATTTTTGATTAGCCAGACCCGTTGACTTTAGCAATGTTAAAGTTCAAAATAAATACCTAAAGTTTAGGAAAATATATTGAAATTAGGAACAGTTGAACATAAAAAAGAAATTAAGGTTATCGTTTTAGTTGAAAATGATACTTTTCTTGATGTCGCGAAGGCAGCAGCTCAAGCTAGAATCACTGATTTCGACTTTACAGACATGCAACGATTAATTGAACAAGGCGAGAATGCTTTGGAGAAGGTATCGTTTCTGCTTGATCAAAGTAATGAGAGTTGTTTTATCTCCGCTGACGAAGTAGTTTTTCGCCCGCCTGTAATACCATTACAATATAGAGCATTTTCAATTTTCGAAGATCATTTAAAAAATGCGTTTGCACAAGCTACTAAGCTTTCAGGTATAAAGTATGAGATACCTCCAGTGTGGTATGAACAGCCAATTTATTATAAAGGCAATAGACTCTCTTTTGTTGGTCATAAAGCAGAAATAAAATGGCCATCATTTTCCGAATTTTTAGATATAGAATTGGAAATAGCAGCTATTATTGGAAAAAAAGGGAGAGATATTAAAGAAGAAGACGCTTCAAATTATATTTTTGGCTATAGTATTTTAAACGATATATCTGCTAGAGATGCACAAATGAAAGAAATGCCTGGTCAAATGGGCCCGGCAAAAAGCAAGGATTTCGATACTGGCAATGTTCTAGGCCCTTTTATTTTAACAGCAGATGAAGTTGATCACCCTGTTGCTTTAAACATGGAAGCAAGAGTGAATGGGAGCGTGTGGGGCGGTGGTAATAGTAAAGATATGCATCACTCTTTTTCTGATATAATTGCTCACATTTCTAGATCAGAGACAATTTACCCCGGAGAGGTTATCGGTTCAGGGACGGTTGGTACCGGTTCAGGGATAGAGTCCGGTAAAAAACTAGCCCCAGGTGATGAATTTGAACTTGAGATTGAAAAAATTGGGACTCTTTCTAATAAAATAGTAAGGACAGGTTTATGAGCAAATGGGATACCACTGGTCTTGATGAAAACAAAAAACCGAGGTTGGACTATAAAAATCGTGATCAATTATCTGATGAGTTAAAAGATATCTTTGACTCTATCGTGTCATCCAAAAGAGGTGTGGGAACCCTATCAAATGGCGCACTTCCAGGACCTTTTAATGCTTGGATGTATACAGATCCTGAAATGGCAGACGCTTTGGATAAAATTGGCGTTGCCATCAGAGTAAATACTAAAAATGCTCCCGCAGATATGAAAGCTATTGCTATATGTACCGTTGCTGTACATTATAAAAGTAATGTAGAATTCTGGGCACACAGTCAAACTGCTCTGGCAAATGGTGTTTCTCAAGACATCTTGAATGATTTACTTGCAGAAAGGGACCCTTCGTTTGAGAAGACAGATACAGGAAAGCGCTTAAAAATAGCTTATTTATTTGCAAAAGAATATCTTGCAACCTTCAGAGTTTCTGACACCACATATAAAGAAACCCTCGACATGATTGGGTCTAAAAAAGGACTTATAGAATTCATTCTAGCGATTTCACACTATATCGGTTTGGCCGCTCAATTAAATATTTTGAGAGTACCAAATCCTGGAGACAAACAATTTTTTGATTAAGAAATGAGTGACGTTATTGCAATTATAAAGTCTGAAGAATTAGTCGAATTAGGCGCTCTAATGGTCGATCTTCCCCAAAATGCTGATGGTCTTAAAGTTTTAATTACAAGATTTGAAGGTAAGGTTAGGGCGTGGATAAATTCATGTCCTCACGATGGTAGACCTCTTTGTCGTGACCCAGCATTTCTGTGGGAAAAAAGAAAAAAGTTACTTCAGTGTATGAACCATCAAGCCTTGTTTGATGCAAAAACTGGAATATGCGAAGAAGGGCCATGTAAGGGGAAATCACTTTATGGCTTGATAACCAAAGAAAAAAATAACCAGATAATAGTTTCTAAAGGAGAACCGAAAAATGGATGAAAAAGAAAAATTAGTAGAAAGAGATCTTCATCTTTTTGAGGCAATAAATGAGGGTAAGGGTGAACATCTTGAAGGGTCAGAGTCACTACCACCTATTAAGCCGTTAACTAAAGCATGGGACGTAGCTTATGTTCGCTTTTCAGTACCTGATTTGAACCTCTATGAAGATTGGGTAAAGGACTTTGGATTGAAGATAATGTATAAAGACGAGAACGTAATATATTCTAGGGGTTTGGAAGGAGACGGGTTTTGTCATGTAGCTCACCGGGGACCAGCTAAATTTTTGGGTTTCGCTTTACAAATGAAGAGTGAAAAAGACCTAAAAATCCTCGAGGAAAATATTGATGGATGTACCAAGGTGCACGAAATACCTGGAATTGAGGGATCATTGTGTGGAGGTAAAAGAGTGTCATTTATTGATCCAGTATGCGGTTTTTTAGTTGAAGCTGTATCGGGTAGAAGTGTAGAGATCTTAACCTCTGCAAGAGACAGATTAGAGTACAACTACGGAAATAAAAATTTCTACAAACGAGACCCAAACAAATTACAGGATACTTCTGGAAATAGAGAAGCTGACGGTAGTAATACTGTTTATCCTGGTCCACCGGATGTAATAAAAATAGGCCATGTAGTTTTAGCAGCGCCAGTAGGAGATCACCATAAATTGATGAAATTTATGATTGAAACTTTTGGATTCCTTCCAACTGATAGTGTAATTTTTGAGGCACCAAAATCTGCAGAAGGCCACGCAATCAATCCTGAAATGTTTAATAAGCTCAAAGAAGCTGGTCCTTCACCCTTATACGAGGGTACATTTGCAGAGGGTTCGCCTACTTACGCTTGTTTTTTTAGATGCGATAGAGGAGAAACACCTACGGACCATCATACTTTTTTTATTCTGTCTAATATGGATCCCAGAATGGCTCCGAAAGGGAAAGGTATTCAAACGCAGTTAAGCCATGCATCCTTTGAAGTATCTAATTTAGACGATGTTTGGCGGGGACATATGCAATTGAAAAATAAAGCTGAATTTGAAGAAAAAAGATATGAGATTGCTTGGGGGGTTGGTAGACATGTTTTAGGGTCTCATATTTATGATTACTGGCATGATCCGTATGGCCATGTTCATGAACACATGTCCGACGGTGACAGAATTACGAGATCCTTTGGGCAGAGAATACACTCAATAAGTGGTTTAGGACCTAATGGACACAATCAATGGGGCCCCACAGTGAAAGAGTCTGGTATCAGAAACCTTGATGGACCTGCTGCAGCTACTTTTTATGAGAAATTTGATGAAGAAACTCAGCAATCACTGGTCAATAGAGATCTGTCAAACGTTAAACAGCTGGTAGAAGCCATTAGAGCCACTGATTAAATATTAATGTGCAACTAGGTCAAAAAGAGACTTATAGTCGGCAAACAGTTTGTCTTCCTCACCATTATTGTATGTGCCCAACATTGTATAGCCAGGAGCCATCAGTACGTACTCCGCCTTATTGAAAAGCTTTCTATGCATTTTTTTATCTTCTTTTCTTGGAGCACAAACCAAAATGTCATCTGAAGTCTTTTCGCCATTTAACCCTTCAGAAAGTACGATACATAGAGGCTTAATTGCTTTGTCTATATTTTTCAGCAACTTATCGATCTCAACAGATGAATTGTTGCAAAGCACCCTGTATTCAAAGGGCTTATATTCGCGTAGTGATCTTGGGAACCCTTCTTTAGTCATGAAGTTATACATTGGGTACCCTTTTTGATTTGTTTTTCCAGGCTTAAATCCATTTGGAACCGTGATAGTCTCTGGGACAAACGCGGGAAATAAATCAATCGGGCTACCTCTTGCACCCTTGAAAAAGTAAATTATGCTTCTTAAAAAATTTATATGAGGCTTAACATTGAAAAGCATATTACCCATGAAAAGCGATTGCTTAATGATAAATTGAGAGTCAGGAAAACATTCGACTTGATATTTGTCCAAAATTGATGCCTCCGAAACTCCTTTATTAACTAAATCAATTTTTTTAATTAAGTTAAAGGTATTTCTAATACCAAGATTTAGCCCCTGACCAAGAAATGGAGAAGTTTGATGAGTAGCATCTCCAATCGTGAAGGTATTATTTGCTCTCCACATCTCGGAAATCATTGAATTGAACTTGTATACTGTAGATCTTAATATTTTAAAACTACTCTTCCTTAAAAATGGTTCTACTAATTTCTCAATGGAATCTGGAGACTGCATTTGCGTAAAGTTCTCACCATCTTTCAAGGCAAACTCAAACCTAAAATTATTTTTATAAGTTCCGTGCTTTTTGCCGGTCATATTTATAAATGTGGTAGGCCTTTTTCCAGAGGGATCAATAATTTGCCAACCCCCAGCATCGAAATGCATGCCATCCTTCAAGGAGCTTACTGGTGCTTCGATATCGGCAACCAGAAAAGATATAGCCTTCCCTAGTGTTTTTAAGTTAGCTCCCATCTGCTTTCTAACAAAGCTTCCCCCTCCATCCGCACCAATCAAGTATTTAGATGTAATTGTTTCTGTTTTTCCTGATACTGTATTTTGGATCTGCAAACAGTTTCTACTCTTCTCTTCCCACAGGACAAGCGACTCAGTACCAAAATATGTCGTGATATTTTTATTTTTCTTAATTTGTATTCTGAGCAATTTCTCGAGCTGTGGCTGATTAAACCAGTTTAAAAATCCATACTTATCTAGATCGAGTACTTTTCCTTCAATAATTGGAGGTTCCATTTTTCCAAATGGCTTATCCATTTTTGTGATCCCCATTACGTACCCGACCTCAACTGCAGAAGTAAATTGAAATTCCTTCCAGCTATCTTTCAGAACAGTTTCTATTATACTCATAGAGTAGCCATTTAAACCTACTGCCCTAGGATGAGGGTAAGGAGATTTATTTAAATCGATGACCGCTACCTTAAATCCCCTATTTGCCAGCAACAAAGAAGCAATTCCGCCGACGGGACCACACCCATTTAATATTACATCATAGTTATGAGACATTTCGGAAATACATTTAATTTATATTTTGAACTTAAAGAGTAGATGAAATATTTAGAAAATACAAACTTTCAGATTATAAAAGCTTGAAATTTTTTATTAAACTAAACCTTACTCTATTTAAGATCACCTATTTTACTTAGTCCTTTAAGAGTTTTTTCTAAAAGCTCTTTTTGATGAGAATTGAACTCCCTGAACTGTCTGAATTGTCGTTCAAATTTTTTCTTGTCGAAATTATTTTTTTTTGCTCTCTCATAGTATTGTTTTGCCCTCTTCAAGTTACCTTTCTCGTATTCAAGAAATGCATACAAAGCTAAAGCTGTAGGCCGCATGTCTTCAGCATCTATATCATCACCAAGCAACTTATAAATTTCATCGATCTGATTATCTTTATAAAGAGAAAACAATAAACTGTTAGTAATAAACCAGCCAGTGTCATTAGGGATCAACAGAAGCGCATTTCTCTTTGCTTCAATGCCTTTCTTAATATCACCACAAAGCTCATAGACGGTGCCAGCAATTGTTAGTGTGTCAACTGTGCTTCCTATTTCTTCTGCTTGCGCTATGTCGCTCAGCGCCTCCTCACAATTACCATTTAACATCCTTAGCCCAATTATAGATCTGGCAGCAAATGCATCTCGAGCAACTGGATCTATTTCAATAGCTCTGTCAAGACTATAGTTTAGTCTTTCCATATCCTTTTCTTTACTTTTACTTAGCCCAAGTAAAAGTTTTTGATACAATTGCCACGCCTCTTGTACGAGAATTGCTCTTGTCTCATCAGGGTAAGAACTCTTAAGTTCCTCAAACATTCTTAGTGAATTAATGTAACCACTCTTAGTGAATTTGCGCCATTCCTCACGCCAATTTAAAAACAGATTAAAATCTTTCATGGAATTATAGTCTTTAGTCCAGTTGCTTCCCTGCACAGAGCCAACGCCTAAGCTTATCTGGAGAGTAGTTAAAATTTCATTACTGAGCTCATCTTGAACTTTAAATATATCATCCAATTTAAAATCTTTTTTCTTAGAGACTGATACCTTTGAAGCGTCGAGATCGGTTATTTCTAGATTCAGTCTCGCATTATTACCCATGACTTGCATTGAACCTCGAATTATGTAGTTGACCCCAAACTCATCCTTAATTGTTTCGTTAATCATCTTTGTTTTTTCAGCGTGAAAGCTGGTGCTACTAGACAATACTTTTATTGCCTGATAACCGGAAAGAGTAGCTATCATGCTCTCAGTAACGCCATTTGCAAAGCCTTTTTGATTTTCAGACAAACCAGAAGACTTAATTGGCATTACTAAGATTACTGGTTTGGATGAGGCCCTTAATTTCCTACTATCGGTTTCGCTATTAAATGCAAAGTAAAATGCACCAAAAAGACTAATTATTATTGCGGCTACAATAGTGCCCACTACAGCTAAATTTGACTTAGTCTTAGTTTTTAATGTTCTTTTCTGAGAAGGATCAAGAAGAATATCAAAGGCATGAAACTCATTTTGCTTTACCTTCTGTACACCCAAATCATTAAACGTCATCTTGGTTTTAGGAACAACCAGATCATAGACACTTTTGGATATGGAGATACCATTGGGTTGGGCAAGTGCCTCTAATCGTGCCGCAATATTTACTCCATCTCCAAAGAGATTACCTTCTTTCTTAACCACATCACCCATATTGATACCAATACGGAACTCGAGCTTTACCTCTGTTTTCTCGGATTCATTTCTTTTCTTAATATCATTCTGAAAAGCAACACCACACTCAACGGCATTTACCGCACTTGGAAACTCTGCAAGAGCGGAGTCACCGGCTGTATTAAAGATAGACCCTTTATATTTCTTTAGACATGTTTTGAGTAGTTTCTCACATTCGGCATAAGCCTTTAAAGTAGCATCCTCATCTCTTTCCATATGCTTAGAGTAGCCAACGACGTCAGCTACTAAGATTACAGCTATTTTGCGGTCTATTTCGGTGTTCATCCTGATATTTCCTATTTAAAAATCTACTCAATTATCTCTGTTCCAAAAATAGCTGTCTAATACGTCAGGACTTAACCCAATAGTTTCTTGGATCGCCGGGAGAAATCTATTGCTGAAGAAACCAAAATGAATAGTAACAAAGGGAAACTGAAAAAAGTTATCGAAAATATCTTCATTAGATAGATCATTTCTCTTCTTGAATACATTCCAAATTTTTCTTGCTTCATCTTTGTTTCCCTCTGTAGCTAATAGGAACACTTTACTCACTGTTCCCCAAAAATTTAGATTTTTATCATTATCCTTGAGCATTTCATCAACAAGTATATTTGCCTTTTCCATCTTTTTTTCTTCTGTGTAAGCTGCAAGGAGATAAACCTTAGCAGAAGGTGGACCATAAGGAGCAATTTCGATCGCCCTTTCAAAATACTCTGAATTAAAAAGCATTTCGAAATCAAATTTACTCACCAATGCCGGCGAAATCCAAAAAGCGTGACCAGTCCACAACAAACTGAGGTAGTTATCGGGTTCCATGTCTAAACCCTTAAAGGCAATTACACTTCGTAGGTCAGTTTCTTCATCAAATCTATATTCGAAATAAGCCTTTACCGGATACACCATTGGGTTGTTAGGATCTAATTTGTTAGCTTTTTTGATGCTTTTCAAAATTTCTTTTCGTTTTTCGTAATATTCAGCACCCTCCTCTTCGTTATAAAGAGAAATAGCATACAAGAGATGAGCTTGAGAATTATCTGGATTATCATCTTTAATTTCTTTGAATGCGTCTGAATAGTTAGCTCCAACTTTTCCAGCATCCTTTTTCTGAAAAGATATCCATGCTTTAAGAGAAGATCGATACAGTTCGCCAGTACCAAAATATTTTACAAAGGAATCTGAAAACTCCTTACCCATAGTAAATTTTTCTTGAATTGCTTTTCTAACTTCAAATTCAATTAAATCTTGCGCAGCAAAAGTATCATCAGTTGAAAAATCTTTCATGAATGACCAAACCACGTTTTTCTTTCCTACATCTAATAGCTCTAAATTAACTCTAAATTTATTTCCTTGTACTGAAGTGGAGCCATCAATAAGAAATCCAACATTATATCCGCTTTCAAGATCTTCAATTGGGATATTTTTAGAATTTATCTGATCAGTTTCTTCCTTTGGAACAACAGGAAGTAACACTGTTGGGGACAAGCCCGAGATTAATTGGTTTTGAATACCACGGGATAAGTTTAGACCAGTATCATCAGAACTTAGATTTTCTAATTCTTTAATTAGTATTCTTTTACCGAGTAGCTTGTTTTGTATTTCA
>CACNDI010000007.1 GCA_902619165.1 uncultured Alphaproteobacteria bacterium
TTGAGAATTTTGACGGAAAACTTGAAATAATCGAATGGTCGAAAACAAAAGGTAAATTGACACCCGTTGAAGGTGTTAAGTAGAGCCGATTTGTCAAAAATAGTTATTATAACCGATGCGTGGACACCTCAAGTTAATGGGGTTGTCGTTTGTATCCAGCAAACTGTTAAACACCTTAGAAAGATGGGACACGATGTTTTTGTTATCGGACCTGACCGCTTTAAAAATATTCCCTGCCCAACCTATCCGGAAATAAGATTGGCCCTCTTCGCAAGAAAGAAGGTTTTTGCTATCCTTGATGATTTAAAACCGGACGCACTCCATGTTAATACAGAAGGTCCTCTCGGAATAGCAGCTCGATCGTACGCTCAGAAAAATAAAATGCGTTATACAACCGCTTTTCAAACACGTTTTCCAGAGTACATAAAAGCGCGAACAGCAATCCCATTGTCCTGGACATACGCTTTTCTGAGATGGTTCCATAAAAACTCTGAGAGAGTGCTTGTTCCTTCCAAAACAGTTCAAGAAGATCTCATCAAATGGAATGTGGGAAAACCTGAGGTATGGTCCTTGGGAGTGGATCTTTCAACATTTCAACCAAAGAAAAGAACTTCTAGAAAGAAAAAAGTATATGTGTGCACAAGTCGACTAGCTATAGAGAAAAATTTAGATGCGTTCCTAGGTCTGAAACTCGATGGGGAAAAATGGATGATAGGCAGTGGCCCAGAAGAAAAAAGGCTCAGAGAAAAATATCCAGACGTCAAATTTCTTGGAAATAAAAGTCATGAGGAAATAGCAAATATTTATCAAGAGTGTGATTATTTCGTCTTTCCATCAAAAACCGATACTTTTGGATTGGTGTTGCTCGAAGCAATGGCATGTGGGCTCCCTGTTGCTGCATATAATGTTTCCGGTCCGAAAGATGTTATCGGCAAATCGAAAGCAGGAATCCTAAGAGAAGATTTGGCTGAAGCAGCACGAGGATTAGAATCGCTTAGTGCATCGACTGCTATAAAACATGCAAAGAAGTTTTCGTGGGAAAAAGCATCAGAAAATTTTTTTTCTTATCTACATATAGGATGAGAAGTCGCTAACTATAGTTTTCATTAAGTGAATAACCTGCACTTCTTACAGTTCGTATAGGATCCTTTTTCACTTTACCCCTATTGAGCGCTCTTCGTAAACGCCCCACATGGACATCAACAGTTCTTTCCTCAACGTAGATCTGATTGCCCCAGACTTTATCTAACAATTGCTCCCTGTTAAATACTTGTCCTGGCCTCATTAGAAAAACTTCAAGTAACTTAAATTCCACAGGCCCTAATTTTATTTCCTTTTTACCTCTAAATACTCTTTTGTTATCACGGTTTAATTCAATGTCATGAAAATTTAAAGTGTCTGTAAAACTGTCTTCACTCACGCGTCTAAGAAGAGCTTTCGTTCGGGCAATTAATTCAGAGTTTGAAAAGGGCTTGGTTATATAGTCATCAGCTCCGGTGTCGAAAGCTCTCAATTTATCACTTTCTTCAGTTCGCGCTGTGAGCATTATGACAGGTATTTTTTTTAATTTCTTGGATGAACGTATTTGCCTTAATATTTCCGAACCAGATAGATTTGGAAGCATCCAATCCAAAATGACAAGGTCCGGTGTCTCATGCCTAACTAAGTCAATAGCGCTTTCACCATCAGAGCATTTAGTTACCTCGTAGCCTTCCTTAGAAAAATTGTATTCTATAATTTCTTGAATGTCCTTATCATCTTCAACAAGCAAAATTTTATGTTTCATTATTAAAAAAACCTCTATACAGGCAGGTTAACTTTTGGTCTTATTGCCACTAAATTCTCACCTGTTATTGCAAAGTGTGTCATTTCTCCAATATGAGTGGTATGATCTCCGATGCGCTCATAATTTTTTGCTATAATCATGAGGTGGGAACCAGAGGCCACTCGTTTTTTCTTTTTTAAATATACGAGAAGATTTTCAAAGAGATCAGTATACATTTGATCAATTTTATAATCATTTTTCCATACTTTTGTAGCTAACTTAATATCTTGATTGGTATATGAATTGATAGATCGAGTAAGCTGTTTTTTTACTTTATCACCTAGCTCGAATATTTCTCTTCTTATGTCTATCTGGTATTCATCACTTAGAAGTTGGGTGCGCTTTGCTATGTTTTTGCAAAGATCACCGACCCTTTCAAAGGCTCCAGAAATCTTGATAGCCGAAAATAAAACCCGTAAATCATCGGCAACAGGTTGTCTCAAAGCAATTGCTTTTATCACGGACTCGTTGATTTCGTTTTCTAGAAAATCAAGTTTCTCGTCTAAAAGAACAGCCTTTTCAGCAAGTTGAACGTTATTATCCCTTATCGACAGATTCGTGTTATTTATTATCTGCTCACACAAGCCACCCATCTCCACGATTTTACTGTTAATATAAATGAGGTCTTCGTTATATGCTGATGAAATATGTAAAGTCATCCTATTTCCTTATCATCCAAATCGCCCGGTAATGTAGTCCTGTGTTTTTTGATTCTCGGGTTGAGTAAAAATTTTATCTGTGTCGTTATATTCAATTAAGTCTCCTAAATGAAAAAAGGCCGTTTTCTTTGATACACGTGCCGCTTGCTGCATTGAATGGGTTACAATAATTATGGTATAAGACTCACATAGTTCATTCATAAGTTCTTCGATTTTTGCAGTGGCGATCGGATCAAGTGCAGAACAGGGTTCATCCATGAGAATAACTTCAGGGCTAACGGCAATGGCTCTGGCAATACATATTCTCTGTTGCTGACCCCCTGAAAGCCCCGTTGCTTGATCATTTAACCGATCTTTGACTTCATCCATAAGTCCTGCTTTTTCCAAACTATTGTGGACTATATCTTTCAACTCGCTGTCATTACTAGCCAAGCCATGAATTCTTGGGCCATAGGCAATGTTGTCAAAAATAGATTTCGGAAACGGATTTGCCTTTTGAAAAACCATTCCAACGCGTGCTCTGAGTTCGACAGGATCTATGTCTGGCCCATAAATATCTTGTTCATCAAGATGTATACTCCCTTTTATTGAGCAATTCTCTATGACATCATTCATTCTATTTAGACAACGCAAAAAAGTTGATTTTCCACACCCAGAGGGACCAATTAGCGCCGTAATTATATTTTTTTCTATATCAAGGCTTATATCTCTTATCGCTTTTTTGTCGCCGTAAGATACCTCAACTTTTTTTGTTCTAAATTTGCTAGTCATTATTTCACCATTTCTTCTCGAATTTTTTCCTCAATACAACGGCTAAGAGATTCATTGAGATTAAAAACGCCACTAAGAATAGTATAGCTAAAGAACTCCTTTCATAAAACGCTCTTTCTGCGCTGTCAGACCACATATATATTTGAACTGGCATGGCTGTGGCACTAGAGGTAAAGGTTGTTGGAATATCAATTATAAAGGCCACCATCCCAATCATTAAAAGAGGTGCTGTCTCGCCCAATGCTTGAGCCATACCTATAATTGTGCCCGTTAAAATGCCAGGGGTTGCTAGGGGTAATACATGATGTAGTGCTGCCTGCATTTTTGAAGCGCCCAGCCCCAAAGCAGCCTCTCGTATAGATGGAGGAATAGAGCGTATAGATGCTCTTGAGGCTATAATTATCGTAGGTAGCGTCATCAAACCTAACACAAGTCCACCGACAAGAGGTGCTGATCTAGGAAGACCAAACGTAGATAGAAAAACTGATAAACCAAGCAATCCAAATACTATAGATGGGACTGCCGCTAAGTTGTTAACATTTACTTCAATAAAGTCTGTTATCTTTCCAGGTTTTGCAAAATACTCGAGGTATATCGCGGCCATAACAGCCAGTGGAAGTGCAAACATTATCGTGACGAAAAGGGTTAAAGCTGAACCAATAACCGATCCGAGAATTCCAGCGCTCTCAGGCTCTCTGGAGTCAGCAGATGTGAAAAATGTTTTGTTAAATTTAAGTTTTGCAATATCTCTCTCCACCAAGCTATTTACCCATGCTATTTGCTTATTATTAATCCTTCTATCTTTCTCTGGAATATCAATGCTTAATCTACCTTTTAAATACTGATCTGCGTCGTCAGATAAATGAAGCCAAACTGACAAAGTATGAGAGCCACTACCAAGGGCTTTCTTTTTAATAATTTCCTTTAGATCATAGCCAGCATTAGCAGAGATAATTGCAAACAATTCTTTTTTTTCATCTCTATCTTTTACCTCTGGAAAAAATTCTCTTAATGCGCTTTGCACTAAACCATCCCAGTTAAAAAGATTCATCTTATTGTTGTCAGGAGCCCCACTGTCATCAACGAACTTTTCCGTGTTTACAGATATATCTAACTTAAAGTAGGCTTGCTGAAGTGCGCTATACCCATTAAGCCCTATCGATATAAGTAGCGTTGCAAGCATAATAAGAGCAAAACAAATGGAGGTAATTCCATAGATCTTTAATCTGGTTTCACGGGCTCTTCTTGATTGTATACTTTTTCTAATCATATCTTTCAGCTAACCTCCGCGATATAGAAAGAGCAAAAATATTGAGTAACAGGGTAAAGAAGAAAAGTGCTAGCCCTAGGCCAAAGGCTGACAAGGTTTTAATATCATCAAACTCTGTATCTCCAGTAAGGAGTGAAACAATTTGAACTGTGACGGTTGTTACGGACTCTAATGGATTGACTGTCAAATTTGCGCTTAATCCCGCGGCCATTACAACAATCATTGTCTCTCCGATAGCACGACTAACGGCCAAGAGAACCGCGCCGACCAAACCAGGAATAGCAGCGGGCAGTATAACGATGTAAATTGTTTCAGCTTTTGTGGCACCAAGTCCCATTGAACCGTCTCGCAAGCTTTGCGGAACAGCTCTAATAACGTCGTCGGATAAAGAGGAAATAAACGGAATAATCATTATACCCATTACAGCACCAGCTGCTATAGCTGACTCAGATGAAACATCTAAACCCAGTGAAAAACCAATTTCCCGGAAAAATGGAGCGGCAGTCAAAGCAGCAAAATATCCATACACAACAGTTGGAATACCAGCTAAAATTTCCAAAGTTGGTTTTACGAAATCTCGAATTTTAGGCGTAGCAAACTCCGCAAGATATATTGCAGAGAAAAGGCCAATTGGGATAGCCACACACATTGCTATGAAAGAAATTAGTAATGTACCTAATAGCACAGGTATCATGCCAAATGAACCTTCAGCAGCCACTTGATCTGTTCTTATAGCTACATTTGGAGCCCAATGAAGTCCGAATATAAAATCAAAAAAATTATATAAATTAAAAAATCTTAACGCTTCAAAAAATAGACTTAATATAATGGCTACCGTTGTAAAAATAGCAATAACTGCTGAAGCGAAGAAAATATTAACTATAAATTTTTCAACCTGTTCCCTTGCGTTTGAGCCAGGTTTCTGTCTATAGGAAATAATCATTCCCAATAACGCAGCGCATAAAATAACCACTAATCCACGATAAAAGTGCAGTTGCTCGAAAGCTATTTTATAGTCCTTTGCGAGCATTATTATATTCTCTTCACCAGTGGAAATTTTTCCATTTGAGACATTAATAACTTTTGCCAAGATAAGACTTACAAAAGATTCATTAAATGTGGGATTTAATTCTTGAATTTTATTATAGAAAATTTGATCTATATAGTTTGGCCCACCGATTGTTAGAACCAATAATATTAGGAAAGAGGGTATGAAAGCCCAGAGGAAGGATTGTTGTCCATAGTGAGACGGAAGTGCTTTTGTACGATCGCTAAGTAATGCAGCTTTTCTAACTATACCGCTTTTTGCGTGATAATAAAAATATACAGATAACCCCAGAAGCACAAAAAAAACGAAACTTAGAGGAAGGGTCATTGAAGTGAAAATCCTGTCTGGAGATTAACGTGCCATAAAGCCGATATGTTATCCGGCTTTATGGTCCAAGTAAATGGTTAAAAAACTATGGCTTTGGAATAAGGCCAGCAGCTTCTAAGGGGCTACCGCTCACTGCTAAGCTCATAAAATAGTCAGAAAACTCTTGAAGTCCTGGAACTACCCCAACGTGTTCTTTTTTAACATAAAAGAATAGTGGCCGAGAAACTTTGTACGAACTATCAGCAATTGTACCCATTGATGGAGCTACACCGTTTATGACAGAACCCTGAACCTTATCTTTATTTTGGTCAAGAAATGAATATCCGAAAATACCAAATCGATCCTGATTTGCAGCAAGCTTTTCTATAATCAGGTTGTCATTTTCTCCTGCCTCGGTAACAGCACCGTCTTCTCTTAGTGCGGAACAAAGGGCCTTGTACCCGTCATCACCTTTTTTAGGCATTTTATAAACCTTCTTGCAAGTATCGTGCATGACCAACTCTACGAAAGCATCTCGTGTGCCGGAAGATGGTGGAGGAGCCAAAACATCTATTTTAACACTCGGCAAGGACGGATTAATGTCGCTCCATCTCTTATAGCCATTGTCTACCATTTTCCCGTTGGACATTATTTTAGCTGACACAGCTTTGAAAATCTCTTCCTTAGTTAAAGAATACTTCTGTGCTTTATTGCTGTTTGAGAAAGTTATCCCATCAAAGCCGATCATATACTCAACCGGCGTTATACCGTTTGCAGTACAAGTCTCTTTTTCGCTTGATTTCATTGCCCTACTTGCATTGGTTACGTCTGGATGATCAAGACCGATCCCTGCACAAAATAGTTTCGCGCCCCCACCGGTACCCGTTGATTCTATAACTGGGGCTTTAAAGTCAGTGTTTTTCGCAAAACGCTCTGCAACGATGGTTGAAAATGGGAATACAGTTGAGGATCCAACGATCGATATTTGATCGCCTTCCCTAGCCATCAGCGAGCCAGTGCTTAAGCCTACCCCTACAACTGCAGCAGTAAAAATTTTTAAAATATTGTTCATTATTGACAACTCCTTTGTTAACTCAAAAGTCTAATTACATCGAACAATGTCACTAGATCCTCACTTAAATGTGTCAAAAATATTAAAATTTTATGAATAAATAAGATATTGAAAACATAAATTTTTTTTTAAATTTTTAATTCATTTTATTTTTTTTTGTTTACCCAAATTCCCTTTTGGTAGCCAAGCAGTAAATTGACTGCCTTTGTCAAGTTTGGAATCAATCTGGAGTTTTCCGCGGTGTCTGATTAAAATATGCTTCACTATCGCCAATCCTAAACCAGTACCCTCTTTTTCAGCTTTAGAATTTGTGTTAGCTCTATAAAATCTCTCCGTAAGTCTAGGTAAATGTTCCGCAGAAATTCCACGCCCGTTATCCTCAATCACTATTCCAACCATACCTTTGTGTTTTTCTTTGGACAGAAAAATTTTTACTTCACATTCAGATCCTGAGTATTTAATAGCATTCTCTATTAAGTTTGAGAACAGTTGTCGCAATTGATCAACTTCCCCCATTATTGGCTTCATTTTTTTTGGAATATTATTAACTAGTTTAACATTATTGTCTTGTGCGTATTCTTGTAAACTCTCCGTTAAGTCACTAATAAGCTCACCTAATGAGCAGACAGACGTAATAGGTTTAGTCTCCAGTATTTCCAATTTGGAAAGAGACATCAAATCTTTAATTAAAAGTTCCATTTTACTAGCCTGTTTGGCCATAAGGTTTAAGAAAAGATCATTTGCCTTCGGATCATTTTTTGCGTGCCCTTGTAATGTTTCGATAAAGCCTGTGATCGACGCTAAGGGAGTTCTAAGCTCATGACTAGCGTTTGCAACAAAATCCGTCCGCATTTTTTCGGCTCTTATATGAGTTGAGTCATCTGTTAGTTGGATAAAAATGTCATTGAAATTGTTTGATATTTTATTTGATGATATGAAAAAAATATTTGCACTAAATTGACGAAATTGCGGACTTTGAACTTCAAAAGACAGCTTTATCTGCTTATCTTTTTTTATTGCATTCTCAACAGCAGCTAAAAAAATTGGCGACCTGAAAACGTTCGAAATATGGGAGCCAGTATGAAAATCAGGGACTATTCCTTTAGCCTCTGAATTTATGAATGTTATTCTACCATTTCTGTCGATCAAAATATAGGGTGAAGGAAGAATGTTCAATAATCCTTTAATTACCCTGTAAGTGATCTTGGCGTTATACGTATCTTGAATCTCTTCCTTGATAGCTTGCTGCTTTAAGTCATTAACATGGTGCTTTTCGCCTATTTTGTTGGACTTTAAATACATAAAAAATATAACAGAGCACATGAATACCGTTGCAGGGAAAACCCAGGTTGGATACCCTAAGCTCGCAAAAACCACTGTTAAGCCAATTAGAATAACCGAAAAACCGAAATAATCTGTAAGATTGTCTCTCATCTTAAAACCAACTCAGAATATACATTTTATCTTACAGTGATTCATTGTTAAATCTAGTTATCAAGTCTTTTTCGCCAGAATTGCCATAAAATAACTGGAACAAACTAAAAAGACCGTCGTAAAGAATAGGCAAAGGCTAAGCCCGCCTAACTGATAGCTAACACCAGATAATAGTGTTCCAACAAAGCGACCCACTGCGTTAGCTGAATAGTAAAAACCAACATCTTGGGACGCCTTTTTTTTACTTGTTAACTTCAATATCAAATAAGAATGGATGCTTGAATTAATAGCAAAAAAACCTCCAAATATAAAAAGCAAAGTGATTATGATTAAAATAAGCGTAACTGACAGAGTGTTATCAAAAACAAAAGTTAACAAAGTTAAAAATAAAGTAGGGAAAATTACAATAATGGACCAGCGAAAAGCACTAGATTCTATATTTAAATCAGTTTTTCTTTGAATAATTGCTGGCACTTGAGATTGTACGAAGCCATAAAAAATGACCCATAGAGCCATGAAGCTACCTACCAAAAGGAAAACAACTTTACCGTTTGATTCCGTAACAAACATAGTTGAAAATACTTCCAATAAAAACAAAGGAATTCCAATTACGAACCAAATATCTCGCGCACCAAATAAGAAAATTCTCGACAAAGAAAGATAATTTATACTGGAAATGTCAGAAAAAAACTTTCCTTCTGATTTTACTCTATTTGATTTTGTATTTAATTCAGGCGCTTTTAACACTGGGCTCAACGCAATCATTAGAGCTACAAACAAAATGAAGGCAAGAATATATAAAGAGATTGAGAAGGGATGAATGGTAATCAAAAAAGCACCAACAAAAAAACCGAACCCTTTAACAGTATTTTTGGATCCTGTGAGCCAACTTACGTTCCTAAAAAGCTTCCCTTTAATATTTTCATTGCTTAGAAACTTTACGGCTGTCTTACTTCCTATTTTAGTCAAATCTTTAGCGATACCACAGAGACCTTGAAAAAAGATAAGGCAAAAAATCATAAACCATTCTGGGCTATTAATCGAAAGAAGGCCAAGTGATGTTAGGCTTAATACCTGCAGGCTAGTACCGGCTATCAAGAGGGTGGATAACCCAAAGCGCCGACCAAAAATGCCAGCCATAAAATTTGTAATAACACCCATAAATTCGTAGAGTAGAAATATATAAGCGAGAGTAAAAGGAGAATAGCCTTTATCATGAAAATGCATTAGCACTAACATTCGTAAAGCACCATCGGTCAGCATCAAAAACCAATAAATAATCGATACATTTAAAAATGGATTGAATATCAACAAGAGGAAAGCCTAGTCTCGGATCAATTTAGATAAGATGTCAACCATTCTACATGCATATCCCCATTCATTATCATACCAGGCATAAATCTTAAGCTGGGTTTTATTTACGACAATAGTTGAAAGAGAGTCGATAATTGCTGAGTGGGGATTATTAACATAATCAGATGACACCAAGGGTTTTTCTTCATAATAAAGAACATTTCTCAAATAGGTATTTGAAGCTTCGTTAAAAAGTTGATTAATCTTATCAACTTCTACAGTCTGTTTCATTTCGAAAACACAATCAGTCAATGATGCGTTCAAGAGAGGAACTCTTACAGCATGTCCATTCAGCCTTCCTTTAAGCTCTGGATAAATTAATGAAATCGCCCTAGCTGAGCCCGTGGTCGTAGGGATTAATGAGTTAATACCTGATCTCGATCGCCTTAAATTATTTTTTGGGGCATCAACAATAGTTTGAGAGTTTGTAATATTATGGATAGTTGTAATTGACCCATGCTTTATTCCAATATTTTCTTCGAGAACTTTTACAATAGGCGCGAGGCAATTGGTGGTACAGCTTGCGGCTGTAAATATTTTATAAGCACTAGTGTCTATGGATTGATGATTTATTCCATAAACAATATTTTGCACATTGGGTGATTCTATAGGGGCAGAAATTAATACGTATGATGCCTTTCTTTCGAAGTATGGCTCAAGTAACTTTTCTGATTTATTGACGCCAGTACAATCTACTACCAGAAACTTTTCAGATTTAGGAAAACTAATATTCTCTATAGACCCCTCTGTCATCACATCTATAGAATGATCTTTGTAATTAAGACAACCATTTTTAAAACAAAGGTCATCACCCCAAGTCCCATGAACGGTGTCATATCTTAAAAAATACTCTTGGTCAGAAGCAGACCCTGCTTTCTCATTCACCATTAAAATATTTTTATGGAGGCTCTCATCGCATAGTCTTCTAAAGACAAGCTTCCCAATTCTTCCTAACCCGTTAATAATTATTTTCATAATAGACCTCGGACAGACGTTACAAAAAAATTATGACAAAAATATGTAAGAAAATACAATTAATTGTCTATAGTTGAGGATAGAAAAATCACGGATTAAAAAAATGGAAAAGTTAAAAAAATTTTTTATTAATGGGACGTGGGTAAACCCAAGATCAGACGAAACAATGGCTGTGATAAGCCCATCGGATTTAAGACAAATCGGGACCGTGTCACTAGGAAATGAACAGGATGTCAATGATGCAGTTCAGTCGGCGAAAAAAGCATTTACAAGCTTTTCCAAAACAAAAAAGAAAGATAGAATAGATCTCTTGAAGGATCTCAAGAGAATAACTGAGAGAAGGTTCGAAGATTTAGCCCAGGCCATGCGCGAAGAGATGGGTGCACCTATATCAATGGCACGATCTGCCCAAGCGGATGCAGCCCTAGGGCACTTGGAATCATTTATTGGTGCGCTGGCAGAGCTTAAGGAAAGAACAGTTTTGGATAGTGGGGATGTTCTTTTAAAAGAACCGGTAGGGATTTGCGGACTAATAACACCTTGGAACTGGCCTGTAAATCAAATCGCACTGAAGGTTATACCAGCTTTAGCAACTGGCTGTACCTGTATCTTGAAACCGTCAGAGTACACACCCTTATCTGCGATGGTTTATACCGAAATCATTGAAGAGGCCGGCTACCCAGCTGGTGTTTTTAATTTGGTTAACGGTGTCGGAGATACGGTGGGTAGGGCAATGTCAAAGCATCTAGAAATTGATATGATGTCTTTCACTGGATCGACAAGAGCTGGAATCATGGTAACCAAAGATTCTTCTGAGACCATTAAAAGAGTTACTTTAGAACTTGGCGGAAAATCACCTAATATTGTTTTTTCGGATGCAAATCTAGAAAGGGATATAAAATATTCGATCAATGAGTGCATGTTCAATACGGGTCAATCTTGTGATGCACCGACGAGGCTACTAGTTGAACACTCTTGTTACGAAGAGGTTTTAAAAATAGCAAAGAAGTCAGCAGAAGAAATTTTAATCGGAGATCCAACTAAAGAGGGAGATCACATAGGGCCCTTATTTGATAAAATACAATTCGATCGAGTTCAAAATATGATTGATTTGGGAATAAAAGAAGGAGCCTCCGTCTTAACAGGAGGTTTAGGTAAGCCTCACGGTTTAGAAAAGGGTTGGTTTGTTAAACCAACAATTTTTTATAATGTTAGCAATACTATGAGGATCGCTAGAGAGGAAATTTTCGGACCAGTTTTAGTTATAATGCCATTCAAGAATGAGCAGGAAGCGATATCTATAGCAAATGACTCACCCTATGGCTTAGCGGCCTATGTGCAAACGTCTGACATTAAAAAAGCAGAACGCGTGAGTTCACAATTGAGAGTCGGGGCAGTTCACATAAATGGAGGTGGATACAATTATGGAACACCTTTTGGTGGATACAAACAATCTGGCAATGGCAGAGAGGGTGGTTTAATGGGTTTGGAGGATTATTTGGAAACTAAATCGTTACATGGGCTTTGATATGTATTTTGTCGACTTGCTAAATAGTACCTCAATAAAGCCGGCTATCACAATTGCAAGTGCTCCAAGCCATTGAATTAAAGTCATTCTTTCCTCTGGAAGTAAAATACTAGCCGTAACAACAGCAACTATGATCTCTGACATAAGGAGAATAGCTACGCGTCCAGGAAACAAAGTCTGTGAGACTTTAAAGACAACCATAAAGCTTGGCATGAATATAATTGTAGACCATAGAAAAACATAAGGGAAAAAATCAATTACAATCTTTGTCGGTATTTCAGTCTGGCCGATGAAAAAAAATACCAATGCTAATGCGCCTGCACTGGTGAATGCATAAACGAAGAACGTTAGAGGAAATATTTTTATTCTTGGCGAGCGCTTCAACAATCCCGATCCAATAGCAAAAAGAAGACCTGATAAAAAACCAAAAAAGTCACCTATCTTCAATGTAAAATATGAAGTATCTTTATTTGATAGAAGCAAAAAAAGCCCGAATAAAGCAAAAATAATTGCGATTGTCCGTCTGACGGTAAATCTCTCTGATAAAAAAATCGTGCCGAAAATAGTTCCCCAGATCGGGCTAAGATAAAACAAGAGGGTTGCCCTGACAACAGTAGTCTCTAAAATCGCTCCCGCGTAAAGCGTGAAAGCAAGTCCTATAGTAAGACCAGATAATAGAGTAGACCAATCAGTAAATTTAAATTGATTGATCTTGAAAAGTGCCATTGGGGATAGAACTAGAAGTGGGCAAGCATTGATAAAAAAGATACTCCAATAGCTATCCAATCCTGCCAATGACAGTTCCCTTAATGGTATCCAATAAAGACCCCATAAGCCTCCGCTAATTAAAAGCGCTAAGCTTAAAGATGTATCTGAGTATTTTGGCTCTATAGTGATTTTTTCACGTATCATTTACAGCTTCTCAATGTTTCAGTGTTCCTCAGCCACTTAAAAGTTTTTCACAAACCTTTCCTAAAACAATCTATTCTGTAAAAAGAAAACAGTAAATTGAGAAAAAATGTTTATAGAGGATGAAAAAATTTTAACACCACAGGATTGGGTATTCCCAATACCAATAGCTTATGGACCTGGACGTATTTGGGAGGCAGGTGATTATTGCACAAAATATGGTATTTCAAATCCTTTAATTGTCACTGATAAAGGAAGCAAAAACCTATCATTTATAGATATTTTAAAAAAGGCTTTGAAAAAGAAAAATGTTTCTTTTGGTTTTTACAGCGGTATAGCGCCTAACCCAAATGATAAAGATTTAGAAATGGGGTGCGACCAGTTCTCAAAAGACAAACATGATGGGATAATAGCAATTGGTGGAGGCAGCGCATTGGATGGAGGTAAAGCCATTGGCTTGACTGTTAATAGTGGTAAAGATCTATGGAGATTTGACTACGAGAAAAATCCTCCCAAAATAGACAATAATAGTGTGTTCCCAAAGCTTATTACCATTCCGACAACAGCGGGTACTGGAGCGGAAACCGAAAGTACCGCGATGGTAACGCATTCAAAAAAACTAATGAAGTTCTGTGTTTGGCATCCTATGTACAAGCCCTGCCAAACAATATTAGATCCAATGGTAACACTGGATCTCCCTTTTAATTTAACCGCATGGACTGGATTGGATGCACTTACGCATGCAATTGAAGCGTATTTGGTTCCTGACTTTAACCCTATCTATGATGCAATGGCATTGGAGTCGTTACACCTCATATGGAAATATTTGCCAAGAGCATGTGATAATCTTAATGACTTGAACGCAAGATCGGGAATGCTTATAGGGTCATGTATGGCCGGTGTGTCATTTTTAAAGGGTCTGGGGTTGGTTCATGCAATATCTCACATGATTGGCGCGGAGTTTAACACTCATCACGGCTTGACCAATGCTATTATTTTGCCGACGGTCTTAGATTTCAACTTGGTGAATATGGGTGAAAAGACAAATAGAATAACCAAATCACTTGGTTTAAAGGAAGATACCCAGCATCATTTAATTTCATGTATTAAACAATTATTAACACAATTAGAAATCCCGGAGTCACTCTCAGAAATTGGAGTCCCTGATAGTTGTTCCAAAAGGATTGCAAAAAAAGCTATGTTTGACACAGCTACGTCAACAAATCCGGTTAAGGTGAGCGTTACCGACATTGAAAAATTAATAAACGCGTCAATTATTAGTTAAAGAATTCATATTTTTAACCTGTTATTTTTCTTTCACAAATATGAAATCATTCTGTCACTTTGCTGATCTAATTATGTGTTTAGAAAGTAAAATCATGCATCTACAAGTATCAAAACTTAAAAAAAAATTTGGTTCGACAGTCGCAATAAATAGCGTTTCTTTTGAATCTACTAAAAATGAGTTCATAGGTATCATCGGTCGTTCTGGCGCAGGAAAGTCAACGCTCCTCCGGGTTTTAAATAGACTGACTACTGAAACTGAAGGGAAAGTGTTTGCCGGGAGCATAAATATTCTGGAGCTCAAGGGTTCAGAGAAAAGGCAATGGCAATCTCAATGCGCAATGATTTTCCAGCAATTTAATTTAGTGCCTCGCTTGGACGTGATCACAAACGTCATATTGGGTCGCTTGTTCTACCAGTCTACCTTGCGGTCAACACTCAGATTTTTTACTAAAGAAGAGCGTTCGGATGCCCTTGATTTGATGAATCGTTTCGGTGTCGCTCCTACAGCTTTGCAAAGAGCAGAAACTTTATCTGGAGGTCAGCAACAGAGGGTAGCGATCTGTAGAGCGATGATGCAAAATCCAAAAATAATTTTAGCAGATGAGCCAATTGCATCCTTGGATCCATTAAACGCACGGCTAGTAATGGAAGCACTGCAATCAATTAATTCGAACGAAAAAATCAAAGTGATATGTAATTTGCACACTTTAGATACAGCAAGAACATATTGCGACAGGATTATTGGAATGCGGTCTGGAGAGATAGTATTTGACGGCAAGCCAAGTGAATTGAGCGATGCGAAAGCAAGAGAAATTTACGGTGTTGAGGCTGATGAGGCATTCGAAGCGTCAGTAACCTCAACGTCCTTAAATACAACCCACATAGGGATTGCAAGTTAATATTTAAAATGAGGAGTTCACGATGTTAAAGAAGTTTTTTTTAGTATCTACTTTGTTTCTGTTTTTTGGAGCAACCTATGCTGAGCCTAATCCAAACTATAAGGGCCCAACATACGATCTAAGTAAAATACAACCAGAGTTTAGAATTGGCTTTTTAGGTGACGAAGCCGCACAAGATATAATTGCAAGGAACCAGTGCTTGCCACCGTACTTTGAAGCTGCGTATGGAGTTCCAGCAAAAATGTTTACGTTTACTGACTACGCTGGAACGATGGAGTCAATGCTAGGTGGTAATATAGATTATGCATGGTTTGGTGCATCGGGCTATGCCGGAATGTACTTAGCAGATCCTGATGCTGCCGTTCCAGTGTTGACAAGAATGCAACCAACTGGAGATACAGGCTATTATTCAATAATGGTAACTAGAAAAGACTCAGGGATAAACAATCTTGATGATATGAAAGGTAAAGTGCTCGGCTTTGCAGATCCGAATTCAACCTCAGGATACCTAATCCCATCAGTTGAATTACCTGACATTTACAATATAAATATGGCTGAATACTTCAAAGATACCCTTTTCATGGGAGGGCACGAAAATGGAGTGCTCGGCGTGTTGAACGGTGATGTGGATGCGGCAGTAACTTGGGTGTCAGGCGTCGGTGAATGGGACGAGGGCTACTCTTCAGGTAACTTAAGAAGAATGGTTGAAAAAGGTCTGCTTAATATGGACGATATAAAGCAAATATGGTCATCAAAGCTTATCCCGAACGGTCCAATGGTTATGCGAAAAGCTATACCAAAAGAAGCAAGAGACGTAATGGTTGGCATGAAGCAGTGGATTCACGAAAACGACCCGAAGTGTAGCGAAAATATTGCAAACGGTATAGTAAGAGCGTGGGTTCCTGTTGATCACTCCTTTTATGAGGTGGTTGTGAAGGCCAGAAAGGCTAAGCTCGAAGCTAAGAAGAAAAACTAAGTACTTCATAGTAATTATTTTATAATGTGCCCCAAAAAAAGGGGCACATTACTCCTTTTAAAAAAGAATTATTTTATGTCACAAAACGCAATAACAATCGAAAGTCTTGAAGAAAATCTAAAAGTTTTAGCAAGACAAAGAGCGATTTATTCGGTCCTCTTTATCGGTGCTATAATTTTCATAGTTGTGAGTGGTGTTGGTGTTGCAAATCAATATAATGCTGGAAGTTTTACAAGAGGAGTCGAGAATTTTTTTGACTACCCGGCGGATCTTTTCAGTGATGCCTTTGAGGCTGGTTGGGGATGGTTTGGTATAGTCTTAAGTTTTATCCCTGCTTTATTTGAGACTTTTTCCGCTGCAGTGTTTTCTACCGTAGTTGGTGCTTCAATCGCATTAATCCTATGTCCCTTGGCCACCATTAACCTTTCGCCAAATCAGGTTACCGTACAGATCGTAAGAAGGACCTTTGATATTCTCAGATCTTTTCCAGAGTTAGTTTTTGCGTTAATATTATTATATCTCATGGGAAAATCGATCGTTCCCGCCATTATAGCGGTAACTCTTCATACAATTGGAGCGATGGGTAAACTTTTTTCGGAAGCTATAGAAAATATTGATATGAAACCAGTAGATGGTCTCAAATCAGTGGGAGCTCGCTGGTACCAGATTATTTGCTTCGCTGTTTATCCTCAGGTATTACCTTTGGTTCTCTCCTACTCTCTTTTAAGATTGGAGATAAATGTCAGGGCCTCTACTATTTTAGGTTTTGTAGGAGCTGGGGGAATAGGAGCATATTTAACAGCATCACTTCAATGGAGATATGGAGATGAAGTATTAGCAATTATGTTTCTACTAGTGGCAACAATAACTGCTTTAGATTATTTTTCATCATATGTTCGACATAAGCTTATCGGGAAGATTTCAGCATGAGCATAGCGGTATATGATAGAGAGGTTTCTTTTCAAGAGATCTATCAAAGCGTTGAAAAAAAAGCATACTACCAGAAGTTGACTACCCTGGTGTCCATAGGAGCGATTCTATTATATTTTGTGTTTTCGATTATTCAGTTTGATTTAGGCAGTATATCGAGAAAATGGAGTCCAGAGAGAGCATCGCGATTATTTTTGGATACATACGCGCACAAAGACCATGTGGTAATGAACTGGAAGGACACTTCGAAAATATCTGTTAATTTTGAAGGAGATTATAGATATCAGTACCCTAGTTTCCCTGAGTGGTTAGAACGCATAGGAGATGGGAAAGACATCGCTATCCTTACCTTTAACAGTGGTAGCAAGGCAATCTTTAGAGACGATAAAATAATT
The DNA here is from genome assembly GCA_902619165.1 of uncultured Alphaproteobacteria bacterium. GTDB lineage: Bacteria > Pseudomonadota > Alphaproteobacteria > Rhodobacterales > Rhodobacteraceae > CACIJG01. Next base: position 17,638 of record CACNDI010000007.1, read on the forward strand.
TTCGAACAAAGTAAGAGTGAAGATAGAAAATTTATTTTTGGAATAGGTGACAACGGAAAGCCTTACGCAGAAGCTTATGATAACGATGGAAACGAAAAAGATCTTCCTAACTGGATAAGAGTTACTGAGTCAAAGGTAGAAGTAAGACCATCACTTTACGAGAGGATTCAAATTTATAAGAGAAAGGTGGAAGTACATAGATATGAATTCGGATGGAAGTATTTTTGGTTCGATTTTTTCAGCCCACTGAAAGATTATTCGCTTCCAGAGGCCTTATCGCTCATTTTTAGTAATGAAAGAATAGAACCTGACAAAACTAATTTTGAATTAGTTTTCTCTGAAATCAGTGATAACGAACAATGGATGCACGGTACAGTCCTGTTCTCGATCTTGGAAACATTGCTTATGGCTGTTTTGGGCACGCTTTTGGCGTCTTTGCTCGGTTTGCCGCTCGCATTTCTGGCAGCATATAATATAACACCCTTCAAATTTATTCGATTCTCGCTTCGTAGACTTTTTGATATGCTACGAGGAATAGACATGATCATTTGGTGCTTAATATTTGTAAGATCATTTGGCCCTGGTCTTTTCACAGGAATATTTGCGATAGCTTTCACCGATACAGGAACGTTGGGAAAGTTGATGTCGGAAGCAATAGAAAACGCTGATAATAAACAGCAGGAGGGTGTCAAATCTACTGGAGCATCAACTATACTCCAGCATAGATTTGGTATTATTCCCCAGATAATGCCTGTTTTTATATCTCAGTCACTGTACTATCTGGAATCCAACACAAGAGGAGCGGTTATATTGGGTGCTATGGGCGCTGGAGGTATAGGCCTTCAACTTCTTGGGGCTATAAGAACGGGTAATGATTTTGAAAACGTTGGTTATATGGCAGTGTTAATTGTGCTACTGGTAACAGTCATGGATCAAATGTCAGCATTTTTGAGACGTTTTTTAATTGGAATAGAAAAAAATTAAAAGGAGGTTTGGATGAAGGTTTTACTGACATTTTTTGTGTTATTTTGTAGTGTCGCTCTCGGTTTCGGGCAGGAACAGAAGGCTGGCAATGAGGCCAGTAGAAATACAGAGGAAACGTTTCAAAAGATAATAGACCAATGTGATAATACAGAGATTTTAGTTCTTAGAGCAAAAATTAGACTTGAAATCAGTAGAGCTACTGAATCCGCTGGGAAAGACGCAATGGGAATGTTAGAAAGTGCTTACAAAGTTTGTAGTGAAGGGCAAGTTGAAAAAGCTGTTGAAATGGCAAAAAATGCTTATGAAATTGCTCGACAAGGAGTTACGGATAAATTTGGTCAGGTGGGAGATAATGCGGTGACTGAAGTTCAAAAAAACAGTGAGGATAAAAAAGTTAATAAGGAAGAACAAAAACCTTGGTGGAAGTTTTGGTGAATTAGAATTTCAAGACCAAAGAATGACCCAAAATCTCTCAATCGAAAAACCGCTTATACACCAAGAGTGCAGCATAAAGAATAGCAACTTTGGACGCTTTGTAGAGATTGGAATGGGTACGCATCTTCTAAATGCTTTTGTCGGTGATTACTCTTACTGTGCAAGATATTGTGATTTTGCGAATGTTGAGATAGGGAAATTCTCTAATATAGCAAGCTTTGTTAGGATCGGTCCAACAGACCATCCTATGGATAAAGCATCTTTGCACCATTTTCTTTACCGCTCTAATGATTACTGGAAGGACCAGAAAGAGGATCACGAATTTTTTGCTGCCCGAGAAGCAAGAATGGCTAATGTTGGCCATGACACCTGGTTAGGCCATGGCTCAATTATTAAACCAGAAGTAATTATTGGACATGGCTCAATTATTGGAGCAGGAAGTGTTGTTACAAAAAATATTAAACCATATTCAATAGTGGCAGGAAATCCTGCAAGGCTTATAAGAATGCGATTTAACGATAAAGTTGTTGATCAACTTATGGAAATGTCTTGGTGGGATTGGGATCATGATACGATAGGTCAACGGTTAAAGGATTTTAGAGAACTTTCAGTAGAGAGCTTCATAGAGAAGTTTTCTTAAGCAGCGCTTAAACTACCCACGAGCTCATCAGACACAAAAAAAGGAATTCCCCTACAGAAGACAGCGACAATTTTTCTATTATCGGGGTTTAATATCAGTAAGTCAGCTCGGGCATTATCTACTAACTCTCCTCTATCAGCTAAATTTAAAAGCCTAGCTGGATTAGTCGAGATCATCTTATACGAGTTCTCAAATGACCTAACCTTCATATCAGCCATCTTCCATACCGACTCTAAGAGCGCTGGGTAGTAGTAATCAGAAACCAAGCAGTCAACTAGATCACTTTTAACTAATTTTATTGCATCTATGTTTCCAGCTTGTGATCCTCCTCTCATGATATTTGGTGCTCCCATTATGACACCGTTGTTATTTTTCTTTGCTGCCTCAGCCGCTTGCAAAGTTGTTGGAAATTCGCAGATGTAAGCCCCGAGTGAATTATAATACTCTCTGTCTGAAGGGCTATCGTCATCATGTGATCCAAGGGTAATGTTTCTTCTTTTCAGTTCTCCTGAGAGTTCTTCAAGAAACCCCTTAACTCTCACATTATTCTTCAAGTAACCCTTTACAATGTTTATATGTTGCTCGCCAGTTCTACCTGTTTGACCAGCCCAAGCCTCGATCCTCGGTTTATCGTTTTCCCACTTTTTAATTGCCTCAGGCAAATGGTTGTTAAAGACTAAGTAATCAATATTAAATTGATCTATAAGATCAATAAGATATTTTTTCTCGTCAATCAGGTGTGTTTCAAATCTTATTTGAAGCCGTAGATCGGGCAAAAAGTCATTTTTTAGTATTTTTAAAGACGTTAGCAATTCAGTAGTAAACTCAGGACTTCTGTATCCACCTTCCCAAGAATAGCATTGAGCTAAATAGGCAGTGGTAATTCCATTATATATTAATTCGTTACTTAAATTTTTGAGGGCTATTGTATGTTTTACCGGAGCGGAAGGTCTTGGGAATAAGTGGCGTTCGAAGCCATCCCCATGAAGATCTATTATTCCGGGAAGAACGTAGAAATTCCCCATGTTATAATGCCTGTATGGGCTACTTTCCCTATCTAATTGAATTTTACCTTGTTCAATGGTTAAGCTTCCCTTTTGAAGTTTGCCATCAATTAAAACGTTAGAGCTAGAGAAAGAAAAATCTGAAAACATAGTGTCGGTGTACATTTAAATTATGACAAGAATGTTACAAAAAGTTTACAAAAATTTCTCAATTTTTAAGGTTACTTTCCTAATACTACTGATATCGTCATAGGATGACTTTGTGGAAGATTTTCATTACATTTCTTTCTTTAGGCTTTACATCCTTTGGAGGACCTACCGCCCATATAGGTTTTTTTAGAGAAAAGTTTGTAGAGCGGATGAAGATTATCGATGATATGAGATTCACGCATTTACTATCGATAACACAAGCATTGCCAGGACCAACTTCGAGTCAATTAGCATTAGCTATTGGGTTGCAGCAAGGAGGGATTATTAGTGGTCACCTAGCCTTATTAGCATTCAGCCTACCATCAACTTTTATAATGATTGCTTTTGCTCTATTTATATCCAACGATTTGGTGGTTTTAAGTTCCTTAACTATTGTTGGATTATCGTCCATCTCTATTCCTATCGTGGGGAAGGCGGTCTATTCAATGTTTAAGATGTTTTGTAATGATAACTTGGACAAAATAGGGTTTATAATTTTTTCCGGTATTTTAATTTTTACTAACTTATTACTATACCCTATCGCGATTCTTCTTATTGGCTGGATATATGGTGTGCTTTCAACCAATGACACTGTTAAAGGACCAAACTTTTCTAACCAGTTGAAAATAGGGAACAGTATACATTCTATTCTCTGTCTTTTTATTCTTGTGATTTTATTAATTTTTTCGAATATTATCAGTTTAGAAGGCGTTCCTGCAATATGCCGGGACTTTTTCAATATGAGTTTTTTGGTTTTTGGAGGTGGTCACGTTGTGCTCCCGTTGTTAGAGGGTGTAGTTGTCCAGAATGGCTTTATATCTTCGGAAGATTTTATGCTTGGCTATGGAATGGCCCAAGCTATTCCTGGACCACTATTTTCTTTTGCAGCGTATCTTGGTGCTCTATTAGGCGACGTGTCAGATCAGAAAAAGCTCTTGTACTCATTAATTCTACTAATTTCTCTTTATGGCTCCACCTTACTTCTCGTAGCTCCTGCAATAAACTTTTGGAATGTTCTTCAAAGACATAGAATTTTTCTGCGGGGAATAAGGGGAGTAAATGTAGCTGTAACCTCAATTCTATTTGTAAGTTTTTTGGCTTTTGTTATACCATCGATAGCAACATCAGAAACATCGATTATTTTAATTCTAATTTCCTTCATCCTGATTTTTTATCTACGGATGTCACCTTGGCTATCTCTTATTTTTTTAGGCCTTATGGGCGCTTGCTTCACTCAACTTAAACATTACGGATTGGATTTAAATACATTGACGAATATTATTTAAACCCAGATCTATTGACGTGAACCGTGTTAGACATAAGAAGGCCTTGCCTGATTTTCTCGGCCTTTTTTACTTTTCCTAAAGCGTAAGCTTTCAATAGCTTAGTTTGCTTTTTTCTGAAAAAATTCTCTGATTTTACTGTTCGAAACCTCATTTTTCCCCTCAATCTGAATTTTTTTACAAATTATGATACATATAAATATAAAAAAATCAACAATAATAATGCTTTACTTAGTCATATTTATGTCATATAAATGTCATCATAATGTATTATTCAAAAAAATACGCTAAGAAATCCCCATACATTTTAGTATTCATAGCATTTGTCTCGCTTTTAGTGATCGATTTAACTGGTAAAAAAAAAGAGAAAGATGATATTAGTTTCACGGAGCTCAGCTTCAATAAGGTAATGGCCTATTCGGGCCATCCGGAATATCAATACAAATTAGGAAGGGCGTATGATAAAGGGCTGTTGGTGTTACAAAATAATGAAGTGGCTATAAAATGGTATAAAAAAGCAGCAAAAAAAAAGCACCCTAAAGCTATGACTAACTTGGCATATTTTTATGATCAAGGATTAGTGCTAGAAAAAAACAAAGGTAGAGCTCTTGACCTTTATTTGGATGCTGCAAGGTTAGGTAATTCGGTGGCTCAATACAATGTGGCTCTCATGTACGAGAGTGGAGAAGGCTCTCCAGTAAATATTACAAGAGCAAAATATTGGTACCTTTTGGCTGCCGAGGGTGGAGATTATCATGCACAATATAACTTGGCGCTATTACTTGAAAAAGGTAAATGCATCAAGCAAGACCTCAAGAGAGCTCTTTATTGGTATGAAAAAGCTGCCTCATCAGGCTTAGTAGAGGCACAATTTAATTTAGGCTACATGCATCATATGGGAATCGGCACGAAGCAAAGCTTTTCCGAGGCAATGAAGTGGTATTTGTCGGCTGCTGATAATGGCGATTATGATGCAAAGTTCAATTTGGAGCAAATAAGGATTTTTCTTAAAGAAAAAGCTCATAGAACTTAATCTGTCATGTTCTTGTCATAATTTTCAAATAAATAACCAATTATAGGTTAGTTTCAACCGATTTAATTATAAACCGTATGGGTAAGCATGTCACTAGTCAGGTCTAAATGGTTGAGCTATTTAGCAAAATCATCTGAATCCGATCTCGTTGGGTTGTATGAGTCTACTGGGTTAGATCCGAGCTATACTTATCTGAGAAAACCGGAAATAGGCACAATTATGGCGACAGCGAGGATTGGAAACACTGGGCAAAAATTTAATGCAGGCGAAATTTCCGTTACGCGATGCTCTATTCAATTAGAAGACGGTAAGTTAGTTGGTCATGGATATGTGCAAGGTAGAAGTAAAAAGAAGTCGACAGTTGCTGCGCTATGTGACGCTTTAATGCAAAGCGATAAAAGGACCTTAATTGAAAGTAAAATAGTAATAAAACTAAAAGAAATTGAGAAAAAAAGACATGACTTAATTAAAAGAAAAGCAGAAAAAACAAAGGTGGATTTTTTTACTCTTGTGCGTGGAGAAGACGAAAAATGACAAATCCGCTTCCCTTCTTCCAAGACCAGTCCAAGGATGCTGCTAGAGCTTTTAGGATAGCGTTGAAAGCGATGGCAATGCCAGGAAAAATTCAGAATTTTCAGGTCATTGATGGACTTCCCACCCCTCTATCTATCGCTGGTGCAACGCTTATATTAGTTTTTTGTGATTTTAATACTAAGATTTTTTTAGGAGAGACCTTTCGAAATAAAAATGTCGAGGATTGGATAAATTTTTATACCGGTGCAAAAATTTCTGGCGATAAAAATGTTGATTTCGCAGTGGGGCATATAGAGGAACTACTACCTTTTCACGAATTTCCTATTGGTACGGACGAGTATCCCGACAGGTCGGCCAATATTGTGATTGAAAATGCAAGCAAAGATGTAAAAAGTTTTTCTCTAAATGGACCAGGGATTAAAGAGACGCTTCATGTAGAGCTCCCGGAAAAGATTATTGAAAGAGAAAGTGCTATCAGTTTTCCTTTAGGAGTTGATATTTTTTTGGCAAAAGAAAATTTTGTTATGGGACTGCCTAGAACAACAATGGTAGAGACATAATATGTATGTAGCTGTAAAAGGAGGCGAAAGAGCGATTGATAATGCACATAGGTGGCTGGAGGATGAACGTCGAGGAGACAGAAAAGTCACAGATCTGAGTGTCGATCAAATAAAGACTCAATTATCTTTATCAATAGCAAAAGTGATGGCTGAAGGTTCGCTATTTGATCCTGAGCTTGCTTCTTTAGCAATAAAGCAAGCTAGAGGAGATTTAATCGAAGCGATTTTTTTAATAAGAGCATACCGAACAACCTTACCGAGATTTGGAGTTGGGCAGCCTATAAATACGGACAAAATGATTGCTAAAAGAAGAATATCCGCGACGTTTAAGGACATTCCAGGAGGCCAGCTTCTTGGACCGACTTTTGATTACACTCATCGACTTTTAGATTTCAAACTATTAGCAGATGGCAGCATCGATGAATTTGAGCCTGGAAAAGATACTGAACAAATGTTCCAACACGTCACTCAGTTCCTAAATAATGAAGGAATTATTGAGACAGAAGAGACATCATCTAGTGAAGCGGAGTCGCCAGATCTCACTCGACAGCCTTTGGAAATTCCTGCTAATAGAGCATTGCGGCTACAGGCTCTTACTCGAAGCGATGAAGGGTTTTTATTAGGTATGGCATACTCAACCCAAAGGGGGTTCGGAAGAAATCATCCATTCGTTGGTGAGCTAAGAATAGGACTTATATCTGTTGAATTTGAAATCCCAGAGATAGGGTTTAATATAGAGATAGCTGAGATAGAGATTTCAGAATGCGAGACGGTTAATCAATTTCTGGGCTCAAAGACCCACCCCCCTAAATTTACTAGAGGCTATGGTTTTGTTTTTGGTCAATCGGAGAGGAAAGCGATATCGATGGCTTTAGTTGATCGCGCTCTACGTTGGAAAGAATTGGGAGAGGTTAGCGATGGTGCTCCCGCTCAAGATGAAGAGTTTGTTCTGTACCATGGAGATAATATTCAAGCGACTGGTTTTGTAGAGCATATTAAGCTTCCTCATTATGTCGATTTTCAGGCAGAACTGGAGCTAATTAGAAAGATAAGAAAAACAGCTTTTGAGGCAAAAAAAGGATGAGTAACTCCGAAGAGGATTTCAATTTTGCTTACCTTGATGAGCAAACCAAGAGAATGATAAGAAGGGCTCTAATAAAAGCGATATGCATTCCAGGATATCAGGTTCCCTTTGCAAGTAGGGAAATGCCAATGCCTTATGGTTGGGGTACTGGCGGCGTTCAGGTCACAGCAGCATGCTTGCAAGAAACGGATGTATTGAAGGTCATAGATCAGGGTTCAGATGACACAACCAACGCAGTCTCTATAAGAAAATTTTTTGAAAGGGTAGCTGGTGTAAAAACCACTGAAAACACTGGAAAAGCATCTGTAATTCAAACCAGACACCGCATTCCCGAACAAGTTTTATCAGAAGATCAAATACTCGTTTATCAAGTCCCAATACCAGAGCCCTTAAGATTTTTAGAGCCTAGAGAGACCGAAACAAGGGTTATGCACGCATTAGAAGAATATGGCTTGATGCATGTTAAATTATATGAAGACATATCTATTAACGGGGAGATTTCCACAGCATACGCTTATCCAGTAAAAGTTAACGATCGTTATATAATGGATCCATCACCTACACCAAAATTTGATAACCCAAAAATGAATTTTTGCTCGGCAATTCAGCTTTTTGGAGCTGGGAGAGAACAAAGGATTTACGCAGTTCCTCCATATACTAAGGTTATAAGTCTTGATTTTGAAGATTATCCATTTGAAGCCTCAAGAGCCGAGAAGACTTGTGAAATATGTGGTGCCACCAATACATATCTCGATGAAGTGGTTATTGATGATAAGGGAACTAGAATGTTTTCATGTTCAGATAGTGATTACTGCAATAGTCAAAAAAGTTAAATAATGGAACAGATTTTAAAAGCGAAGGCTATAAATAAGAAATTTGGCGATGTGTATGCTTGCAACAACTTAAGTATAGAGCTTTACACTGGTGAGGTCGTTGGAATTGTTGGAGAGTCTGGCTCTGGCAAATCAACTCTTCTAAATTGCTTGTCTGGAAGCTTGGTACCAGATGGTGGTAATATAACATATTTGGATAGAGATAATAATTGGTTGGATCTATTGTCTTTGCCGGAACCCAGAAAAAGAAACCTACTGAGAACCGAGTGGGCCTTTGTCCATCAAAATCCTCGAGATGGTCTTAGAATGGCAGTGAGTGCTGGAGGGAACATTGGCGAAAGACTAATGGCAATAGGGTATAGAAATTACTCCCAAATTAGGGCTGAAGCCACCGAATGGATCGAAAAGGTTGAAATAGATGCAATCAGACTGGATGACAAACCGAGTATTTTTTCTGGTGGAATGCAACAAAGACTTCAGATTGCTAAAAACCTTATAACGAAACCTAGGCTAATATTTATGGATGAACCTACAGGTGGGCTTGATGTATCTGTCCAAGCAAGATTACTTGATCTCATAAGATCTTTGGTTAGAGAATTAGGATTGTCAGTAATAATCGTAACGCATGATCTTGCAGTTGCGAGGTTCATGGCAAATAGATTGATTGTTATGAAAAATGGTAAAATAGTTGAAACTGGATTAACCGACCAAGTTTTGGATGATCCACAGCATTCCTACACGCAGTTACTTGTCTCCTCAATACTAAAGGTGTAAAAATGTTGGAAGTAAAAAATGTTGCAAAATCCTTCAATCTAAAGAACTTAGACAAAGGGAAATTTTCAGTTATTAGAGATGCTTGCTTTAATGTTAATTCGGGGGAATGTGTTGCATTGATAGGTAACTCTGGTTGTGGCAAATCAACTTTAATGAGAATGATTTACGGTAATTATGTATGTGCAGTTGGAAAGATTTATATAGATAAGGAAAATATCCTTGATTTAAAAGCCATTGAAATGTCGATATTAAGAAAACAAAAAATGGGGTATGTAAGTCAATTTTTAAGAGTTTTACCGAGAGTAAGCACCATAGATTTGGTTATGGAACCTCTTCTTGATCAATTTGAAAGTCGCGCCAGAGCGAAGGATATCGCTGAGACATTATTGTCTAGGCTAAATTTAAGCTCTAAGTTATGGCACCTCTCGCCACTGACTTTTTCAGGAGGGGAACAACAAAGGGTAAATATTGCTATTGGCTTTTCTAAAGACTACAAGTTGCTTCTTTTGGATGAGCCGACGGCAAGCCTCGATCGTGAAAACAAAAGAATTGTTATGGATATGATTTCAGAAAAAAAAGAAAAAGGGTCGGCGATACTTGGTATCTTTCATGACAAAGAAGTAAGAGATAAAGTGTGTGATCGAGAAATAGATGTAAGCAACTTTTCAGCAAGCTGAGAGAAATCTATTATGCGTAAAGGAACATTATTTACAGTGGTAGGCCCTTCTGGAGTGGGGAAAGATTCAATTCTTAATGCTGCTAAGAATAAAGTCGATGCATATTTTCCTAAAAGATATATTTCTAGAAGTGCTGAGGTCGACAACGAAGACTTTATTAAAGTGGATCAGTCTCAAATAGATATTTTATTAAAAGAAAAAAGAGTAGCTATTCATTGGTATGCGCATAATAACTTTTATGGGATACCTATTGATATTATATATCACCTTAATAAGGGAACAAACGTAATTTTCAATGGATCTAGACATGCTATTAAGGAATATAAGCAGCAATTTCCAGAGTTGAAAATAATTTACATTGATGCTAAAGAAGAAATCGTTCTGGAAAGATTGAAAAAAAGAGCTAGAGAAAATGCAAAGGATATTCAACTAAGGTTAAAAAGGGCGAAATTTGATATTCCAACGGGCTCAATTATTATCAACAATGAGGATGATCTAGATAAAGCAGTTATTCAATTATTATCTGTAATGCATTAAAGCAGCGAAAATCTTTTCAGTTCACAAAAATACCTATCATCCCTTTGCCCAAAAAGACAGATATCTAAAAAAGGTAAGGGATATCCGATAACTTCTTGAAAATTTAATTCTATTGTGTCTCGAATATTTTTCTCTTCACCCAACCTTATTTCTCCGGTTAATGTAATGTGAAATTTATATCTATTAAAGACATATGGATAACCCCACTTCTTTAAGTTTTCCTCCTCTTCAAAGTCAAGTCCACTAGCTCTTCTTTTTTCTAGTTCTGTGGATGTGGGAGGTTCTCTAAACTTATCTAGAGTTAAAACGCAATCATCTGCTAAAGATTTTAGTGCCTTAGGGCTTCTTTCAGGGACTAAAGCATAAAATCGGCCAAGCTTTTTCAAGACTGGATTTTGGATTATAAACCTACTATGTCGCTTTGAAATTAATTCCACATCGCTAATGAGATCATTGTATGAATACTTATCTTTTAGGACAAATGGTGCTTTGAGCGTGCCATGCAAGCCATATATCCTTGCTTTTTCCGTGATAGACTTTAAGTCAACAAATTTTGGGTTTTTTATTTTCTTGTGATTGGTAATCTTACCTTTCTTTGGATTCCAGCCTAACCATTGAGACCCAACTTTATCGAGAAATGTATCTGGATAGGGAGAAAAATAAATTGCGTATCTGGAATAATTTGTCATAAAAATGTCCTAATAACAGAGTACAAAAAATTTGGAATATTTATATGAAACTTTTAAGTCAAGAGTATGAATTTATATGCATGAATTTATTTTAAGCAATGCACGTCTCGTTCTGGAGAACGAAGTAGTAAACGGAAGCATCAGGGTAGCGGATGGGGTCATTAAAGAGGTTAACTCTGGAAAAGGATTTATACGTGGTTCTTTCGATTGTAATGAAAATTATTTATCACCAGGCCTGATTGAACTACACACAGACAATTTGGAAAGACATATGCAACCAAGAGCAAATGTTAAATGGCCAATAAAGGCTGCGATTTTATCACATGATAGAGAACTAGAAAGTGCTGGTATTACGACTGTTTTTGACGCATTGCGAGTTGGTTCGATAGTGTCAGATAAAAGGGGTAACTATCTTAAATATGCTAGGCAAGTTACGGACACCATTAAGGAGCTCAGAGCAGAGAAAAGCCTGAAAATTAGTCATTTTACGCATCTTAGAGCAGAAGTTTGTTCTGAAACTTTGGAAATCGAATTGGAAGAGTTTACCCCAGAAGACCGAGTTGGAATAGTTAGTTTAATGGATCATACTCCGGGCCAAAAGCAATTTAGAGACTTAGATAAAATGGCAGAGTATTTAAAGGGAAAATACTCTATGAGTCCAAAAGATTTGGAAGATCATTTTGAACGTCTTTATAAAATAAAAAAGGCTTGGGGAGATAGAAACCATGCCGCAACTTTAAGTGCGAATAAAAGACTTGGCGCTATTCTCGCAAGTCATGACGACACGACAGAGAATGATGCAATTACATCAATTGAAAATGGATGTAAAATCGCCGAGTTTCCAACAACTGTTGAAGCTTCAAAGGTATTAAATCGATCATCAATTAATATTATCATGGGAGGACCAAACATTCTGAGAGGGGAGTCCCACTCCGGAAACGTCGCGGCTAAGGACCTTGTTTCCATGGGTTGCTGTAACATTCTTTCATCGGATTATATGCCTTCTTCACTGCTAATGGGAGCGGTAAAACTTGGAGATATTTTGGGAGATTTTGCAAAGGGAATAAAGGCGGTTACTGAGACACCAGCAAAAGCAGCTAATCTAAATGATCGTGGTTTGATTAAGATTGGTATGCGAGCTGATTTACTTCTTTTTGATGTAAAAAATAATTTTCCTATAATTCAAAGGGTGTGGACTCCTAATTCTACTCAAAGCCCACATATCTTTCATGAACGCCAGTGAAAAGGGATTTTAGTATCTGCGATATACCATAGGTTATTTTCAGTATCATATCTGGTCACATATTCGAATTATATTACTACCGGGTTTCATTTGACAGTAGATATCATTAATTCAATTTTCCAACTTCTTCAAAAGGGCCTAGACAATAAATTTAAGCTGCAGACTTAATCGTAGACCAATGGATCTATCTTTTGTAAAATGCAACTTTAGAAGAGCTATAGAGTCACGTCGTGGGCGGGGCGGACATTTAGACCAATAAATTTTTCGAGAGCTAAAAATGAAAAAAATCATAGTCTTTTCAGATATTCACTTAAACTCTGCTGATGAACCAAGTTTAAAAAAATCATCTCAAAAACTTGAGAAAGCTATACTGCACTTGCAAGGCAATCATAATGATTTTGATACGCTAGTCTTTACAGGCGACTTAGCGGATAGTGGTAAAATTGAAGAATATAGTGCCTTAAGAAATTTGGTCTCGGTAATAAATAGACCCATAAAATTTATGCTTGGAAATCACGATAACCGAAAGAACTTCCTCGATGTATTTCCATACTACCAACCAGATCATAATGGATTCTTACAGAGTAGTGAGGCTTATGAAAATCTTGATTTTATATTCTTAGATACGCTTAAAGATCCTCACGATGACATACCCAAAAGCTGTGGTTACTTATGTGAAAAAAGACTCGACTGGTTGAGTCAAAAACTTAAAGAAGCGGATCATAAAAAAGTAATTTTGTTTATGCACCATCCCGCTTTTACAACGGGAATGCAGGCTATGGACTTACTAAGACTAAAAAATTCCCACGATTTTTTTTCAACTATAAAAAATTTCAATAATGTAAACCATCTAATATCTGGTCACATACATCGAAGTATGTGTGGTCTTTACGAAGGATATAATTTCTCCACGTTCAAAAGCATAAATCAGCAAATGGTCCTAAAGTTCAAAGCTGATCGAGTAGAATATGCCAAAGGTGAAAATTCGGGATATGGCATTATCCTACTGGATGGTAAAAACTATACCATCCATAACGAAGAGGTAAATTAATCCTTTGAAAAACCTTTTTTGCGATGCTAAACAATTGTCAGAATAAACGGGAAACGACTTGGGCTATGTGAAAACTTTAATAAAGATGGAAGAGTTTATAGCAGAAGAAGTATTACATTAATTCAAGAAATAACTATTAAATAATTTAACAAAGCAGAAGGTTGAAATTCTTTGTTTAGTGGATTTTCAGCAATATAGTTGTTTAGTACCTTTTGTGATATCCCAACAATCATATCTGCCATATTCTTTCTCGTGAAACCCCGTTTCTATAATTGCAAATACCGAGCTTGCTGAAATCACTTGCTAAGTTATTTTTTTAGTTAGTCGCATTTATGTAATAATTTTATGATATCAACAAAATCAATTTATAGAAAATCGAGGCAATGTTGATGAAAAATTATTTTTTGTTAAATGTTTTAGATAACGAGCCGTTTGATGAAGGCAAAGAGTATTGTACTGCGGCGGAGTATTTTCAATATTTATGCGATTATTACTCGAAATTTCAAAAAGAAAACCCAGATGAATATGTATTTCTTTATGGAGATAGATTTCCAGAAGAGTTGGCCTACTTCGAACTCGATAAAGGAATGCAAGATGATATTGTCCATTAATTTTGAGTAAAATTCATAATTTTGCCATTACCTATAGCTACCGCTTGGTCTAGCCTTTCAACGCATGGGACGCATGGGATGCTCATGTAGCATGTTCTTGGAGTGAGCAGCAGATGGTAAGTTACTTTAATGTATCAAAAAGAAAACGGCCCAGTGGGAAGGGAAATACACGCGACTGTTTGGGTATTATCTATCTTATTAATGTTAAGATTTATTACATTCAGATAAAAATTTTTTAAACCATCACTTGAGTTAATAATTTTCATTCAATCTAAATTAATTGAAAAAATATAGATAGAATCTGAGAACTTTCTTACGTACAAGTCATTAATTTTTCATAAATTCATCAATAATTTGTTGCATATTTTTTTCATTTTATAAGGCAAAGGAGTCGGCTATGAATTTTAAGAAACTTGAAGCAATGTTTGAAACCGCAAATAATGGAGACGTATCTCTTCTTAAAAAATATTTGTCTGAAAATTTTTTTTGGCGATCAATAACTCAATCAAGTCTTACAAAAAATAAACGTGATAAGTCGGAAACTATCGCCTGGTTCGAAGAACAGCCAAGATCAAATATTGGAAAAATAACTTGTCATTTCGAAAACGATAAAATTATAGTTTACCAACACTCGGTTCCAGATCATGTCGAACCTGATGGAGTGATCTTGGGGTTTGTAAAAATTGAGAAGAATGAAATTATAGAAATGTCTCATGCAAGGGGTAAAAGACCTTTAAGCAAGAAAGGGTAGTCTTGAACTCAGTCCAGTCTGTAGTTCTAGTCGTGAGTTTCTTTATGCTGCCAATACCAAAGATGGTATTAGGATTATTCACCTTGAAAAAAGCAGATACAAGTCGGGATTGTCTATCAACAGCATGGCAACTGCAGTACCACATATCGCGGATCCAATCATTAGTGCTCTGTCGCTCCATTGCATGCCGACATATATCCATCCGATGGCACTAAAGAAATAACACAATTGCCCCAAAATATACATTTTTCCTGATGTAAGAAATACTCCTAATACACACAATAGCATGGCTCCCCATTTAACATACCAATCTTTTGTACCAGTAGGCGTAAGAGGTTTAATGTCATCGTACTCGCCTTGTAATTCTTCTAGCTCTTGAGCAAGCCTCTTTTTTTCAGACGCTAACTCCATTGCTAGTCTTCCTGCTTTAGTAGTTATATTATGTAATTTTCCGTCTTCACCTAATTCAGTGATGGTATCAGCGTCTTTTTCCTTCGACATTTTATTTCCTTTTGAGGATTTAATTTCAATCGCGCCAAAATTTAGCAATACTAATAATTTAGTCAAATAAAAATTAAAAATAGTCTTACAACACGCTTCTAAAGTCCAATTTTATATATTGATTAGCTGTTACATCAATGTATCAAAAAGAAAAGGGCCGTCTGCTTACAACGGCCCAGTTGGGAGGGAAATACATGCGTGTATTTACAGATTGTCTAACTTTTAAATGTTAAAGATTGATGACAATTTGATGAAAATTTTTAAATCATCATTTGAGTTAATAATTTTATTATTCAATCTAAATTTGTCGAAAAAGTACAATCAAAATTTGAGAACTTACTCACGTGGATGTCATTAATTTTTCATAAATTCATCAATTATTTGTTACATCTTTTAACAATCAACAGGCTAGGAGTATTGATTTTGCAAAATAGCAGTCAGACACACCCTGTGTTTTCATTCGCCGACGGAGAAATGGGTGTAATTCTCAACAAAATAATCCGCTACTTAGAAAAATTAACGGGTCAACCGCGTATAGAAAAACTGTATTTTGACTATGTAAATGACAATCTAAATCCAGAATATTTTTGGTCAGATGCACTTGACCGACTGCGTATCGAACTAGATGTTCGTCGAGAGGTTTCAAATGGAATAATGGCATCCATACCGTCTACTGGACGGGTCGTGACCATCGCTAATCATCCATATGGAGTCATAGATGGACTTGCCTTGTGTTCAATTATGGCCGAGGTGCGGCATGACTATAAAATCATTACCCACAGGGTATTGAGACAGGCACCAGCGGTAATGGATAAAATTCTGCCAATAGATTTTGCAGAGACTAAAATTGCGCTTAAAACAAATATGGAGTCTCGTCGCAGAGCGTTGGAGCATCTCAGAAATGGCGGAGCACTTATCATCTTCCCAGCAGGTGCCATATCATTGGCGCCAAATATATTTGGGACTGCGAGTGATGCGCCGTGGAAAACATTTGTTGCGAAATTAGCATTGCAGCCTGACACAACTACTATTCCGTTCTTCTTCGAGGGACGTAATTCAGCGTTATTTCAAATTGCAAGAAGAGTAAGCTTTACTCTTGGTTATTCTCTGATGTTTAGAGAAATTTGTAGAAGAATTGGGACAAATTTAACGGTCACGATGCGCCCCCCCATACACAGTTCCGAACTAGCTGAAATGGAAAACCGGAATGTGGTCACAGAATATCTCAGGCGCCAAACCTATAATTGGTCTTATAAGGCTTTTTAGATATCTGATACCTGTCTACAATCTTGTGAGCATTGGTTAGATGGCTAAAAAATATATCCGTTGCCGACTTCCATGAGAATTTCTCCGCATGCATACGAACAATTTTTCGGTCAATTTTTAGGGCAGCTAGACAGCCTTTCTTTAAGTCATTGTCCAAGATGCCT
Source organism: uncultured Alphaproteobacteria bacterium (assembly GCA_902619165.1). Lineage (GTDB taxonomy): Bacteria > Pseudomonadota > Alphaproteobacteria > Rhodobacterales > Rhodobacteraceae > CACIJG01. Next base: position 34,481 of record CACNDI010000007.1, read on the forward strand.
GCACCAGATTCACCTACGACATCTATTGGACCCGTGACTGGAAAAGCTGCTACAGGCAGACCGCAACCCATTGCTTCTAACAGAACAAGGCCAAAAGTATCTGTTCGACTAGGAAACACAAAAACATCCGCGCGATTGTAGAATGCTGGTAAGTTCTCCGTTGGATGCGCATCATGAAAAATAACTTTGGGATATTTTTTCTTCAGTGTTTTAAGAGCGGGCCCTTCTCCAACAACATGTTTTTCACCTGGTAGATCCAAATCTAAAAATCCACTAAGATTTTTCTCAACAGCTACTCGCCCAACATAAATAAAAACAGGTTTCGTTGCGTTATCCAGTTTTGCGATACTCGCGTTTAGCTTTTCGATGTTTCCAGTGGGTTTCTTAACGTTTCTGTTACATGGATTAAAAATGGTAAGATCAACCCCTCGCGGCCACAATACAGGGTTTCCGATTTGCCATTTTTCTAGGTCTCTTATAACAGTGTTGGTTGGTGCCATCACATTTTTAGCCGGACTGTGAAACCAACGCAAGAGTGCGTATGTAGCTCCAAGCGGCAATTTAGTCCTAGAACGTATATACTCTGGAAAACGGGTGTGGAATGCAGTTGTGAAATCTAAATTATGTGAAGTTGCGTAACGCCGGGCAGCCAGACCAAGTGGCCCCTCAGTTGCAATATGAATTGCGTCTGGTTGAGACACCTGAATTTTTTCAGCAATCTTTTTTCCTGGAAAAATTGAAAGTCTAATTTCCGGATAAGTTGGACAAGGAATCGTACGAAACGATTCAGGGGTAATAAGTTCAGCTTTATGCCCCATCTGGACCAAATGATCGCGTGTTTTTGTTAGTGTTTGTACAACTCCATTGACTTGTGGGTACCACGCATCTGTGATAATTAAAATTTTCACGGACTGTTACTCTTGCTAAGTAGTTCACCAAGCGCTGCTGTTGGCCCCCCATCAATCCCGTCTTTCACTGATGATACATCAGCCACTGAAGCAATATTTTTTGAAATTTTATCCCAATTTAGTAATTCCAATTTACCGTCGTAATGCTCTACCAGTGCAGAGCGAGATTCTACCCAATCACCGTCATTTCCGTATATGATTCCGTCTGTAATTTTTAACTCTGGTTTGTGTATATGCCCGCATATAATTCCGCTACATCCGCGCCTTCGAGTTTCTGTTACCATTGCATGTTCAAATGCAGAAATGAATGAAACTGCCAATTTGACTTTAAGTTTTAAGTATTGAGAAAACGACCAATAAGGCAGTTTGAATGCGTCACGCCAAATATTTAGCCAGCGATTCACGCGAAGCAAAATCTGATAAGCTTTGTCACCAATATACGCTAACCAGCGCGCATGTTGAATGACATGGTCAAAAAGATCACCATGCACGATCCACAGTCTCTTACCGTCAGCAGTTTCATGGATGTAGTCAAGGCATATTTTGATCTCACCAAAGGTCACATTAACAAATTGACGCGCTGCCTCATCATGGTTTCCTGGAATAAACACTACATTCGTACCATGACGAGCTTTTCTGAGGAGTTTTTGCACGATGTCATTGTGAGCTTGTGGCCAATACCAACGCTTTTTCAATTGCCAACCGTCGATGATATCTCCGACCAAAAACAAATTTTCAGATCGCGTACACTTTAAAAAATGCAGAAGTTGATCTGTACTGGCGCCAGGAGTACCAAGATGTATATCTGAAATCCAGATACTTCTATAGATCTTGAGGCCATCAAACCGATTATCCATGAACCTGCCTTCTACTCTTAATCATCTAGATTGCATCCAAAGTTTTTTTCAAAAATATTTCAGATTAGTAACATTTTTGTGAATAGAAAAACCTTAAAAAAAAAAAAGCGACATTTAGTTGATCTCAAATCTTCGACGCAAAAATAAAGTGGAGCTCAGCACAGAGCCCAATAACCAGTCTTTGATGAACAAAAACCTAAATAAAATGTTATTAAAGTAGACTAATCTAAATCAGATTAAGGAGATACCTGCTTTCTCTTTTAGCCATTTACCCATGCAACCAAGCGCTTCTGACCACTTGAACTTTGGATTGGATGAGAAAACTGATGACTAAAAAAATTCATAATAATGTTATCTTTTTGTATTATTTATCTGAATACAATTAGATCTCGTTTCCCTCAAAGGGAGAATCTAGTGCCTGTAGATTTCTCCCTTTTTTCTGAAAAAGAAATAATATCGTGGATCTCTTATGAGGGTATAAAGTTGTCAAAAATCTATTAGGTTTTTGTCACAAAAGCGTTAATGAACTTTTTAATAATTGGGAAAAGCAAGGAGTTAATTATGAAATTTGTTATTAAAACTATATTGTTAATTTGCTTATCCCTAGGGATAGGCTCAGTAGTTTCAGCGAAAAATTACAAAATGGCTGTTACTGATATTGAAGGAATGGATGCTCTTATCTCTGAGTGGGGGCCATTCAAGGACGCTTTAGAAAAAGCCACTGGTGATACTTTTGAATTTTTTGCCGTAAGCAATCAAACTGCAACAGCAGAGGCATTGAGAGGAAAGAAATTAGATTTTGCAATAACAGGTCCTGCAGAGTATGTGGCAATTAACAAGCTTACAAACTCTCAAGCAATGATTGCGATTGCGAGACCAGATTATTACTGCGGTATTGTCGTTAAGACAGGAGTAGGAATAATGAAGATGGAAGATTTAAAAGGTAAAGCAGTCTCTTTTGCTAAGCCTGGGTCGACATCTGGACATTTTTGTCCGATGCAAGTGATGATGGACCATGGAGTAGACCCAATGAAAGACATCAAAGTAATCCATACAAAGAAGGCATTGCAACATGCTGGGCTAGAGAGAGGTGATACAGCGGCAATTGGTGTCCGAATTAGCTCTTGGATCAAATATAATAGAACGCCCGAAAATCAAGGTCAGTTCAAGGTGTTAGCTAGGTCAGGTGATCTGCCCTACGATATGATGATGGGTGGAGGTCATTTAACGCAGGCTGAAATAGATAAAGTAACCAAGGCAATGAAAGATAATGAAGATTCGCTGATTGCTGGAATTTTAGCTGGGCTTGATGATAAAGGTAAGCCAGCCAATGATAAATATATTGGCACAAGATTGCTGGAAGTTAATGATTCGGACTATGATGTGGTAAGAGCCATGTACAGGACAGCTGGATTGCCCGAATTTGATATTCAAGACTAATCCATAGATGTATGGAGAGCGCTCTATGCTAGTATAGGGCGCTTGATATATGATTGATTTAGAAATAAAAGATTTAAAAAAAAGCTTCGGTAGCGAATCTGTATTAAAAGGTCTTTCTTTTAGCGTTAATTCGCAAAGTTTATTAGCGATAATTGGTTCTAATGGAGCAGGTAAATCTACCTTGCTGAGATGTTGCAGCCGCTTAATTGAGCCATCGAGTGGAAGTATCAAAGTTTTTGACAAGGAAATAACAAATTTAAATAGTCATCGGCTACGACAAATACGAAGAGATGTAGGGTTTATTTTTCAACGGCATAATCTAGTTCCTCGACTGAGTGTGTTGTCTAATGTTATTCATGGAGATTTTGGAAATATCACTAGCGGTTTAAAGGGAGTAACACGATGGTTTCATTTTCTGGCACCCCAAGCTTCTAGGTCAAGGGCAATGGATTGCCTACGGAAGGTGAATTTATCTCACCTTGCGATGAAACGAGTTGACACCCTTTCAGGAGGGCAATCTCAAAGAGTTGCAATAGCAAGAGTTCTGATGCAAAAACCCAAATTATTACTTGCTGATGAGCCAGTCGCTAGCCTTGACCCAGTAGCTGCAAAAACAGTTATGGAGCTTCTCACAGAACTATGTAAAAAAGAAAAGATGACAGTCATATTTACCTCCCACAATGTTGAAGATGCAGTAAAATATTCTGACAAAGTTTTAGCTTTAAAAGACGGTGAAATAAGTTTCTTCAAAGCAAGTAAAACGATAGATCAAAAAAAATTAATTGCACAATACGACAGCTCTGTAAGATTCGTTTAATTGATATGAACCAGAAAATGAAAACCCCAAAAAGATTTGAACAAATATCATCCTTTCAATATATGTCCATTATTGTTTTCTTTTTGATTATGGTGTGGGCTCTTGATGGCTCCGGTTTTTCCTTTAGCAAATTATTTGGAAGCAGTGAGTACATTGGTAGGTTTCTCAGTGAAGCCTTTCCTCCTATTAGCGAGCATAGATTAAGCTGGAATGATTTTAACAGGTATATTTTGCTCTTAATTGAGACGGCTCAAATGGCAATTTTTGGTACGTTTTTAGGAATAATTGTAGGTTTTTTATTTGCGCTGATGGCCTCAAGAGGCTTATTCGGAAATAGCATCCCGGCAAGAATGCTTCAAGTAGTTGCAAAGTTTCTAATAACATTTATGCGAACAATACCTGATTTAGTATGGGCAATAATATTTGTAATGGTTGTAGGGCTTGGAGCTTTTGCAGGCACATTAACGATTGCAATAGACACAATAGGATTTGTAGGTAGATTTTTTGCTGAAGAGATGGAGGATGTTGAAAGGAGTGCAGCTGAAGGTATAGAGAGTAGTGGAGCGTCAAAGCTAGACAGTACTTTTTCAGCAATCATTCCTGCCGCCATGCCTGGCTTTATAACGACATCGCTTTTCGCCTTAGAAAAGTCTGTAAGAGGATCAGTGGTGTTAGGTCTAGTTGGTGCTGGTGGAATCGGAATGGAATTAAACAGTCTTTTTAATTGGATGGCTTACGATAGAGCTGTTGTAGTAATAGGCTTAATGTTTGTTTTAATATTGTTCGTAGAACAAATTAGCAGTTATGCTCGCTTAAAGATACTTGATGGATCTGTTAAGAGTGGGAAATAACGCATTTGGAAAAGAAAGGTAGAAAAATGTCAAAAACAGATACGGCGTATCAGTATTGGAATACTGAATGGGATAATAAAATTGTTACCGAGAAATGGACTGTAGCTGAGCCAGAGGTGCTCGCAACTTTCGAAAATATCGGGCCATCTAAAAAGGTTTTAGATCTCGGTGCCGGGGTAGGCCGGCATAGCCTTCCTTTTGCGGAAAACGGTTGTGAGGTTACTGCTTTTGATGCAGCAGAAAGTGGACTTGCTTCTATTGAGCAGTTAGGAAAAGAAAAAAGTGTTTCTATAAAAACAGTACTTGGAAAAATGGATCAATTACCCTTCGCTAATGAGTACTTCGATCACGTGTTATCGTGGAATGTGATTTACCATGGTAATCACAATATTTTAATTGATACTGTAAATGAGATAAAAAGAGTACTTAAACCTGGAGGCACGTTTCATGGAACCATGCTCCCTAAGAAAAGAATTGACCTTTTAAAAAGTGAATTCGATTGCAAAGAGATTTCCACAAACACTTGGATAGTCAATTCAGACTCTGAAAGCGATAAGGCTCATCCTCATTATTATTGTACTGCCAACGAATTAACGTCGATATTTAAGGATTTTGAATTTAATCGGCTTACTATGCAAGAACATGATAAACCAAACTCATGGCATTGGCATCTGATGGTCGAAAAGCTGTAGCTTAAATGAGTAAATTAGGGCGCCTTTTTATAGTATACAAACATAAGAGGTCCGCCTAATTCAACCGCATAACATCATTTCCTACCATTTTCAATTAGGTTACAAACAGCAAGTGCAGAAACTCCACCTAATACTTGAAATAATATAAAAAAGGGAAGATCAGAGAAATTAATGCCTGAAAATGTATCCGTCAAGGTCCTAGCGAATGTTACTGCTGGGTTAGCAAAACTGGTAGAAGAGGTGAACCAATAAGCACCTGTTATATATAAGCCTACTAATGCGGGTACCTTTCTGGGACTATATCTTGATCCTAGCAATATAGTAAAAATTAGGCCAAAAGTCGCAACGAACTCGGCAATATAAATTGGTGAGCCCGTTCTTATCTTTGACGAAAATTGTATGATACTTACATCAAACATAAAATGAGCAACCCAGGTTCCAAAAACTGATCCCGCTATTTGGGAAAGTAAGTATGTAGAAAGCTCAACATTATTAAGATTCCCTCTTAAACGCATAACTAGTGATACAGCTGGATTGAAGTGAGCGCCCGAAACTGGAGCTAGAATTGTGATCATAACAAATAAAATCGCCCCTGTAGCTATGGTATTTCCTAATAAAGCCAAAGACTCAATTCCTGCTGAAAGCCTTTCACTCATTATGCCTGAGCCGACTATCGTCCCTAATAAAAAAGAGGTACCTATAAACTCTGCTATGTTTTTTTTATATGTCATTCAATTTTTTCTCTTTTGCTTTTCTAGTCTTTTAACATTGTATCCGATTATTGAAGTTTATCTTTTTTGCTTACTAATAAGTAAATTTTATTTTAAAAAAGCGACATAAATAATTAGAAATTTTTGATAAAATTTTCATTTTTTTGTAATAAAACTGGAAGATGCTGACCTTAAAAGGAGATCTCAGATGAAACCATTTAAAATTGGGGCGGCAATGCCAATAAGTGAAGTTGAAAATCATAAACCTTGGTTATTCGATGATGAAAGAGATTTAGAACTTCAAGATTTCGTCAGCAATGAAATTTACATAAACGAAGATTGGAAAAATATTGCTCAAACTGCTAAAAAGAAACTGAAAGGGTTTAATGGAAGACTGGGGGTGCATGGCCCATTTTGGGGTTTAGACTTTTCTTGCTTTGACTCTGAGGTTGCAAAAGTAATCTCTAAAAGACTTTGTCAAGGGGTAGAAGCAGCAGCAGAAACCGGTGCGATACAAATGGTTATGCACTCACCATTTGATAACTGGCACGAATTTAATAGATTCAATATCTACAATGGTAAGCGAGCATTGGAACAAGTCTTTGACGTAGTAGCAAGAATTATTTCTCCAGCTCTAAAGATTGCAGAAAATGAAGGAGTCGAGTTGGTTATGGAAAATATTAAGGATATCAATCCACAGACTAGAAGGCAGCTAGTTGAGAGCATAGAATCTAATTCTCTAAAGCTTTCGATAGATACTGGGCATGCACATATAGCAGGGCTTGCTTCTAAAGCCCCACCCGTCGATATTTTTGTTGAAGACGCAGGCAATCTATTGAAGCATGTTCATATTCAAGATGGTGATGGTTATGCAGACCGACACCAAGCACCCGGCAATGGAACAATTAATTGGCATTCTGTTTTCCAATCCCTAAGTTTCTTAGAGAGCAACCCACATTTAATCCTAGAACTCAAAAACTATGGAGAAATACCAATAGCATTTTCTTATCTCAGCGAAAGAGGGCTGGCTTTTTAAGACAACGGAATGTAACTTAAAGCAAGAACAAGCAAAACATCGTCCTTATTTTTTACCTATTTGTATGGGTACAAACTATGCTTATAGATTAAACAATTAGCATTTAATTCTTTTGTTGTTTGTCAAATGAACTAAGATGCCCTTGTCTCTCTTCAATAATAAGGCGAAAAAGCTTACAGAAATCTATTTAGTTAACGCTTTAGAAGTTTCCCTATCAAAAAAATGCAAGGCTTTATTATTTGTAGATATGTGTATGGTGTCTCCTACCTCCACGCTAGCACGTGATTGAGTACTTACGCAAAGTTGATTTTCCTTCATATCAACACAGTATATGACGGTACTCGAACCAAGTTTTTCAATAAGCTCCACCTTACATTTGACACCGGTTGTAGCTTTAGTGATTGATATATCTTCAGGCCTCACTCCTAGGATAACATCATCTTTATCTTCATATTTAGCTGGTACAGCGAAACTCGAAGCTTTAAAGGTCTTATCTTTTATACTGCCTGTGATGAAATTCATGCTAGGAGTGCCGATAAATTCTGCTACAAATTTAGTCTTGGGGTGGTAATAAATTTCCATTGGAGTACCCACTTGCTCCATCACTCCTTTATTCATAACAACTAATCGATCACCCAGGGTCATTGCTTCAGTTTGATCATGAGTAACGAAAATACTAGTCGTTCCCATTTTTCTTTGTAATTTTTTTATTTCCAGTCGCACCTGGACCCGTAGTTTTGCGTCTAAATTTGAAAGTGGTTCATCGAATAAAAATACTTTTGGATCACGAGCTATTGCTCTCCCCATGGCAACGCGTTGTCTTTGTCCTCCTGATAGTTGACCTGGTTTTTTACTCAATAGATCGCCAATTTGAAGTAATTCTGAAACATTTGTAACCTGTGCTTCTATTTCCAGTTTTTTTATTCCTCTACTTCTTAGGCCATAAGCAATATTATTATAGACTGACATATGGGGGTATAAGGCATAATTCTGGAAAACCATTGCTATATCCCTCTCAGAGGGGTCTATTTCATTAATTCTGTTTCCATCTAGGTCTATTTCTCCCTCCGTTACGTCTTCTAACCCAGCTATCATTCTAAGTAATGTTGACTTTCCACAACCGCTGGGCCCAACAAAGACAACTAATTCACCCTTCTCAATCGATAAAGAAGAGTTGAAAATAGCCTGGGTTCCATCTGGATATACTTTTACAACGTTCTTAAGGTTTATAAAACTCATTCACTTCTCCGTTTGTATAAGACCCTTAATAAACCAACGTTGCAACAAAACAACAATGAGAACGGGCGGTATTATTGATAGTATAATATACGCAAACCTTTGCCCCACTCTAGGTAAAGACACACCTTCGTATAATTCGACATAGATTAATTTCATCCCCATTACAACTGTCCAGTACTTCTCATCAGTAGTCATTAAAAGAGGCCATAAGTATTGGCTGTATCCAAAAACAAACATAAAAATAAACATCGCTGCAATCATCGTTTTTGAAAGGGGCACTAAAAAGTCAATAAAAAATCTCCAGCTATTAGCTCCATCAAGCTTGGCTGACTCAAGAAGTTCATCAGGAACTGACTTATAAAATTGTCTAAAGAAAAAAACTGCAGTTGCCGAGGCAACTAATGGGAGTACGAGGCCAGTATAGCTGTTTGTCAAGCCTATATCAGATACAATTTTGTAGCTGGGAAATATTCTGACCTCTAAGGGAACTAACAAAGTTATGAAGATAAACCAAAAAATGGGTGTGGCTAATCTAAATCGGAAATAAACGAGTGAATAAGCAGCCATCATCGAAATAATAACCTTAAGTGTGGCGATCCCTAGCCCCATTATAAAACTATTTATCAGCATGCCAGTAGCTGTTATTTCTTCTGAAAACCCCCCTTTTTCGTTCAACACCTCGTCATAGTTTTCGATAAATAGAGGTCCTGGGTACCACTGCATCCCTTCTGTTATTAGGGTCACATTATCATGGGTTGAGCTTGTAAAGGCTAGCCAAATAGGAATTACCATAAGTAAAACTCCCAATAGTAATATAAAGTGTGCAAACATTTGAGTAAGACGATTGATCATCAATTGTAGTGAATCCTCCTTTCTATGTAACGAAACTGAATTATTGTTATGATGAGTACTAATAGCATCATAATTATTGACTGAGCACCCGCAGCTCCCAAATCTAATCCTCGAAAACCGTCTATATATGCTTTATATACTAGAGTTTTAGTTTCCCCTGAAGGCGCTCCAATCGTCGTAGTATCAATAATCCCGAAGGTGTCGAAAAAACCATAAGTGATATTGATAATCACGAGAAAGAACGTTGTTGGCATTAGTAGGGGGAAAGTGATTGTCCAGAACCGACGCAGACTGCTTCTGCAATCAATTAAAGAAGCTTCGATAACTGATTTTTGTATCGTTTGCAACCCGGCAAGAAAAAAAATAAAGTTCGCGCTGATTTGTTTCCAAGATCCCGCTATGAATAAGTAGATATAGGCATCAAAAATATTTGCGGTCCAGTCAAACCCCCATAGAGAATTAAATAGAGCATATAGGATACCAAACCTTTCGCTAAAAAAATATTGAGCAGTTACCCCAACAACTGCAGGAGCTATAGCATACGGCCAAATCAAAAGGGTCTTGTAAGCGCTTTTTCCATGTATAACTTTATTGGCCTGAACCGCCAATAACAGCCCTAAAGAGCAAGAGATAACAGTTATGACAAATATGTAAATAAAAGTGAATTTAAGTGCTACAAGATATGAGGGATCTGATAGCACAAATTTAAAGTTGTCCCATCCTGCAAAAAACCTACCGAAGCCGAACGCATCTTGCGTCGTGAATGCATCTCTAAACGTTTGCACTATAGGAAGATAAAGAAAAATTGATATAATTATTAGCGTTGGAGCTAAAAAAATATATTGGGTATATTTGGATTTAAATTGTACTTTTTTCATTAGCAAAAAGGAGGGAGGAAAACCCCTCCCTCCATATTATTTTTGATTGGCTTACAAAGTCTTAGCAAACTGAGCAAGCAATTTTGATGCTCCTTCATCGGTTCTTTTCATAGCCTCTTCTACTGAAAGCTCACCAGTCAAGATTTTTGGGAAATTCTCATAAATAACCTCCCTTATTTGTGGCCAATTTCCTGCCCTATATCCACCAGGAATAGTTGCGCCTTCCAGATTTAACTGTTCTGGAGCGGTTTTATGATACGGTGAAGTTCTGTAAAAATTTATTGTTTCTGCAAGCTGTCCACCACCTTTGGTCACGACTGTATAACCAGTAGTATTATGATAATAAAGGTCCATTTCGGGTGAGCCCATAAACTTGATGAACTTTGCTAGCGCAGCGTATTCCTCTTCAGTATGGCCATTTAAGATCCAGTTTGCCGCGCCACCAATAAAAGTGGGATATGCCTTGCCGCCTGTAATTGAGCTCCAGTAAGGAATTTGATTGGTAGTAAAATTAATTGGTAAATCCTTTATTCCACCAAAAGAACCAGAAGAGCCAAACCAAAAAGCCGCTTCACCTGCGTTAAACGGAGCTTGGTTATCACCCCATCCTCTTCCCTTGTAGGCATACCAACCTTTATCATGCCATTCTTTTACCTTTGTCCAATGAGTTATAAACTCCGGAGTTTCAGAGAACAAAGTTTTGGTTGGAACGTCATCAAATCCATTGTTTCCATCTGTCATTAATAAATTGTGCCTTGAAAAAAAGTTTTCAGTCCAAATCCAGGGATCATGACTTTGAACGAGCGGAATGTATCCTGCGTCTTTAATCTTTTGAGCTATTTCTTCAAATTCCTCATAAGTCGTCGGTACGTCAACTCCAACTTTTTTCAGTATATCCATGTTTGCATACATGATACATGTTGAACTATTAAAGGGTACTCCAATCATTTTGCCATCAGCATCGGCATAAAAGTTTTTTACTTGGGGAATGTAGTTGTCTGCATTTACGTCTATGCCGTATTTTTCCCCCATTTCTTCAAAACCAATTACCACTCCATTTTTCACTTGAGCAACCATGATAGCGGCGCCTGCATCGTAGACCTGTGTATAGTGTGGATGGTCTCCAGCTCTATAAGCTGCAATTGTAGCCGATAAGTTATCTTCATAACTTCCTTTGCCAGTAGGAATAACTACGATATCGTCTTGAGACTCATTAAATCTTTTCGCTATTTCAATAATTACGTCTCCCAAGAACCCACTATTTCCATACCACCAATGAATCTCTGTTTTGGCGAAGGATGGCGATATCGAGAAAAAGAGCAAGAAAAGTGCGACTGCTTTAGTCCTTATAAATTTCATTCTATATATCCTTTCAAAAGCTCAAGGTTGCTGAAGAATTTTTAAGAAATTTTGTCAGAAATATGAAATTTTTATGTAAACAAATTTATATATCAATTGTTAATAAATGTATGAAATCCCCCTTTAAGTTAAGGCGTTTTTTAAGTGCTTTGTCATTTTTCTACCAGATGGGTCATCCACACAAATGAGAAGATTAAGTACACGTATGAATTTTTTTTATGATAAGTATTTCGCAATTTAATAAAGTTAATTATTAAATTGTTAGAAGTCGGACATAAGTAGCATCAATGGATTTAGAAAATATAGTTGTATCACTGGCAAAAAATAAAAGTGAAGATGTCCAAGAAAATTTAATAAAGATGGTTGGTGGCCACTCTAATCATGTTTGGAGGTATAAGGGAGCGCAGGAGATTGTGTTGAAAAAATACCTCAAGGTTCCTCCAGGATCTTTATTTGAGAATTCTTTACAGGAAGAAGAAAAGGCACTTAAAACTGTGAAACAGATAAATATTGCACCTAAATTTGTGAAATCATGGCCTGATCTTTCTATTATCGCCTACAGATATGTTGAGGGTGTTCCTTGGCACAATGACATCAAGGCAGTTGCAAAGCTTATTCTGGAAAAAGAGAAGATCAATCCTGAAAAATTTAAGGAGGTCAGTTGTGAACCAACGGAACTTTTGAGACAAGGAGATGTATTTCTGGCAAAGTGCCAAAAATTGCCTAAAGTGAAAAGACCACACCCGGAACAGATCTCACCAGTTAAAAAATTTTCACTCTTACATAGAGATATAAGGCAGAATTTGATAAGTGAATTTAAAGGTGGCATAAAGCTAATTGATTGGCAAACACCAGCAAAAGGAGATATCTGTGAGGATATATTTTCATTTATTTCACCAGGTTTCCAGATACTCGCGGACGGAACACCCTTATCCGCACAAGACCTTAATAGTTTTTGGAAATTTGTTGAACGGCCTGATTTATATGAGCGTTATAGAAAAATTAGGGCAGCTTTTGCATGGAGACATGGGTCATATTGTTGGTGGAAGTCGACAATTGTTGAAAGTAAATATTTAAGAACCAAGTATAGGTCAGCTTCCCTTGCAGAATTTGATTACTCTACCTCGAATAGTTTGTAATTGTCGAAATTATTAGTTAAAGCTCGACTTGGAACCTTAATGTTTTACACTTGTCGGAATTATTGCTACTTGGAAAAATTTCAATTGGTTTAAGAAACTAATAAAAGAAATTGATAAAAAAATGAAATCTCTATCCTTTATACGTCATGCTAAATCAGACTGGACCTCTCCGTTGGTGTCTGATCATGACCGTGGATTGGCAGATAGAGGGCAAAGAGCGTCAACAATTATGAAAGATTTCTTTGAATCAACCAATAAGAATTTCGATAGTGTATTCTCATCAACCGCTTTAAGAGCAGTGGAGACAATTGAGATCATTAAACCCTCCATTAAGGATACAGAGATAATCTACAAAAAAGATCTCTATACCTTTGACGATCATATGATGCTTGATTTTATATCTAAAATAACAGATGACATATCATCAGTACTTATTGTTGGTCATAATCCCGCTATACAGGAGACGGTTCTGCGTCTCTCAGACACCGATCAAAACTCGAATTTACTGAATAGAGTCGAACACAAGTATCCTACTGCCGCTTTTTGTAGTCTTACGGCCACAATAGAAAATTGGGCACACGCCGGCGATACGATGTTCAAGATTCAAGAATTCATTTGCCCAAAGGAACTATAAAATACCTTATCAGATTTCGATTGGGCTCATAATTACTGGCTCAACAACTACGTTTGAGCCCAATTCTTCTATTAGAACATCTGCATTTTGTTCGAGCAGAGGAAATGTTTTGTAATGACAGGGGATTAGTTTCTCAAAGTTAAAATATTTTTTTGCTGCATAGGCTGCCCTTTTCATATCCATAGTGAAGTGTCCACCACAGGATAGAATGCCAATATTTGGTTTGTGAAGGTCGTTAATTATTTCCATGTCAGCCATGACGTCGGTATCCCCAGAAAAATAAATTGTGTTATTTTCACCCTCAATTACAAAGCCAGCTTCAGCACCAGTGTACATTATCTGGCCATTTTTCATCATAGATGAGCTGTGAACAGCATTTACCATAGTAACTTTAACGTTTCCAAGATTAACAGTTCCACCTTTATTAAATCCAGTTGTAGTTACTCCTTCACTCTCTTCCCAATACGACATTAGATCTGCTATTCCATAAATGGGGGCATTAGTTTCTTTAGCTATTTCTAAAGTATCATTCGTATGGTCAAAGTGTCCGTGAGAAATAAGAATATCAGTTATGCCGTGTAAAGCTTCTTGTCTTTTTTCCGCGGGGAATAATGGGTTGCCATTCAACCAAGGATCTATAAGCATAACCCGATCTTCAATTTCTATTCCAAAGCTTCCATGCCCCAGCCAAATAATTTTCATATTAATCTCCTAATAATTTCGTGCTTTCAATAGATCCGTTAGCCAATCTGGATCCATTTCGGGCACGGAGGATAGTAGTAATTCTGTATATTCTGGATGTGGTGGTGAAAATATTTCACTTTTTAATCCCTGTTCAACAACCTCTCCCTCATTCATAACGACAACTTCGTCAGATATTGCCTTAACCGTAGCGATGTCATGTGTTATGAAAATATAGGAGAGATTTAAGTCTTTCTGCAAGCGTCCTAAAAGCTTAAGAATTCCCTCTTGGACGATCTGATCCAATGCTGAAGTGACCTCATCGCATATTACTACCTCTGGGTTAGCAGCTAAAGCCCTTGCTATACATATGCGTTGTTTTTGCCCTCCAGATAGTTCACTTGGATATCTGTCTATAAAACTTTCATCTAGATCTATTTGCTCTAAGAGTTCAATTACTCTTTTTCGTAAATTAGCACCCGTTAAGCCAGCAAAAAAGCTAGCAGGCCGACTGATAATATCATAAACGGTCTGCTTAGGGTTCATTGCAACATCAGCCATCTGATAGATCATTTGAATTTTTTGAAGTTGGTCTTTAGTTCTTCCCTTCAGAGATGGAGGCAATTCACGATTTTTGAATTTTACAGAACCTATTTTTGGCTCCAGTAATCCAGTAATCACGCGGGCCACCGTTGATTTCCCTGACCCACTTTCACCGACCAATGCCACCGTCCGGCCCAAGGGCAATTTTATATTAATATTTTTCAATACATGAAAACTTCCATAAAACGCATCTACATTTTTAACCTCTAAAATAATGTCTTTACTTTTTTTCTCAGGCTTTTGAATAGATCGAACAGACCAAAGGCTTTTGGTATAATCTTCTTTTGGAGACTTTAACATTTTTCGTGTCATCGCTTCCTCAACTTCTTCACCATATCTCAAAACCTTAATTCTATCCGCCATTTGCGCAACGACGGAAAGGTCATGTGTTATATATATTGCTGCCGTGCCATAGGTTTTAACGATATCACGCATTGCGGCAAGAACCTCAACTTGGGTAGTTACATCTAGTGCAGTGGTAGGCTCATCAAACACAATTAAATCAGGATTAGGTGACATAGCCATAGCTGTCATTATTCGCTGAAGCTGCCCACCCGAGACTTGGTGTGGATATCTTTCACCAATGGTTTCTGGATTTGGCAGATTAAGAGCATCATAAAGAGCGCGTGCCTCATCAAACGCCTCATTTTGCTTTTTTAGGCCAGCCCTAATCGTTGACTCAGTAGTTTGATTAATTAAACGATGAGCTGGATTGAATGAAGCGGCAGCTGATTGAGCTACATACGTCATTCTATTGCCCCAATACTTCCTTTTTTCCGAGTCAGTACGCTTTGTAAGATCAACACCGTCAAAATTAATTTGACCTCCTGTAATACGACATCCAGGTTGTGTATAGCCCATGGCTGCGAGACCTAGCGTGGACTTTCCAGCTCCAGACTCACCAATCAGTCCGAGCACCTCTCCTCTTTTAAGCTCTAAATTCACTCCCTTAATGATTTTATGCCATCTTTCATCGGAAAAACCTTCAATCTTTAAGTTTTTGATTTGAAGTAGAGTAGAATTTTCTTTTTTATTTTTCATCTTTAATTCCACTGGTTTTATGTAAAAACCAATCAACCACAAAATTGACGGCTACTGTAAGAAGAGCAATTGCTGCAGCGGGTAAAAGTGGTGTCATCGCTGCCTTCAAATCATATTGGGCAAACTGTATGAGAGAAGCATTTTCTCTAACCATGGAACCCCAATCCGCAGTTGGTGGTTGAATGCCAACTCCTAAAAAAGAGAGCGCAGCAATGGATAGGAATACAAAGCAAAAACGAAGACCAAACTCCGCTATCAAAGGTGGGAGAATGTTTGGTAAAATTTCCTTTCGCATCACCCAGCTTATATTTTCTCCACGCAATTTAGCAACCTCTACATAATCCATAACGACAACATTAAGAGAAACTGCTCTCGTAAGGCGAAATACGCGGGTAGAATCCAACACTGCGATTATTATGATCAAGTTTATAATGGTAGAGCCGAAGATGGATAACAAAACTAATGCAAAAATGAGCTGAGGGATAGCCATTAAAACATCTACTGTTCTACTCAAAAGAAGATCCAGATAAGATCTATTAATAGCAGCAGCCAATCCTAATGCGCCTCCAATTAAAAAAGCAAGAATTGTTGTAGCAAAAGCAACACCAACAGTATTTCGTGCCCCGAATATCAGTCTTGAAAATATATCGCGACCGATCTGGTCGGTTCCAAATATATGATTTGCACTCCAAGGTGCGTAAGGCTCAGGAAAGACTTCAGCCTCTCCATAAGGCGCTATTAGGGGAGCAAAAATAGCCAACCCTACAAAAACAATTATTATAAAAATGCCAAATTTTGCGGTAAGTGGAGCTTTATTAAGTTCAATCTTTAGTCTTGTGAAAGTTGAACGGCTCTCTAGAACGGAGCCCACTTCGCCAGCAGCGGAATATGTGTTGGTATCTTTATTCATTTAGGATGCAGTAATCTTGGGTTAGTAACTATACCGATTATATCTGCTATAAGGTTTAATAGAATGTACGTAACAGCGAAGATAAGAGCACATCCCTGTACAACAGGTATGTCACGTGTCCTTACAGCATCTACCATCAATTGACCAACGCCAGGGTATACAAAAACGACCTCTACGACCACCACGCCTACGACAAGATACGCTAGATTGAAGGCTATTACAGTTGCGATAGGTGCCCAAGCATTGGGTAACGCATGTTTAAGAATAATTTCTGTTTGAGAGGCGCCTGATAGTTTGGCCATCTGAATGTAAGGACTAGCAAGTAAGTTTATTATCGCTGCTCGTGTCATTCTCATCATGTGAGCGACGATCACTAATGTTAACGTGAAAGCAGGTAGCGCTGTGCGGTAAATTCTTTCACCAAAATTTGTATCAGGATCAACGTTTGCCAGAGATGGAAATATCTGATTAAGCGAGGCAAAAAATAAAATCAAGATGTAAGCAACAAAGAATTCAGGAAATGAAATTGTTGTCAAT
This sequence comes from uncultured Alphaproteobacteria bacterium, assembly GCA_902619165.1. Taxonomy (GTDB): domain Bacteria; phylum Pseudomonadota; class Alphaproteobacteria; order Rhodobacterales; family Rhodobacteraceae; genus CACIJG01. The sequence continues at coordinate 51,665 of CACNDI010000007.1, forward strand.
GTGGCTGTGTTAACAGACCTGTCAAAAAACGAGTTGTGGTAGAGGGCCGTTAATATCCCTAATATTAAAGATAGAGGAACGGCAATAAGAGCTGCCATTGAAGCCAGAAACAGTGTATTCCATAATCTTGGAGCGATTTTATCTACCACTTCAGCGGATCTGTCGGCGCCAGAAGCATTACGTCCAGAAAAAGACGTTCCAAGATCCCCTTGTATTGCACCTAGTGCCCAGTCGAAGTATCGAATATATGCAGGTTTATCAAGTCCTAATTCCTGTCGGAAAGCAGCCACTGTTTCGGGTAATGCTGCTTGACCCAGTATTGCTTGTCCGAAGTCTCCGGGAAGCATTTCAATTGCTGAGAAAATGATTATTGAAACGAAGAAAAGGGTGGCCAAGCCCAACCCCAAACGCTCAAGAACTGTTTTAACTACAGGATGCAAAGAAATATCTATTTTTTTAGAAGGGCAGATAATTCCGCCCTTCCTATTTAAATTAACCTTTAAATATTATGCAAACCACCAACGCTCAACACACTTGGCGCCATCGCTATCCCAGTTGGCTGCTATTTTGCCATGGGCAATTTTCTTGCTGTTTGCGCTTACGTAACTGTTAAAGAGAGGGCAAAGCAATCCGCCATCATCATAAATTAAACGCTGGCATTCATAAAGAATATCCCGCTTCTTGCTCTCATCGAGTTCTTTCCTAGCGTCTTTAACAAGTTGATTAAACTTAACAGCAGAGTCGGTTGTTTTCCACATTGTGTCATTCCATTTTGACTCGGCGACATAAGCGGCTGAGAACATCATAGTCTCAGCGGGTCGTCCACCCCAGTAACATGCACACCAGCCTTTTGCGTCATTATTCCACACATTAGACCAATATCCATCGTTAGGCTCACGGATCACTTCGATGTCAATTCCAGCTTTTTTTGCAGAGTTTGCCATTAATTGTGCAGCATCTACTGCACCAGCGAATGCGGCATCAGCAGCTGATAATTGTATTTTTCCGGAGTGACCTGATTTTTTGTAGTGAAAAGCCGCTTTATCAGCATCAAATTCTCTTTGAGGTAAGTCCGAGTTATGGAAATAATTCGCAGTACCGATTGGAATATCGTTACCTACTGCTCCATAACCAAGAAGGATCTTGTCAACAAGCTCTTGACGATCCACAGCCCATTTCAAGGCCATCCTCAAGTCGTAATCACCAAAAGGATCAACATTTAGTCGCATTGGAAAGGTATAGTGAGCCGTTCCTGTTGCCTGCATAATGTTTATATTTGGGTTACGCTTCATTAAATTGATAGTTTTCAGATCAACTCTATCCATCGCATCAATTTCACCACTTATCAAAGCAGTTTGTCTAGCATTTGGGTCAACAATCGATAATAATTCGACCTCATCAAAGTGTGCTGCACCTTCTTTCCAGTAATTTGGATTTCTCTTCAATACAGACTTTACGCCTGGTTCGAAGGATTGAACGATGTATCCACCTGTACCAACTCCTGAGGTCATGTCACCAGCAGGCCTGATAGAGATGTGATAGTCACTTACAATGTAAGGGAAGTCAGTATCAGGACTGTCTAATTCCATTATTACTTTGTATTTTCCATCAGCTTTTATACTCTTAACAGGTGATAGTGATCCCTTTGCAGCAGAAGTTGACTTTTCGCCCATATGATGCTCGTAAGATGCTAAAACATCTTCTGATGTCATTGTTTTTCCGTTGTGAAATTCAACACCTTTTCTTAAGTTAAATACCCAAGTTTTACCATCATCTGACTCAAAGGTTTCAGCTAATTCGCCAACAAGCTTTCCTTCATTATTGATTTCGGTTAGATGATTTCCAAAGGTGTACCCATTCACAAGAGTAAAATGGTTTTCCGATGTTCCTGAGTCGAGCGTATCTGTAGTCGAGCCGTGCCCTAAACCCATTCTAAATTTTCCACCTTTCTTTGGTGTTGCCGCAATTGCATCACTAGCCAATGACAAGGCTGTTGGTATTGCTATACCCGCAGCGATTGCCGATGTCATAAACTGTCGTCGATCAATTACTCCAAGCGTCAATTTCTCTTGTTGAGCTTTTATGAATTTATCTTTCACTTTAATTTCTCCCCTAAATTTTTGAGTAAATCTATCCGTTATGGAAAGATTTTTTTAATTTATTGTAAAGATTAGGTTAAATGTTAAGTAACAATTTACACTATGACAAGAGAAAACATTACTATTTCAAAGATTGACCCAACGTAAGCTGAGATTGAAAATGAGCCCAAAATACGAAAAGCTGTTCGATGAAGAAATAAAAGAATTTATACGTATTTCTGAAACTTTCGCACAAGAACATGTAGGGGACTCAGTAGAAAAGCTACGGCAAAACTATAATGAAATGGTAAAACATTTTAGACAAGTTAGACCTCCAAACGTACAAGTTGAAGATAAAAAAGTAGCCTTCAAAGAGAGGTCTTTGACATATCGACAGTACTCTAAGGGCACCGACAATAAGTCTGATCTCATATATTTCCATGGGGGAGGGTTTGTTGTCGGGGGACTTGAAAGTCATGACGATATATGTGCTGAAATTTGTGAAAGCACAGGGTGTAACGTTTTCTCATTAGACTATTCACTTGCGCCAGAGGTTAAATACCCAGAGTTTTTTCTAGACGCCATTCGTTTTTACTACTTTATTAAAAATCCTGAGAGACGACTAATTTTGGTTGGGGATAGTGCGGGAGGTACTTTAGCAGGTTTTGTGGCAAACAAGGTTAGAAATGTTTCAATTCGCCCAGAAGCGCAAGTGCTCATCTATCCTGATTTGGCTGGTGAGATCAGTGGAGCTAATAAGAGAAGGTTTTATGATGCGCCGCTTTTAACACAAGATGATATAGATTTTTATCATAAATGTGCTGGCCTTCCATTAAAAAAGGGACTTCATGATCTCATTAGAAATTTTGATAATGATAATATGCCTAAGACATTACTGGTCAGTGCTGAAATAGATCCTTTAGCGGATGATTGTCAGTCTTATGTAGAAAGTCTAAAGCAATACGGGTGCGATATAACTTACCTAGAAGGCTTAGGTTTGCCCCATGGGTTTCTTAGAGCACGTCATTTATCCAAAAAAGCCAGAATGGTTTTTGATGAGATTATAAGATTTATAAATCAAACAATATAAAAAAAGCTCAGTAATCATAGATTGGATTTGTCCAAGCCTTCTTTCCCTTATTATCAATGATGGTAATTCTTAGCCATTTTTCTTGTGGAAGCAGTCCTAAATTAAAAACCGCAGACTCCATAGAAGTTTTATTATTATATATGCTTGCTGATCCGTATCCACTAACAATAATTTTTTCAACAGGCGAGCATAACACCTCCAATCGACCATTTTGGATTTTGATATTCTTGAAATTAGGACCTTGAGATGAATAGTAGTGACCGTTTTTAAGGGCTTCAAGTATCGCCTCTTCACTATTAATCTCTGACTTTACCATAACCCAGCCACCAAACGCATCATCGATATGAAAATGGGAGTCGTCTGTGGCTATGATATTAAGTTCTTTTCCATAGTTAAGAATCTGATCCAGTACTGCGACCCCGGACCCTCTGTCACATTCAATAGCACAGCTATGATTATAAATCTCTATAGCGTGCGCTTTGTTGATATTAAGTGTGTCTTTGAGGGTCATTCCATTCCATTCTGGGTGTGTAAGTGACACAAAGGCACCCGCATCGAAAAGACGTGAGCTCAGGTTTTCAATATTCTCTGATCTAGTGTTTATCAAAAAGTTAGGTTGGTTAGGTGGTTTAAAACTGTCATTCAAACCCAAAGCGAGCAAATGCCAAAGTTCTCCATTTTCCATCTCGCTTGTATGTAACTCAGCTCCAGGTATAACTGTAAAATTTTTTATCTTTAGTTCAGGTGATGTTATCGGATAGTTAAACATTTTGAGGAAGTGGTCTGTTATAGAGATAAAGTCATACCCTTTTTCAATATATGCGTTACAAACATCTTCTGGCGTTAGCTTTCCGTCGGAGTAATTGCTGTGCCCATGCAGATTACCTTTAAAAAAGTTTCCCTTATTACTAAAAAATTCAAACGGCATAGAGCTGATCTCCCTTTTTATCAGACACCAATAACAAAGATAAATAATAAAAAAATTTATTTTTTCATTGATTTGGCAAACTTAAAATAAGAAATTTTACCAATGTAAATGGTATTCTTATATTTTGATCCCCTTCTATTAGTGCTTGCAATTGAACTAAAATCTTTGTGTTATGATTTTATGATAGATATTGCTTCCAGAGTATATAACCATAATTGGAAAATTGATCCAATAGTGCGGTCTTTGCTCGATATAGACTTTTACAAATTATTAATGGCTCAATTTGTGTTGAGAAATGCGCCTAACGTAACCGTTAAGTTTTCCGTTTTAAATAGATCAAGTAAAATACTCCTCGCAAACGTAATAGATGAAGAAGAATTAAGGGAGCAATTGAACCATATAAGAGATTTATCCTTAAGTAAGGGAGAGTCTACTTGGTTAAGAGGAAATTTATTCTATGGAAAGCGTGCTATATTTCGACCATCATTTATTGATTGGTTAGAAAAACTAAAGTTACCAGAATATGAGATCAGAAAAAAAGATGGGCAGTTTGAAATTAGTTTCGAAGGGCCATGGGCCGAGGTTATGTTTTGGGAGGTTCCAGTTCTATCCGTACTGACAGAGTTGAGATCTAAAGCTGTTTTGAAGAATATGGGGCGTTTCGAGTTACAGGTTCTTTATGCTCGGGCGATGACAAAGCTGTGGGAAAAAATAGAGCAGTTGAAGCCTTTCGATGGCATGAGAATAGCTGACTTTGGAACTAGAAGGCGGCATAGTTTCCTCTGGCAAGATTGGTGTGTGCAGGCAATGTGTGAAGGCATGGGGTCAAAGTTTATTGGTACCTCGAATTGCCTCATCGCTATGCGACGTGAGCTTGAAGCTATAGGAACCAATGCCCATGAGCTACCCATGATCTTTTCAGCTTTGGCAAAAACAGAGACAGCACTAAAACAAGCTCCGTATAAGGTTTTAGAGGATTGGCATGAAGAGCATGATGGGAATTTAAGGGTAATATTACCAGATACGTATGGCACCCAAAATTTTTTAAATAATGCTCCTGACTGGCTTGCTTCATGGACCGGAGTAAGAATCGACTCAGGTGATCCTGTGTTGGGAGCCCAGTGTGCCATTGACTGGTGGCAAAGCAAGGGTGAAGATACCAAAGAAAAATTGATAATTTTTTCAGATGGACTGGACACAAAAAAAATTATTGAGCTTTATAAAAAATTCAACCAAAGGGTCCAAATAGGTTTTGGCTGGGGAACTTTATTAACAAATGATTTTAGAGGTTTGATTGATAATGGGGCATTGGATCCCTTTTCATTGGTCTGTAAAGCTGTTTCTGCCAATGGACAACCGACCGTGAAATTGTCAGACAATTCTAATAAGGCAATGGGACCAGAAAATAAAATAAAACAATACAAAAAAACTTTTGGATTATCTGAACAGAGTAAAGAAACTTTAATTGTCTGATTTATCCACTTTTTTTAATGATGATATCTCGAGTTATTTTATTTTCCTAACAGCTGCTGTTTTTTTAAGTGCTGGAATAGTTAAGGGTAGCATAGGGATGGGACTACCTATAGTTTCAATAACACTTCTTTGCCTTTATACCTCACCGAGACTTGCAATGATGATGATAATTATACCAACTTTGGTTACGAACTTTTTACAGTATCATAGGTCAACTGATAAGGTTGATATGGTTTTTTCAAATAAATATCTGTTAGTATCCCTTTTTGTTTGTACTTTCAGTTTCAGTTATTTGTCATTTTCATTAGAGCAGAAAACACTTTCCTTTTTACTGGGCTTAATGATTTTCATTTTTATAATTTATCGCTGGACGGGCTTTTCTTTATCTTTTGGTCTAGGGTTTGATAAAATAATACAAGTTGTATCAGGAGCTATTATAGGTACAGCGGCAGGGTTCACCCATGTTTGGGCGCCAACAATTGCTGTACTTCTTCTTATAAGGAAAGCCAACAAAGACCAATTCGTTGGTCTTACAGGTCTTTACATATTCGTTGGCTCACTCGGACTTTTTTCTACTCACTATTTCTTCGAATTATTGGATAGCCAAACCTTAATACTGTCTACTTTAATGATATTTCCTTCGGTTTTTGGTTTTTTAATAGGAGAAAAAATAAGATCATTTATATCCGAGAAGTTGTTTGAAACGTTTCTTATGTTTTTTCTTCTTTTTGCTTCTATTAATCTTTTATATAAATCAGATTTTTTCTCGTTATATTAAAACGTTCGGTAAGTCTTGATTTTCGTTTTTAAACCAAACAGGAATAGGTAAATTTCTTTCTTTTAGAAATTCAATATTAAAAAGTTTGGATTTATATCTTTGGCTATGATCACACAGTATCGTAACTATGGTGTGGCCGGGTCCAAGCTCTTTGCCCATTTTAATCGCTCCACAGATGTTTATCCCAGATGATGTGCCAAGGCTCAGTCCCTCTTCAATTATAAGAGAGTAAATGATTTTTAGCGCTTCATCATCTTTAATATTATAGCTGAAGTCAGGTTTTAGACCCTCTAAATTTTTAGTAATACGTCCTTGACCAATACCCTCAGTAATTGATGAACCTTCAGATTTCAAAATTCCATCAGTATAATGTTTGAAGAGAGCTGATCCATCGGGATCAGCCAATCCAATTTTTATATTGGAGTTTCTCTGTTTCAATCCAATGCTAACACCTGCTAAAGTTCCTCCAGTTCCAACAGAACAGATAAAACCGTCAATCTTCCCATTTGTTTGCTCAAAAATTTCCTGACTTGTAGTTTTGATATGTGCTTTTCTATTGCTTAAGTTATCAAATTGATTTGCCCAAAAAGCGCCTGTCTTTGAAACCTTATTTAACTCAGAGGCTAATCGTTCGGAGTATCTGATATAATTATTTGGGTCGCTATATGGCTTTGCAGGTACCTCTACCAATTTAGCACCTAGCATTTTCAAGGCTTCTTTTTTTTCTTCCGATTGTGTTTCTGGTATGACTATTACCGATTTAAAACCATAGAAACTAGCTACGAGAGAAAGACCAATCCCAGTATTCCCCGCTGTTCCTTCAACTATTGATCCACCTGGACCAAGGTCTTTAGAGGCAATTGCTTGTTTTATTATTTCCAAGGCGGCTCTATCTTTTACCGATTGTCCTGGATTTAAAAATTCTGCTTTACCAAAAATATTACAACCAGTTTCTTCTGATGCCTTTTCAAGTTTTATAAGAGGTGTATTACCGATGAGGTCTACAACTTGTCTTTTCATCAAACCCAAACTCCCTTATTTTAATAAAAGATACAAATCATAACATATTATTTTTAAACTGTTATTCGTGACTTTTTTACTATAACAAGTTATAGTAATTTACAAGAGGTTGAGATGACAGATCCACAGGCAGAAACTGAAAATTACGGTGCAGAGTCCATTAAAGTTTTAAAGGGGCTTGAGGCAGTTAGAAAGAGGCCCGGTATGTATATCGGGGATACAGACGATGGATCTGGTCTTCATCACATGGTCTACGAAGTGGTAGATAATGGTATTGATGAAGCTCTTGCAGGACATTGTGACAAAGTGATAGTTACCCTTTATCCAGACAATTCTGTAGCAGTCTCAGATAATGGGCGAGGCATCCCCACAGAAACTCATCAAGAAGAGGGTATTTCTGCAGCAGAAGTTATAATGACACAACTTCATGCGGGAGGTAAGTTTGACCAAAATTCATATAAGGTTTCGGGTGGTTTACATGGGGTAGGGGTCTCTGTGGTAAATGCACTGTCATCCAAGCTTGAACTAAGGATATGGAGGGACAATTCTGAGCACCATGTTGAGTTTAATAATGGCGAAACAATAAGCCCTTTAAGAAAGATAGGGCCAGCAGGAGACAAAAAAGGAACAGAAGTAAGGTTTTGGGCGTCTGAAGAAACATTCTCAAATATACAATATGATTTCAAAACGTTAGAGCAACGTTTGAGAGAGTTAGCGTTTTTAAATTCTGGAGTAACAATAGAATTAGTTGACCTAAGAGAGGATAAGGAAAAAAGGGTGGTTCTTTCATATGAAGGTGGGGTTAAGGAGTTCGTAAAGTATTTGGATAGATCAAAAGTAGCGCTAATCAATGAACCTATTTTTATTTATGGGGAAAAAGACGGGATCTCCCTTGAAGTAGCGCTTTGGTGGAATAACGCATATAATGAACTGGTCCTGCCATTTACAAACAACATACCTCAGGGTGATGGAGGAACTCACTTAGCTGGATTTAGAGGTGCGTTAACAAGAACCGTTAACATGTTCGTAGGGTCGCTTGGGTCAAAAAATAAAGATAAGGTTAGCGTTACAGGTGATGATGCAAGAGAGGGTCTAACCTGCGTTTTGTCTGTTAAAGTTCCAGACCCAAAATTTTCGAGTCAAACAAAGGATAAGTTGGTGTCTTCAGAAGTAAGGCCCGTGGTGGAAAGTTTTGTTAATGAAAAATTATCTGAATGGTTTGAAGAAAATCCAAGTGACGCTAAAATTGTTGTGGGTAAAGTAATAGAAGCAGCCATTGCAAGAGAAGCAGCAAGAAAGGCCAGAGAACTAACCAGGAAAAAAAATTCCATAGATGTTGCTAACTTACCGGGAAAACTTGCCGACTGTCAGGAAAAAGATCCGACGAAACGCGAAATTTTTATTGTTGAAGGAGATAGCGCTGGGGGTAGTGCAAAGCAAGGCAGATCTCGAAAAAATCAAGCGGTACTTCCTCTCAGAGGAAAAATACTGAATGTAGAAAGGGCAAGGCCTGATAAAATGTTATCCAGTCAAGAAATAGGAACTTTGATAACGGCTTTAGGCACTGGCATAGGCAACGATGATTTTGACATTGAAAAATTAAGGTACCATAAAATTATTATAATGACAGATGCTGATGTGGACGGTGCTCATATACGAACTTTGTTGTTAACTTTCTTTTTCCGAAAGATGCCAGAGTTAATCGAAAAAGGACATATTTTTATTGCTGAGCCTCCACTTTATAAAGTAGCAAAAGGGAAGTCGGAGGTTTATATAAAAGACGATAAGGGCTTAGAGAATTATTTAATGGATGCTGGAGTTCAAGATACTTTTCTCAAGATTACTGATGACTATGTGTTATCCGGAAGAGATCTTTCCGAAGTAGTAATGGACGCTAGTAAATGTATTAAATTATTAGAAAAGGCTGGAGACGATGACATAAAACGAATTTTAGAGCAGGCAACACTAACCGGAGTTATCAATAAGATTAAAAGCCTAGGCGAAGACGTCGATGGTCAAAAAATTCTCTGTCAAAGATTAGACAATATTTCAAAAGAATATGAAAGAGGTTGGAGTAGTAAATTTGAAGGTAGTAATAAATTAGGCTTTTTTCGAACAGTGAGGGGAGTTGAGGAGATTGTGGAAGTTGATCTTACGAAAATTCAAAGTTCTTTAATAGAGGGTTTGGAAAATTTCAGTAGTAAGTTCAAAGACATTTTTTCTGGAATACCCCTCTTGGTTAAAAAAGAATCTACCGTAGAGCTAGATGGTCCAACCAGCCTTATAAGTGAGATAATAAGAATGGGGGAAAAGGGTATATCTCTTCAGCGTTATAAAGGATTGGGAGAAATGAATGCTGACCAGCTCTGGGAGACAACACTTGACCCTGAGGCAAGAACTTTGTTGCGAGTAAAGGTTGACAGAGATAGAACAACGGAAGCTGACGACTTGTTTACCTGTTTAATGGGCGAAGTGGTAGAACCTAGAAAAAACTTTATTCAAGAGCATGCCTTGAGTGTTAAAAATCTTGATTTTTAAATGTTTTTTTATCTCTATTTAATAAATAAAGCCCAGAAATTATAACCATCACCCCAATCATATCACTAAGCGAGAGCGTTTCACCTAAAAGAAAATAAGAAATTCCAATCCCAAAGAACGGAACTAAAAAGTGGAAAGAAGAATACTTCACAGCCCCAATCTCTTTTTGTAGATAGAACCAAATTACAGGACCTATAATTCCTGGAAAGGCCGCTATATATATAAAAGTAAATAGAAACGTCACGTTAAACGAAACGCTCCAAATTTCAAAAAAATAGCTTAAAGGAAGAAGGAAAAGACTACCAGCAAGCATTTGCAGCCCAACTACAATAAGTATATTATTCTTGTTAACTTTTATTTTTGTAATTATCAGTGTTGAAAAGGTGGTCGCGAGTAATCCTAGTAGGCAGAGTGTAATTCCCAATAGCTCAATTTCTTTTTCAACTCTCTGTAGCATTATCAAGAGTACGCCAGCTAGGCCAACAACTAATCCAAATAATCCTAAAAAACTTATTTTAGCTTTGAAAAATACCCATGAAAAAAAAGCTACTGTAAGTGGTAGTATGCTTGCAATTATTACAGAAACATTAGCATCTATTTTTGTCAAAGCCAAAAATATAAGGCCCAGGTATAGGCCGTTTTGAATTAAACCGAAAGTCGTGATCCATAGAAGAGATTCTCGATCAAATTTAAGGCTCTGACCAAGATAAGCCCCTAGCATAATCGAGAATAAGCCAGCTGAAGAAAACCTTAGAAAAAGCAAAAGAAATGGGGGGCAGAATTGGACCGCCATCTTTGCGGAGGGGAAGGCGCTAGCCCATATTAGAGCGAAGCCTACCCCAAGCAAGATATGTTTTAACTCCATCTAAATCAATTTAGGACAGATTTTTTATTAAGAATTAATTACGTCTTTCAGAGCTTTTGCAATAGTGACTTTAACTACCCTATCAGCTGGTTTTTTCATTTGTTCGCCTGTAGCAGGATTTCTAACCATTCTCTCAGGTCTGGCTCTACAAAAAAACTTTCCAACACTTGGAACGGTTACTGCACCTCCTGCGGCTACCTCTTTGGTAATAATACCTGATAATGCATCTAACATTCTGTTTGAAGATGCCTTATCGGAACCTGTCGCGTCTGCTAACGTCGATACAAGCTGTGCCTTTGTCATCGGTTTTTGTGTCATAATGTACCCTTAAAGTTATATTTATATCTAAGAATCAAACCATTTTTTTGACCAAAAATCAAATAATATCAAAAAAAAACCCACTCGTTAAAAACGAGTGGGTTTAGGAGGAGAAACTATTTCTAAAGATTATTTAGAAAAATCTGGATAAGCTTCAATTCCCAGCTCTGTCTTATCAAGACCCTCTACTTCACTTTCTTCACTTACTTTTGCGCCCATCAGCATATCCAAGATCATCCAAGCGATATACGAAACGATAAAAGTGAATACGCAGATGGATACCGTGCCCAGTAATTGGGTCCCAAACGAAGCATCCGAATTAGAAAGGACTACAGCAAGAGTTCCCCAGATGCCGGCTATACCGTGTACTGATATGGCGCCAACTACATCGTCTATCTTTAGTCTATCGAGTAAGGGTACTGAGAATACAATAATTACTCCACCGATAGCACCTATTATTGTAGCAAGTCCCAATGAAGGCATCAGAGGTTCAGCGGTTATTGACACGAGACCTGCTAACGCGCCGTTTAATACCATGGTCAAGTCAGCTTTGCCATACATAATTTGGGTTAAAATAAGAGCTGCGACTGCACCACCGGCAGCTGCCGTATTAGTGTTTGCAAATATTCTTGATACATCAGCAACATCTCCAATTGTCCCCATAGCTAGTTGTGAACCGCCATTGAAACCAAACCATCCTAACCAGAGTATAAACATTCCTAGTGTTGCAAGTGGCAAGTTCGAACCAGGCATTGGTATGACGGACCCATCATCTTTATATCTTCCATGTCTGGCACCAATTACCATTGCACCCGCTAAAGCAGCTGCAGCGCCAGTTGCATGCACGACTGTTGATCCAGCAAAATCTGAAAAACCAGCTTCTGAGAGCCAACCGCCACCCCACTGCCATGAAGCGCTAATTGGGTAAAATATCCCTGTTAAGACGATGGTGAAGATCAAAAAGGGCCAAAGCTTTACACGCTCCGCTACAGTGCCAGAAACTATTGAGGCAGTAGCGGCACAAAACATTAGTTGAAAGAAAAAATCAGACCCAACCGAGGCATATGTTAAGTCGACGCCATCAGCACCAACACCAGCTGGCTCTAGACCCGTTAGCGAGAAACCTCCCATCCATCCGTCTATAATCCAACCATCTCCGGGATACATTAAGTTAAATCCTACAATGAAATAGGCGATTGACGCGAGAGAGAACAGCGCAACATTCTTTAAAAGTTGTGTAGATGCATTCTTCGATCTTACCAATCCCGTTTCCAGCATTGCAAAACCAGCGGCCATCCACATAACCAAAAAACCGCCGATTAGGAATAGCAACGTATTAAATATAAAATAGCCAGACTCACTGTAGTCTTGGGCATGTCCATCTGCGAACAATGTTGTCGAAGATAAACCTAGCACAGCAGTGCTCAAAAATAATAATTTAGACATTATTTGCTCTTTCTTTTTAAACATAGGGTTAAATTGCATCATCATTTTTTTCGTCAGTCCTTATCCGCAGGGCAGACTCAATGGGGGAAACAAAAATTTTACCATCGCCTATCTTTCCTGTTTTAGCGACCTCACTAATAGTCTCGACAGTTTTGGAGGCATCCTTGTCTGCTACCACTATTTCTAATTTTAATTTTGGAACAAAGCTAACGGTATATTCCGCTCCTCTGTAAACTTCGGAATGGCCATCTTGCCTTCCGTAACCTTTTACTTCTGAAACCATAAGGCCCTGGATGCCTATATCCTTCAATGCATCACGTACCTCTTCCAGTTTGAAAGGTTTAATAACTGCTATTATAAGTTTCATTAAGTCTCCTTTCGCAATTACGATTTATTGATGCAACTTGTAGGTGATGATTAAAAAATAGAAACGGCAATTCTTTACAATGAAGCTGAATTTTTTGAGAAACACAGAAATTTGATTAAAAATTGAGCAAAAAAATACAATTGGTTAAATTTTAGGCAAAAAAATTACCTTTTTTTAATAAGCAGTCTTGGGTTTACAAAGATTTTATCACGGGGTAAATGTTGTTAGACAAAAAATTAATTTAGTCATGAGTACAATTCTAAGAAAAACATTGAAATACTTACTTTGGGTGTCTCTGAATGTGGCTATAATAGTTTTTTTAATGCTGTTTTTAGCGGTAGTCAATTATGTAAATAAGCTACCACCAATTGCCACACTTTTAGATGATAGAAAAAGAGGGTCGGTAACACTTCTTGATAGCAATAATGATGTATTTGCTTGGCGCGGAAACCAATTTGGTGGCATTTTAAAATCGAAAAGTTTGAATCGTGTTCTTCATGACGCAATAATATCAGTGGAGGATAGATCTTTCTACTCTCATTACGGAATTTCAATAAGGGGAATTCTGGGCGCAATAAGAATAAATTTGAGAGAGGGAAGAGGACCCTTATCCGGTCATGGGGGTTCGACCATTACTCAACAAGTAGCAAAGATACTTTGCCTTTTACAAGGTGATTCCAATACTCAAAAACATTGCAGGAGATCAACTATTTCAAGAAAATTGCTTGAGATACCTTTTGCTTTAGCTTTAGAGTATGCGTACTCCAAAGAAGATATTCTTTCCATCTACATAAATAGAGTATATTTGGGTTCTGGGGCATATGGGTTTGAGGCTGCGTCAGAGAGGTATTTTAATAAAAATTCATCTGAGCTTTCAATAAGTGAAGCTGCACTTTTAGCTGGTCTGTTAAAAGCTCCGTCGAGATATTCACCGATAAATAACAAAAAACTCTCACAAGCTAGAGCGCTTACCGTATTAAAAATAATGAGAGATCAGAAATTGATTTCGAGTAAAGATTTTAATAAGGCTGCAAAAGCGCTTCCTACAATAGAAAATAATAACATCAATGAGATCGGTTCTTATTACGCTGATTGGATAATGCAAGATGCACCCCAAGAAATAACAAAACAAAGTAAAGAAGACATCATTATAAGAACATACTTTGACCCCAAAATTCAAAAAGAAGTTGATGACACAATATCTTCCTTCTTGGAAACACAAATTATGTCGGATTCGATAGCACAAATTGCCGTCGTTGTTATGTCTGCAGACGGACGTGTTAGAGCAATGAGTGGCGGCAGACCTTCAGAGAAATTACCAGGACAATTTAATAGAGCTTATCAGGCAAAACGACAACCGGGATCAGCTTTTAAACCCTTCGTTTATGGAGCTGCTCTAGACCTTGGTATCTCGCCTAACACAGTGCTTATGGACGAGCCCGTTACGATCGTTTTTGGTAAAAACAATTATAAGCAATATTCTCCTAAAAACTATGATAATAGGTATCTTGGCCCAGTTACTATAGAAGAAGCGTTTTCAAAATCGCTAAATACAGTTGCGGTAAAGTTAGGAGATAAAATTGGTATAAATAGAGTAAAAACTTTAGCTAAAGAGTTAGGAATAGAAACAGCTATACCCAGTGAACCTTCAATAGCTTTGGGATCGTCTGAGGTAAATTTAATAGAGCTTACCTCTGCATATGCAGGAATTCTAAATAATGGTATAAGAGTTTACCCTAAGGGATGGAGAGACTTAAGTATCAAGGAAACCAGCGAGGTAATTATCAGGGAAGGTTCTGAACCAGGATTTCGAGTATTTTCCAAACTGGCCGCGCAGACACTCAAATATCTTATGTTTTTGAGTGTTGAAAATGGAACAGGTAAAAATGCATCTGTTTCAGAATGGCAAATAGCTGGCAAAACAGGTACGAGTCAATCTTTCAGAGACGCATGGTTTGTTGGTTTTTCCAATAATTATGTCATTGGTGTATGGATGGGCAATGATGACAATCAACCATTGAAAAATGTAAATGGGGGTGGTTTGCCAGCAAAGATATTTTCCAAGATAATGACAAAAATAAGCCTCCAGCTTGTTTCAAAAAAGGAAATAGCGATGATCTCACCTGAACAGTTTGATACGTTAAGAAATTATGATGATACAGCAACAAAATTTCAGTTTCAATCTCAAGGTGAAGCGGATGGAAAACCAAAAAACTCTTCCCTTATCGGAGGCTTGATCAGGGCTCTTTTATGGGGTGACTAAGGTCTACTCGTGGGAAATAGCTTGAATAAGGTCATCCATAGACCCCTCAAATTTCTTTAGTTTTGATCTGAATTCCTGTCTCTCAGTTGAAAGCATTGATATACCCTCTACTCTTAAGTCAACTAACTTTAAAGATCCACTTCCATCTGATACTTGCCATACGACTTTCAAAGAAGGGTTGCCTGGAACCGCGACTATTGAAGATACAAGCACACCAGCTTTTGTAAGAGTATCACGACTTTTCGTGATTTCCAGCGTAGTACCTTTAAATTCTGAAAATTGCCTTCCATATTTATGAGAAACATATCTTTTAAATACACTGATAAATCGCTTTCTTTGATCGCTGTTAGCCTGACGCCAGCTTTTTCCCAGAACTGCTCTCGCTATTATAGGAATATCAACATATTTTTGAAAAAGCTTTTTGAGCTCTATTTTTTGCTCATCAATGGATAGCTCTTTCATCGATGTGGCTACTAAGTCATTGTATAGATTTTCTACCAGTTGCTGGGATTGAATTATTCTATCTGCATATAATTTCTGGAAACTGAATAAGTTCAGAAGAAATAGAAAACAGAATAAAAATGATTTCAGTGAAATGTGCATATGAGTAACATATATACGAATTAAGTTTGTTATTTCTCTTTAAATTTTACGGGAACCTTTAGGTATGAAACTCCGTTACGTTCTGGTGGAGGCATTTCTCCTGCGCGCATGTTTACTTGTATCGACGGCACTATAAGTTTAGGTGCCCCAAGTCGCGAGTCTTTTTCTTCTCTTATTTTTACAAACTCTTCTTCATTGATACCATCTTTTACATGAGGGTTTGACTTTCTCTGTTTTTTCACAGTAGATTTCCACTGATAGTTTTTTCGATTATCGGTTAAATAGTCATGACACATCCAAAGATTTGTACTTCCAGGATAACTTAAAATTCGTCTTATTGACTTAAAGAGATCACGAGCATCGCCTCCAGGAAAGTCGCATCTAGCAGTACCAAAATCATGCATAAAAAGTGTATCACCTACAAAAATATTATCCTCAATTTTATAAGAACCACACGCTGGAGTATGGCCTGGTGTAAAAATATATTCACAATTTAAATTGCCAATACTAAACTTCTCTCCATCTTCAAAAAGGTGATCAAACTGCGAACCATCTTTTCTGAAACCTCGCTCAGCATTATAAATAACACCGAAAGTATGCTGTACCTTTGTTATATTTTTACCAATGGCAACTGGTACTTCGAACTTCTCCTTAAAGTATGGGGCTGCAGATAAATGGTCAGCATGAACATGTGTTTCAAGGATCCAAGCAGGCTTTAAGTTTTCTGTTTTTATATATTGTATCACAGAGTCAGCGTGTTCTGTGTCTAAACTACCGTCCGCATGATCATAATCTAGACAACTATCAATTATCGCAGCACATTTTGTTTCCTTGTCACTAACGACGTAGCAAATGGTATTTGTAGATTTATGGAAAAAAGCTTTAATCTCAGTGTATGTATTTTTCATAAAATACCTTTTTGTTTATAAATATTAAGGAATTATGTATAAATAATTATCATTAGTAT
The DNA here is from genome assembly GCA_902619165.1 of uncultured Alphaproteobacteria bacterium. Classification (GTDB taxonomy): domain Bacteria; phylum Pseudomonadota; class Alphaproteobacteria; order Rhodobacterales; family Rhodobacteraceae; genus CACIJG01. Next base: position 68,399 of record CACNDI010000007.1, read on the forward strand.
ACCTAAACATTTGATTTTTTGAAAGGATTGAAAAATGGACATTAATGGAACGCTTATCGACAAAGGTATAGCATTACCCGACGCACCACCACCGGCTGCCAACTACATACCTTACGTAAAGATCGATAAACTGGTATTTGTATCTGGACAAGTGTCTCAAAATGAAAATGGCTTTATTAAAGGAGTTTTAGGTAAAGATCTTAATGTTGAAGAAGGATATGATGCAGCAAGACAATGCGCCATTTCGTTGCTGGCGCAATTGAAAAGTGCGGTAAATGGAGACTTAAATAAAGTGACCAAAGTTGTGAAGCTTGGTGGTTTTGTAAATTCTGCGCCAGATTTTACCGAGCAACCCAGCGTTATCAATGGAGCGTCTGATCTTTTAGTTGAATTATTCGGTGAAAAAGGTAGGCATGCTCGAACGGCAGTTGGTGCAAATTTACCACTTGGAGTTGCGGTTGAAATTGATGGAATATTTGAAGTAGAATCCTAGCTTTGAGGAACCAACACAGATTTTTGACTGAAAGGCCTTTTGCGCACCGCGGCTTTCATTCAATGTCATTGAAAGTTTCTGAAAAAATTCCAGAAAACTCTCTGGAAGCGTTTAGGCTAGCAATTGAGAAAAACTACTCCATTGAAATGGACATACATTTTACTGAGGATTTTAAAATTATTGTTTTTCATGACTTTTTTCTTGGTAGGCTTACAACAAAAACAGGCTTTGTTTTCAATAAAAAGTTAAGTTATATAAAAAAAGCGAAGCTATGTAACAATGAACAAGTGCCCACGATAGAAGAAGCCTTTAATTTAGTCAACGGCCGTGTGCCTATCCTATTAGAAATCAAATACTCCAAGTACATTAAAAAAAACTTGAATGTATTCACAGAAGTTCTTGCAGAGAAACTTGAAAGCTACAAGGGCCCTGTTGCTCTAATGTCTTTCAACTCAGACCTAATAAAGCATATCAGAAAAAGAAATTTTTTTGGAAGGTTTCCTTTAGGTCTAACCACAAGTTTTCCAAAAATTGAAAGTATTAGTAGCAAGATTAAAAATAACAAAATTGAAAATGAAATAATTGCTAATAGATTGCAGTTTATCTCTCAGGACTGGAAAGGGATAAAAAATATCAGAGTAAAAAGGTTAAAAAAATTAAATATTGCAATTTTATCATGGACAATTACTTCAAGGGAGATCGAGAAGAGTTTGAAGGGATTAGTAGATAATATCACCTTTGAACATTATGAGCCTGATATAACAGAGTAAAGTTGCAAAGGGAAGATATTGGATACTGCAATTTGCACAACTATAAAGTCCATATCGAGAGATGAGTGGGAAGCGTGCCGTTCTAGTAGGGCAGGTGGCGATCCTTTCCTGTCATATGATTTTTTTTTTCTTTTGGAAACTAGCAATTCTGTAGGACCTAAAACCGGCTGGATTCCTTTTTACATAATTTTTAAAGAAAAAAATATCGTAGTAGGAATAATCGTAAGTTTTTTAAAAAATCATTCCCAAGGAGAGTATGTTTTTGACCATAGCTGGGCTGATGCCTATGAGAGATCGGGGGGAAATTACTATCCAAAACTACAAGTCGCAGTACCATTTACTCCTGTTTCTGGGGAAAGAATATTAGTACAAAGTGAATACGAAGATAAGGTTGGTGAAATGATTTCATCAGCAAAGAGAATCGTTGAGGACAATAATCTTTCGTCATTACATGTAACTTTCTGTAATAAAAGTTTTGTTGGTTTTGCCAAAAAAAATAATCTGCTTGTAAGAGAAGGCATCCAATATCATTGGTTTAATAGAGACTATAAATCATTTGATGATTTCTTAGATTCATTAACATACCGCAAGAGGAAAAATATAACAAAGGAAAGAAAACAGGCAAGGAGCTTTGGTGGTGAGATTAAATCTTTAACTGGAAGTCAACTAACAGACCTTGAGCTGGAGTCATTTTGGCATTTTTATCAAAATACTGGACAGAGAAAATGGGGTTATCCTTATCTTACTAAGAGTTTTTTTATGGGTCTAAAGCAAAACCTAAAAGATAACATTTTACTAGTTATGGCAAAAAAAAATGATCAGTATGTAGCGGGCGCTTTGAATTTCATAGGATCAGATTGCTTGTATGGAAGATATTGGGGGTGCAATCAGTTTTTTCCGGCAATGCACTTTGAGCTTTGCTACTATAAAGCTATAGATTTCGCTATTGAGCAAGGTTTGAAAAGGGTAGAGGCTGGTGCTCAAGGAGATCATAAGATTGCGAGAGGATACGAAGCGTGTATAACATACTCAAGCCATTGGTTCCCACATAAAGGTTTTATGAACGCTGTGGAAGATTTTTTGAAAGAAGAGAAAAAAATTGTTAGCCATAGCAGTAAACAAATACAGTTTATCAGCCCATTTAAAAAAGGAGAAAAAATAGATGCCAAGAAAACTTAGTAATAAAGAAATAGATGAGAAGTTTGAACATTTGCTTTCAAAAGGATGGAGTCTTTCGGAGGACAAAATCTACATCCAAAAAACCTTTGTTTTTAAGAACTTCAAGGAGGCATTTTCATGGATGTGTCGGATCGCATTTATAGCGGAGGAGATTAACCACCATCCAAACTGGACTAATGTGTTTAAAACGGTCGATATCTCCCTTTCAACACACGATGCAGGTGGGTTAACAGAACTAGATCTTAATTTTGCGAATAAAGTGGAGATGGAAATTTAAGTTATGTCTCTCAAAATAGTTTGTGCTGAAGTCATATCACAAACCCCGCGTTCTTTTTCAAAGTAAAGCCTTTCGATCTTTTTATTCCTTATTAAAGCGGTAAATCTCTGAAGCCTTCTTAATAAACCTGTGCCCTTTACCGTAAATTCAAAGTCTAATGTTTCAGCAAGAATGGATAATGGATCGGTAATAATTTTTATCCCAGCTTCTGTTGCACCAGTTGATTCACCCCAAACCTTTGCAACGTAAACATCATTTACTAAAACGCAAAAAATTTCATCAATTCCCAAGTCTTTAAATTTCTTAGCACTTTTAATGAAGCTAGGTAGGTGCATCATAGAACAAGTAGGTGAAAATGCACCGGGCATTCCAATAAGTATAATGTTTTTGTTGTCAAAAAGCTCACCCGTTCCAGCTTTCTGGACTTCAAATTTGTCATCTATCCAGTTAAATATGACTTCTGGAAATTCGTCTCCTACAGAGTATTTCATAAAAGGCCTCTATTGAATATACATATGTACTTAATATATCTTAGGGTTTAATACAACGTTAATTGATTTTTTTGAAGAACTTTCTTACAAATTTATGATGATAGAGAAAATAGTAATTATAGGTGGCGGTCAGGCCTCTATATCTTGTGCAAGTCATTTAAGGTCTCTTAGTTTTAAAGGTGATATTAGTATGATATGTGAAGAAAATTGTTATCCATATCAAAGACCACCTCTGTCGAAGAAGTTTCTAACCGGACAATTTCTCGAAGAGCGCCTCCTACTGAAAAAAGTTGACTATTATAAAAATAACAATATTCAGGTTTTTCTTTCGAAGAAGGCTACAAAAATAGATAGAGATAGTAAAAAAGTTCATCTACAAAGTGGAGAAAAAATTGATTACACTAAATTAGTTATCGCGACTGGAAGTAAAGCTAAAAAAGCTCCTCTAAGCAATTGTGAAAATTACTCAAACGCTCATTATTTACGTGATTTGCATGATGCTAAAAATTTAAAGAACCAGCTACACACTGGAAAAAATATTTTGATAATTGGAGGTGGCTATTTGGGTCTGGAAGTTGCGTCGGTTTGTTCGTCATTTGGCATGAACACAACAGTCGTTGAAGGTGCTGACAGAATACTCAAAAGAGTGGCTGGAGAACCGACAGCAGCTTATTTTAGGGAAATCTTTTCAATAAAAGGAGTTAAAATTATTGAAAATGATTTTGTAAAAAAAATAAATAACACCGAAAGTGAAGTTACAAATGTTGAACTAGTTTCTGGAAGACTGATTGATGTGGACACTTTGCTAGTAGCCACCGGTGGATACCCAGAAATAGATCTTGCAAGAGATGCAAAATTGCAGATTGAAAACGGTATAAAAGTTAATGAAAGACTAGAGACAAGTGACCCCTCAATATATGCAGCAGGAGACTGCGCTTCATTTGATCATAACGGAGGTTTTTTGCGGCTTGAATCAGTTGGAAATGCCATCGATCAAGGTCAAACAGTTGCATTAAACATTGCTGGTAAAAAAACGAACTTCAATGCAAAGCCATGGTTTTGGACCGAGCAGTTTGATCGAAAGTTGCAAATAGCGGGTCTTTGCGATGGCTTTACTGACATAATAGAAAGAAAAATAAATGATAAAATATCATTCTGGTATTATAAAGATGAAATTTTGCTGGCAGTGGACTCTTTCAATGACCCATATAGCTATATGATGGGTAAACGTTTGATTGAAGAAAACAAATCTCCAAAAAAAGATATTCTACGTGACATAAATTTTGATATTAAAGAAGCTTTAAATCTCAAATGAGGGTTCTCAGTGGAAAACTAAAAGGCTTAAAGATCCTAACAAATGACAAAAAATTTAATGGGTCTCAGAGCTTTATTACGCGACCAACGTCAGATCGGGTTAAAGAAACATTATTCAATATTTTGGAGCACGGTTTCAATATTGATTTTTCCAAGATTTCGTTTTTTGACTGTTTTTCTGGATCGGGAGCTATTGGTATTGAGGTTATATCAAGAGGAGCCTCGATAGTTACTTTTTTAGATAAAGATCGTGCAGCTTGTAAATGCATAACAAAAAATCTTAATAAATTTAAGTTCCATGAGAATGACCATGTAAATTGCTTTGGTGTAATTAATCGTGATTTTTTTGATAAACATTTATCACCAAGTAATAAGTTTGATGTTGTTTTTTTAGATCCACCATATGAGCTGATAAAAGCTAGTAAAGTTTTTATGAGGTTAAAAGAGTTAAGAGTGACAAAGATTAATTCATTAATTATATATGAATGTAATAAACAATTAGAAAAAATGGATGGACTTGAGCTCTTAAGAAGCAAAAAAATCGGAAAAACATTTTTGAACTTCTTTAAAGGTTTCAACGAGTGAAGTTAGTTCTTTATTGTTAGAAAAGTAAAAAATGGAAAATTTTGGTTTCAAAAAAGTTAGTAAAAAAGAAAAGCCTAAGTTAGTAAATAAGGTTTTTGATAGTGTTGCTTACAAATATGATCTAATGAACGATCTGATGAGTGCGGGTTTGCATCGATTATGGAAAGATAGTTTTATCGATTGGCTCGCGCCCAGAAAAAATACACATCTTCTCGACGTCGCAGGTGGAACTGGAGATATTGCTTTTCGATTTATTAAGAAAACTAAGAATCAAGCAAGAGTAACAATACTTGATAGAAACGAAAATATGCTCAAGGAGGGAAAAAGAAGATCGAATGTTGGGCAAATAGATACAGGCTTAGAATGGGTGTGTGGAGATGCTATGAAATTACCTTTTGAGAATGAGGTTTTCGATTATTATACAATTTCCTTTGGAATAAGAAATGTCCTGGATTTAAAAAAGTGTTTATCCGAAGCCTTGAGAGTTTTAAAGCCTGGAGGAAGAATTATGATCCTCGAATTTAGTAAAGTTGAAAATGAAACCTTAAACAAGATTTATGATGCGTTCTCATTTAATTTAGTTCCTAGGCTTGGGAAGTTGATAGCTAATGACGCTGAAAGCTATCAATACTTAATAGAGAGTATAAGAAAATTTCCCTCTCAAGAAAAACTTGCAAATCTAGTTGCTGAATCTGGCTTCAGACAGGTTAAATACAGGAACTTAACTCAAGGAGTAGTTGCCATGCACAGCGGCTGGAAAATCTGATGAAGTGGCTTCATAACCCCTTTAGATTAGTTAGGGTGGTTGGAACTTTTTTTAGAACCGGCGCTGTTGAACAGGCCTTGAAAATTACCAAAGTTTCAAAGCTGATAAAATTCGGTATTTTATTCATGGGTAAACCTTTAATTGTTTTTGGGATTAAAGGGCCATACAAGAAATCTCCAATTGTTAGAGCGCTTATCGCACTAGGACCTGCATATATTAAGTTTGGGCAATTGCTATCTACGAGGCCCGACATTGTGGGAGCTGACTTGGCTAATGAGCTTAAGGTTCTACAAGATTCTTTAGATCCTTTCCCAACCACAGAGGCAAAAAAAATAGTAAATGAGGAACTTGGAAGTCCGGTTGAGAGTATTTTTTCTTCGTTTTCAGATTCGGTTGCCGCTGCATCAATTGCTCAGGTTCATAAAGCAACCGTTAAGGAAACAAAGGAATTGGTAGCAGTGAAAATATTAAGACCTGATGTAGAAAAGGTTTTTCTTAAAGACCTAGCAGCTTTGTTATTTTTAGCAAAATTCATAGAGTTTATTATACCGAGTTTCAGGCGACTTAAGCCCACAGAAGTTATTAACCATTTTGAAAGACTGGTGCGTGAGGAGCTAGATTTAAGAATGGAGATATCAGCTGCAGCTGAATTTGCAGAAAACACTAAAAGTGATCGTAATTTTTATGTTCCTAAAGTCATTTGGTCTCTTTCTGGTAGACGAGTTGTAACAACGGAGTGGGTAGACGGAATGTCGGTTGGAGATATAGAGAGAATAAAGAAGAGCGGAGTAGATATTGAGAGCTTCGCAAAAAGAATTATCAAGACTTTTTTGACACAAGCTCTACGGGATGGTTTTTTTCATGGAGATATGCACCAAGGTAATCTGAAATGTAGAAGCGATGGTACTCTTATAGTGATGGATTTCGGCATAATGGGAAGAATAGACGAGTATACCAGAAAGACTTATGCGGAAATCCTTATAGGATTCTTAAGGCGTGATTACTTAAGAGTTGCAGAAGTTCATTTTGAGGCTGGGTATGTTCCAGAAAATCAAAATGTGCAAGAATTTTCTCAAGCCCTTAGATCAGTAGGTGAGCCGATATTTGGTATGGAGGCCTCGGACATATCGATGGCTAGACTACTATCTAGATTATTTGAAGTAACTGAGCAATTTGGAATGGAAACTCGAACGGAGTTATTGCTATTGCAGAGGACAATGGTCGTAGTTGAAGGTGTTTCCAGAAGCTTAGATCCAAATATAAATATGTGGGAAACAGCCCGACCTGTTGTTGAAAAATATATAGCTGCTACTTTAGGACCGAAAGCTATTTTGAGAGATTTTTTGAAGATAGCGCAAGTTCTGCGGAAGTTTGGGCCTCAGCTCCCAAAGCTTTTAGAGGATTTCATTAGACAATATAAAAATGATGATAAAAATTGAATTGGCGAACCCGCTAGGAATCGAACCTAGAACTAATCCTTAGGAGGGATTTGTTATATCCGTTTAACTACGGGTCCTTTTAGAATAAATTATAGTCAATTCACGCATAATGTGAATAACATGTTTTTAATAATGTAGGAATGTGGGAAGAAACCAAACTTAAATACTGGAGCGATATTGGTTAAATGTTTGTGTTTATTTAAGTTATGTTTCTCAAAGTTATTTGAAACTACGCGTCATTGTCAATTTCGTTTTTTTTACCACAATGAGGGCAGAATATTTTTTTCTTTGGTTGAAAATCATCACTTGACGCAAACGACCACCAAAGTTTGCAAAAATCACAAGTAAAATGCCATATAGTTTCTTTAGTCAATTTCATTGTTACCTCTTTTACTTTATTAACGATTGCATTATTATGTCATATGATTGCAAAAAATTTTTAAAAAGGTATTTTCTTCAATTTTTAGTCACTAAAAACGGTTGAGATATCTTGAAGATTGGTAAGTTTTGGTGAAAAAAAATAAATCTAAAAGAAGTCAGGATTTTAAAGCTGACACGCAAACAATAAAAAAAGAAGATGTTAAGAAGCTGCAAGAAACTTTTAGCCAATTTTTTGGAGCGAGCTCTGATGAAATGAGGAAACAGTCAACTAGATTAAAAAGTAAAATTTATTTTTTTGGTTTTGTGGCAATTATTTTTTTTGTTGTAGTATTTTATATTACGAAAAGTGTGAATTTTGTGGGATTATGAATAGTTCACTTCATTTCTCGTAAAAGTCTTTTTAATTGTTTTTCTTCTAACTCCATTGCCATACATTGCTTGATTTTTTGAAAAACCGAGCCGCTTGTTACAAATGCTCCACCAAAAAACTCAACCATACTGTCTCCATCAAGCATTTTATTTTCCAAGGAATTGAGGCACTGTTTTTCTGTATTAAAAAATCGAGAGCTATCATTGACCGTTTCGGCAATTTTCACCTGAGAATTCTCCATCAGAAACATCACTGAAACTATTATCCAAACTTTCATATACGCTTACCATTTTCACCCATGATTTATTATTAACGAATAAATTTTTGATTATTTAAATTATTGTAAATCAATTTACAGGTAAATGACCTTATTGACATGTAAAAATTAACCTCCAATTATAAAAATATATTTTTAAAGGTTTAATCTAATTGAAAGATTTTAAAGATTTAGGGTTTCACTGTGGCGTAGATGAGGTTGGCAGGGGCGCATGGTCCGGCCCGGTTGTCGCTGCTGCCGTAAGGTTTGATAAAAGGCATAATATTAAAGGGCTAGCTGACTCAAAAACCTTAAGCCCCCGTCAGAGAATCGAACTGTACTTTGAGATATTAGAAACTTTTTCAGTAGGGGTTTCTTTCTCGTCAGCTAAGGTGATTGATAGCTTTAATATTTTGAGTAGTTCTTTATATGTAATGCAAAAGGCTGTTGAGAAAGTTTCTGAGACAAAAGATAGTTTATACTTTGATGGAAATACTTTGCCGGAAGCATATCGATCTGCTTCAAGGGCCTACAGCATAATTAAAGGAGATAATAAAATAGCGAGTATAGCGGCGGCTTCCATTGTTGCAAAAGTGTCACGCGACTTTCATATGAAATCATTAAATATACGCTTTCCAGGTTATGGCTGGGAAAGGAATGTGGGATATGGAGTGGACGAACATAAAGCCGCCATCTATAAGTTGGGTATTAACACTGAGCATAGAAGATCTTTCAAGCCCATATACAACATGTTGTGTTTATGAAAAATAAGTAACTGTTTTTAAATAAAAAATTTGACGCTTGCGATAATTTGACTCAACGTTTACGGAAAAATTGAGGCAAAATATGAGCTTAAATATAGAGTATTTGTTCCAATCTTCTTTTGGAACAGAACTTTTTAATGATGACTGCATCTCGTTGATGGAAAAAATACCTGAAAACTCAGTCGATTTAATTTTTGCGGATCCACCTTATAATTTACAGCTTAACAAGGAATTGCTGCGCCCAAACAATTCAAAGGTTGATGGTGTTAAAGAAGATTGGGATAAATTTTCCAGCTTTAATGATTACGATAAATTTACTAAAAAGTGGTTAGGGCAGGCTAGGAGGATTTTAAAAAAGGATGGGGCTATATGGGTGATAGGTTCTTATCATAATATTTTTCGGATTGGAGCCAGTTTGCAAAACTTGGGGTATTGGATATTAAATGATGTATTTTGGAGAAAATCTAATCCTATGCCAAACTTTCGAGGTAGGCGATTTACCAATGCTCATGAAACTTTAATATGGGCTGCCAAATCTGACAATTCCAAGTATGTGTTCAATTATGATGCGTTAAAGGAACTAAATGAGGGGACCCAGATGAGATCTGACTGGTTTTTACCAATATGTTCAGGATCAGAAAGACTGAAAGGAAAAAATGGAAAAAAAATCCACCCCACGCAAAAACCAGAATCACTTTTACACCGAATCATAATAGCGAGTACGAAGAAGGGTGATTTGATTCTGGATCCGTTTCTAGGAACGGGAACTACAGGAGTTGTAGCCAAACGTTTAGCGCGAAAATTTATCGGTATTGAAAAGGATAAGAGTTACTTTATAGAAGCTCAGAAACGCATAAATAAATCTCGCCCTTATTCCGAGAAAGATTTAGAAATAACAGAAACAAAAAAGGATCTGGAAAGAGTTCCATTTGGTCAGCTGGTAGAAAGAGGTCTTCTAAAGCCTGGAGATGAGCTGACTTCTGTTAACAAACGATATGTAGCTAGAGTTCGTCCTGATGGCACATTAATTACCCATAAAGCCAAGGGTTCCATACACAGGGTTGGTGCTATATTAGAGGGATCTCCATCATGTAATGGATGGAATTATTGGCATGTCAAAAAAGGTGGTGAGCTAATCCCAATTGACTATTTTAGACAGAAAGCTAGAACACAGAATTCGAATGCAAAATAGCATTAAAGCTCGATCGCTTTAGTGTACACTTTTCGCATTAATGTTGGTAACGTCATTAAATCGAAGCTTTGTTGTTCGGCTGCCAAATATTTAGAACTATCAAATTTAGAGTTTCTTTTTTCGCCTAACACAATTTCGAGTTCCAATTTAAAATGCGAAAATTGATGTGTAACTAATTGTTTGGTAAAAGTCCAGCTAGCCTTTAAAGGTAAAGTTGGCTTATTTTTTATTTCCTCCCATTCAGTTGTGGGGAAACCCAAAAGTCCTCCTAATATTCCTTCACTCGGCCTTCGTTCAAGTAAGAAGCTGTTTGGCGGCACTCTTATGAAAAATACGAAACCCCTTCTTATTGGTTTGTCTTTTTTGACTGGTTTTGCGGGAATATTTCCTACAACACCTAGCTTCTCGCTTAAACAGGATGTCGCAATTGGACAATGATTACAGTTAGGTTTCTTAGGCTTGCAAACTACGTTTGCAAAATCCATTAATGCTTGAGCAAAGTCACCACTATGAAGTTTGGGGAAAAGTTGCGAGGCATATTTTTTAATGTCTTTTTTAGACTGGTTTACAGGCTTTTCAATCTTGAAAAGTCTACAAACGACTCGTTCAATATTTGCATCAATCACCACTTCTCTTTCACCAAAGGCAATTGATCTTATGGCCGAAGCGGTATACTCACCAATACCCGGTAATTCCATAAGAGCTCTTTTGTCATTTGGTAATTTGCCATCAAACTTTTCGCTCAGCTCCTTTGCGCATTTCAAAAGATTTCTTCCTCTTGCATAATAACCAAGACCCGCCCAAAAAGCTAAAATATCATCCTCATCAGCATTGCTAAGATTATCTATACTATCCCATTTTTTTATAAAACTCTTAAAATAAGGAATTACAGCGTTCACAGTAGTTTGCTGTAACATTATTTCAGATATCCAAATTTTATAGGGATCAGGATTCTGCCCTGCCTCTGCGTCTTTAGGATTTACTCGCCACGGCAGTGTTCTACCGTTCTCAGCGTACCATTTCATTAGGATTTTACTTATATTTTCCATTTCAATTTGCTATACCATAAATTATAACGGCTTGAAAACTTGGGTGAAAAATGAAATATCAGAAAAGAAATTTTAAATCCATTGGAAATTTAATCGAACCATTAGTAAAAAGACATGGTCAACTAAACATAATCAGTTGCGCCAAATTATTAGACATATGGGATACAATTGTTGGGGAAGAAATATCAAAAAAAGCTCGTCCAGTTAGAATGAAAACCATAAAAGGTGGTGAAAAAAATATTCTTTATCTTGGTATGACTGGTCCCTATATGCCGGAGATGTCTTTACAGATACAAGACATTATCGAAAAAATAAATTCTTTTTATTCGAAAGAAGTGATAGGCGAGATAAAATTTCAACGATTGCATGACATTAACCATAAAAACGTGGTAGAATTAGACAATTCGCATGACTTTAGTGCTACAAAAAGCATAGAAACTACCGACCCTAAAATTGCTGTTATTCAATTAGAAAATGCACTAACCAAAATGAAAAATAACCTTAGTAATTCAAGGAAAAAAAATGAGATTATGGAAGAATGAACAATATTGGATCAGTACATGTTTGCTACTTTTATTAATCTTTATGTCAGGATTTGCATATGGAGCAGACCCCTCAAAAGTTGAAAGCAAGTATATTGAAATGTCGAAAGGAAATGACGACGCGCCCGTTGTTTTTGTTGAATATGCTTCATTGACTTGTCCAGCATGTGCGGCATTTCATTCTAATGTTTATCCACGGTTAAATAAGGAGTATATCGAAACTGGTAAAGTAAAATTTATTCATAGAGAAATTTATTTTGATAAAGCTGGGTTATGGGCAGCTTTGACTGCACGCTGCACAAATGTGGTAAATCATTATTTTGGTATGCTTGATTTACTTTATGCCGAGCAGCCAATTTGGTCTAGATACGAATCCAGTGATAAAATTGTAGATTCACTTTTAAAAATTTCTGCAAAATCAGGAATTGAAAAGGGAAAAGCAATTTCTTGCCTAGAGGACCAAGAAAAAGCATTAGATTTGGTGAATGAATTTCAGATTTATGTTGATAAAGATGCTATTGAGTCTACTCCGACTTTTATTATAAATGGAAAGAAATACGAAAACAGGTCCTACGATGAACTAAAGAAAATAATTGATAAAGAGTTAGGTAACTAATTTCTTTAATCCCGATAGCACTTTTTCATTTTTTGACAAATGTAATTTGATATCTATTGGGTAAATATTTTTTTTAAAAGTTATGGGTATTTTTACGAAGTCTTTTTCGGTGGTTACAACAAGCGCATTATTCTTTGTAGCAATATTCGAGATTTTGGTAAGCTGTCTACTAGAATAAAAATGATGGTCGGGAAATGAGTATTCTTTAATAATTTCGAGATTTAGCTCTCGTAGCATTGAAAAGAATTTTTCTGGTCTTCCAATACCACAAAATGCAACAAGCTTTCGGTTCTTTAATTTTGGAATTATGTTAGGCACAAATTTTCCGTCTATGATCTTTTGGTTATCGTTTTGAAAAATAGTTCCTCGTAAATTTTTATTTGAAATTGAATTACCTATGGAAATCAAAAAGTCAGCTCTGTCAATTGCTAGTCGAGGATTTTCTCTTAAGTTTCCTAAAGGAAAAATGTTCTCATTCTTAAGGTTAACTTCTGCATCAAATACCAAAATATTTACATCTTTTGCAATCGAAAAATTTTGATGGCCATCATCTAGAAGCACTAATTCAGCGCCCGCCTTATAGGCTTCTAAAACTCCTTCTCTCTTTTTTTTTGACACCCAAACCTTAGCATGCTGAGAAATTAATAAAGGCTCATCACCCACTTGATTTGCACTATGAGTTCTTGGATCAACACAAACAATATCTCTAAATGCTCCGCCATATCCACGACTGACAACGTGGGCTTTGATATTATTTTTTTTAAAGTAATTTGCTAAAAAAATAACTGTAGGGGTCTTGCCCGCACCGCCCAAAGTAATGTTTCCAATACACACTACGGGGATTGGCATTTTTTCATATCTCCCATACCTCTTTCTTAAGCGGTGTGCAATAATCCAAACTAAAGACAGTAAATACAATACGGGATAAAGACATACTTTCCTTATTTTATTTAAAAAGGGTACCAAGAAAGTTAAATTTCCATAATTTTATGTAGACATTGGGTTAGAATAGAACGTTGAAACAAAGAAGAATATTTTCTTAATTTTAGATCTGAAGCCGTGAGGGAGTCGGTTGCCCGGCTTATTTGTTGTAAGGACCATTGATTCACATGTTGTTTTGCTTTTTGAAGATCATGTGCAATCAGAAAAGGATATTCACGACGCACCTCAAAGCTAGTGGGCCCATATAATTTTATTAAATATAACTTGTAGAAATAAGCGGATACAAAGTGCAATATAGATATCGGGCTTTTACTGTATGAATGGAACGCACTAAGATTTTTATCTAATTCTATAATATTTCTTTCGGCCAATGCAACTGCAAGGCTTAATTCTTTGACTTCATAGTTTAATGATATTATATCAAAAAAATCGTCTACCGACAGAGGCTTGTCATCATAAAGTTTGAAAAGCCTTAACTTTTCCAACTCATTTTCTAAAATATTTTCTGGTGTAAAGTTAGCGAAATCGATAAGTACATCTAATACTTCCTTCCCAGAAAAATTTATTCCTGAATCGGTCAATCTTTTCACGAAAAAATCTTTATCAATTTTACTATTAGTATAGGTAACAACAGCTATCCGATCACTAGATGCAAATAATTTTGTAACTTCAGATTTCTTTGACAATGCATTCATGGTAACGATAGTTATAGCATCATCATTTTGCCATTCCGCGTCTATCTCAGTAATAATTTTGTAATCTTTCTCATGCAGCTCATTCAGCAATATTATTTGACGGCCAGGGAAAAAACTTTTTGTTTTCAGGCTTGTTAATATTTCGTTTCTTTTTTCATTAATTTCATGATTGAAATATTTGTTTACTCGCATTTCTTCAACTGCAATTTTTCCTGCGAGTGAGTCAGAAATTTTTTTTGCGTCTTTTTGTAATAATGAATAGTTTTCACCAAGTAAGATAATTACGGAGCATTCTTCGAATTTTTCAGTGAAACTGCCAATCTTTTGCCTGTAATAAATCAAGGGGTATATTCACTTAAGTTATTAATTAAAATATCTGTGATCATTTTTTCGGCAACTGTATCTGCAAGTCTTTCATAAGTATCTTTTCTAGCTATTTCTGTGGCGAAACCTGTAAAGGTTACAGCAGCGCTGTAATCTGACGTAGCAGAAGCTTTATTTTTATAAACAACTTTTTTTGTCTTTTTATTATACAAACGATATTCAACGTCCAAAGTCACTGAATATCTTGTTATCTCATTTTCTTTTGTAATTACCCCATATGAATTACTAATAGATGGCTCTATTTGCAAAGCGTTTTGCCCACTTTCTGCAAAAGGTGCCTTCTTTTCGAGCGCCTCTTTAATTAAAAAGGCCGAAGTAATTTTGTTTTTTTGTATTTCAATATTTTTAAATATTTCCATTGAATCAGTGTGTTTATATAGAGGTGAAAACCCGCAATTGGCGTTTGCGAAAATAATGAAAATTATTAATACGTGCTTGAAGATAAAGCTACCTCTCAAGTTACAAGATTTATGATTCTTTTAGGGACATAAATGAATCGTTTTAAGTCAGAATTCTGCAAAGCATTTTTTATTATGTTTTCATTAAGAACTAATTTCTTCAGAGCCTCCTCCGTAAGATCAGAGGCTACCGATATTTCAGTTTTTCTTTTTCCATTTATCTGAATAGGTAAGGTTATTGTTTCTTCTTTGTAGTTCACCCACTCTTTAATATCTGGCCATTGCGCTTCAGCGACAAGCCCCTGCTCTCCTATTGTTATCCAAATTTCTTGTGCTAAGTGAGGGGTAAATGGTTCCATGAGCACAGCAAGAGCCTTGATTCCATAAATTCTCTGTTCTGTTCTGGTGTCTTTTCTGGCTAAGAAGTTTGTCAATTCATAAATTTTTGCAATTGCTTTATTAAACGAAAAGCCTTCAATAAACCTTGATGTATTTAAAATATAGTCATCGATCTGTCTGTCTTCAGTCAAGACCAGTCCTTTGTCAGATTTCTTGAGCTCGATAGCTATCTCTTTAGTCAAGCGCCAAACGCGATTTAGATGCCTCCATGCACCCTCAACTCCCTCTGTTGACCATGAGATATCTCTATCCGGAGGGCTATCAGACATTACAAACCACCTTGCTGTATCTGCACCAAATTGATCTATAATGTCTATTGGATTTATAACATTCTTCTTAGATTTAGACATTTTTACTGATGGTCCAACTTCAACCCGTGAGCCTTTCTTAAGACTTTTTGCTATTCTTTCGCCTGAATTATTTATGGATACTGTTACTTCTTCTGGAGAGAGCCAATTTCCTTCTGTGTCTTTATATGTTTCATGGCAAACCATGCCCTGCGTGAATAGTGCTGAAAACGGTTCTAAAAAATCTTCAGAAATGTGTCCAGTTTTATGCATAGCGCGGGCGAAAAACCGTGAATAAAGAAGGTGTAAGATAGCATGTTCAACGCCGCCGATGTACTGATCCACATTCATCCAATACTTTAAGTCGTCTCTTTTGGTAGGTCTATTATGTTTAGGGCTAGTAAACCTCATAAAATACCATGAGCTGTCAACAAATGTATCCATTGTATCCGTCTCACGTTTAGCTGGGCTATCACAAACAGGACAATTTAAATTGACCCACTCGGTTGCGGCTTCCAGAGGATTTCCAGGATTTTTAAAAGAAATGTTTTCTGGGAGTTTTACCGGAAGATTTTCTTTTTTTTCAGGTACAACCCCACATTTCTCACAATGTATAACTGGTATTGGGCAACCCCAATATCTTTGCCGAGAAATACCCCAATCTTTGAGCCTGAAGGTCACTTTCTTTCGGCCCATTTGTTTTTCAGAAAGCATCGAGACAACCTTCTCTTTTGCATCTTCGATAGTCATTCCATTTAAAAAATCGGAGTTTATGATTTTTCCGTGTCCCGTATATGCTTCTTCTTTTATATGAAATGTAGCTGCGTCTTGATCTGATGGGCATACCACTGGAAACACATCCAATTTATATTTTAACGCAAACTCTAGATCTCTTTGATCATGCGCTGGGCAACCAAAAATAGCTCCACTACCATATTCCATGAGAACGAAATTTGCGATGTAAAGAGGTACGTTGCTATTTTTAAAGGGGTGCTTTATTTTAATTGCAGTCTTAACTCCCTTTTTCTCGAGCTTTTCCAAACTAGCTTGATCTGTCGACGAAGAGTTGCATTCATCTAGAAAAAGTTTGATGTTCTCATTATTTTCTGCAAGAGCTTTTGCTAAGGGGTGATTTGGTGATATTGCTCCGAAGGACATTCCGAATATTGTATCAGGTCTTGTAGTAAACACCTCTAATTTGTCCAAATGAGGAGAATTTTCCAACGAGAACATAATAGAGGCACCTTCAGACCGCCCAATCCAATTTTTTTGCATGGTCTTCACTTTTTCTGGCCAGTTTGGCAAGTTGTCCAAGCTTTCTAGCAAGTCTTGTGCATAATCTGAAATCCTAAAAAACCATTGTGTCAGTTCTCGTTTTTCAATTTCGGCTCCTGACCTCCATCCTTTTCCATTTTCCACTTGTTCATTTGCCAAAACTGTCTTGTCAACTGGATCCCAGTTAACGAGTGACTTTTTTCTATAAGCGAGGTCTTGTTCTAACATATCGATGAAGACCTCTTGTTGGTGTTTGTAATATGTTTTGTCACATGTTGCGAACTCTCTTGACCAGTCTATTGATAGGCCCATTGGCTTAAGCTGATCTTTCATTTCGTCTATATTTTTATACGTCCAAGTTCCTGGATGAATATTATTTTCTATTGCGGCGTTTTCAGCAGGCATACCGAAAGCATCCCATCCCATAGGGTGCAAGACATTAAATCCCTTATGCTTCTTATAACGAGCGATAACGTCTCCCATCGTATAATTGCGTACGTGACCCATATGAATTTTTCCTGATGGATATGGAAACATTTCTAATACATAGTATTTCTCTTTGGTTACATCCACGTCAGTAAGATAGGTTTTCTCTTTCTCCCATTTTTCCTGCCACTTTTTTTCGGTAGATTTTGCGTTGTATCGTTCCATTTTTTGCTTATTCTTTATATCGATAAAGAACTCCTGCTATTCAAAATATTTATTCTTAATAGTATTGAACTACTATCAATAGCAAATTTAGTCAATTTCAGACCAATTATGTTGCAATTTTACATCATAAAAAAAAACAAATTCATTATCTCAAAAGCCTACTTGACCTTTCTGATATTAAACAGAATTATAGGAAGATATTTGCTTGAGTACTAAGAAGATGTATTTTCAGTATTTGAGCAGGTGCACCTAAATGTAAACATTTAAATATGAGGAAAGAACATGAAAAAAGTTCTATTAACAACAACAGCGATTGTAGGGCTTACTGCTCCTGCGTTTGCTGCAGATCCGACAGCTGTGTCTGATCAACCATATTTCCACCACGCGCATCCTATGACGTGGTCTGGAGCTATGTCCATCACGTTAACGAACCAGTCTACTAAAGATGCTACCTCAATAACAGAGAAATCTATTAAGAGAGACTTTTTGTTTGATTTTTTAGCGCGAGGTAGTGCAAACTCTACCGGCGGAGCAGAAGAGACTGTAGTCGGCTTGGCTACCACTTCGACATCTGCTGCAGCTGTAGCAAACTCCACAAATTTCAACTATGCGGTTGCTCGGATTGAGGCGATGAGAGTTGCCATAAATGAGCACGCGAGTTATAACCTGGCAACAGCAGTTGTCGGTGGCGCTGCTGAAGCTGGTATGTCAGCGGTTGAAGACGTGATCGACGACTTCTTGGGCGGTTCACACTCTGAAGCTATGGACGTTCTTATGGAAGTAGCTGGTAACGGTGCAACTCCGAACGGATCAGCAGTTTCCGACCTCACAGCAGACATAAAAGCATTTGCTGATGCACAAGATGCTGGTACAGAAGCTACAGAAACAACAGCATCTATTAATACAACAGCTTCACTAGGCGTTGCAATGACTGCTGGTGACGGATGGACAGCCAGCACTAGTGGTACGCTAAACCTAGGTGGTGGGTCCGTTTCCGGAGGCACATTGGCATTAAGCAATGGAATGTTAAGCTTGTCTGTTGGTAAGACTCAGCACGCTGCTACTTCTGCCGTATCTGCCATTTATGGTATGGATGTTGCGCTTGACACAAATTCAGCTGATACACAGCTTCAGGCTACTATGGCACTTGGTGGAGCTACTGTTCAGGTTGATAATGAGATGGATGGCGATAACTTAGAGCCAAAAAGCCAAACAATCGGTATCAAAGGAGCATACGGAACAATGTCCTATGGCCTTGGGTGGCAAGCTGATGGAGATTTAGGTTTTTCAATTGGCACAACCCTCGGTGGTGTTGGCTTAACTGTAACTAGAGTTAATGCTGGTACTTCCTACTCCATGGGTCTTGCAGCTGCATTAGATCTCGGCGGCGGAATGACGTTGAACGCAACTAACGCTCAAAACTCAGATGGACTTCAGGACAAAGTACTTACCTACAGTGCAGTGTCTATGAATGCTGCTGGGACAACAGCTTCTTGGAAAGGCGCAGGTGTAGCTGGTGCGAGCACTATTACCGATGCATTTGCTCTTAGGGCAGTGCATAAGAGCATCAGTACCGTCGGTCTTAGCTACGCAGGTGGTGGTACCTCCGTTGGTATAACTTACCAAGAGAAAGCTGGTACAAGTTCAGCTGGTGATAACCTGATAGCTAGTGGTTCAATGGCGATCTCACCAACTATCACGCTAACCGGTAGTTACAATAAAGATGACGCGTTGACAACAATCGGCGCCTCTGGACCGCTAGGTTCAGCAGGAACATTAAGTGCTGTTATGACTAGTACAGGTTCGTCAACATTGACGGCTTCATTCAAGTTCTAAATTGAACATATATTAATCAGTAAAAGGGCGGGTATATCTCGCCCTTTTTTTTAGTGGGAATCAAATGGGTCAAAAAAAAAAGATAATGTTCTTTCGAGAGATTTGTTGAATGCCATTGAGCTAGCTAAATCCGGTGCTTATAAAGAAGCCTTAAGCATTTGTGAAAAAATAAGATCAGCTAATATTAACAACGCAAAATATTTTAACCTAGTTGGGATTGTAAGCAGAAGATTGGGGCTTTTAGACGAAGCCGCTTCAAACTCTAAAAAAGCACTTAAATTAGACGAAGGCTTGGTCGCGGCAAAAATGAATATTGCTAATATTGAGTTACAAAAGGGCCATTTAAATGAAGCTATAAAACTGTTAAAAGTAATAGTAACAGAAGAGCCATCCTACCAACAGGCTAAGGCAAACCTGGCCTTAGCATACAAAAATATCGGAAAAATAGAAAAGTCACTAAATATCTATAAAAAATTAGAATATCGAGGACCGTGGTCTT